>CAZDPJ010000001.1:0-191367 GCA_964507405.1 uncultured Staphylococcaceae bacterium
ACAATTTTGTAAATATAATTTCTCAAATTCATGTATGGCATAACCATCAGTCATTTCAGAAATATAATTTGCAATATTTATCATAAAAATATTACCAAATTTATAAGAATTATGGATCTCTTTTTTATCAATACCTACTTCATTAGTATACCCGTTTGCACATATGTCATTCATGATTTTAACCACTATAGATAAATTAGAGATATTAATTAATCTTTCTTTTTTTATATTAAATTTATTTAGATAAAAAATATTTTGTATATCCTTTTTATAATCCGACGAATTTGACAAATCGATACAAAGTGTTTTAATTATTCTTTTAATATAATCATATTTTAAATTATTATGCAAAAAATCAGAAACATCTTGAATTAATACTCTCAATGTACTATCAGGTAATTGTTCAAAATTGTTGAAATATGCTTTAAACAACTGTCTTATTATAAAATTAGCTTTCGCATCCATTTCGCGAACATATTCTGATTTTGTTACAACCTCATCTATAAATGTTGATATCTTATAATTTATATATTTGCCACTTTTTAGATCTTCTTTAGTAAATGAGATTTTTTGTGCTTTTTTCTCTTTGAATTTTTTAATTTCATTAAAGCATATTACACATTCCTTAGAATAATTTTCTAAATTGTGTTTTTTAGTAATTTCAACACATAATTTTTTAATTAATAAATTTTTTATTGAAAGAATCACATCAGCAAAAGATTTGCTTTCTTTGATAAAGCTTAATTCTTCAATTTCGTTTAAAACTTGAAATGCATATCTACTTTTGTATGTGTCATCAAAATCTGCAATCCTTTGAGCAATTTCATCAGCCATAGCTACAATTTGTCCTTCAATCGTTAGTGCAAAGCCTAAATTATCATATGTGGTGTTCAACGCAATATCAACTTTTTCTTTTATATAATCATTATAATTACTATTTAGTGAATATAATGAATCTTTTTCGTTTTTTGAAATAAGACCAATTCCGTTACTAATATCTTTATATTCCGGATTTTTATACTTAACACTTGTATGCTTAACAACTCCGTCCAGTATTTTCCAATGAACTTTGGATATATTATTAATTAATATTCTAATTGAATTAACGTTATGTTTAAAAAATAGTTTTTCGTTTTTAATACATAACATTCCACCAAGACAATCCTCACGTGTCATAATTTTTTGAAGCGTTCTCTCACCAATATGACCAAATGGAGTATGTCCAATGTCGTGTGCTAAAGAAATCGCTTCAATCAAATCAAAATTACAATTATATTCAATTCTGGAAAATTCTTTTTCCAATCCCCTTGCAATTTCAAAAGCAATATTTTTAACTTCTAAACTGTGCGTCAAACGATTTCTATAACATTCATAGTTTCCTGCAGAAAACAATTGTGTTTTGTCTTTTAATTGTCTAAAGTAATTTGAACTAATTATTTTAAAAATATTATCATTTATAATTTGTTTTTCAGCATTCATTTTCAATCCACCATTATTCTTTTTAATAATTATATCATAAATAGACATAATTATCTATTATTTTACAAAATAAAGCTATTAAAACTTATGAAATTTTTGTAAATGGTGTTTTAAATGTTAATCGTGCCATTTTTACAATTAAAATTAAAATTAAAATTAATAAAATCAAATTTCGACATTTTTTTATTAAATGATGTTGTATAATATTATGAAATCATCATTAGAATATGACCTGTACTATTAATGAATTAGTAATCCTATTAAAGCACATTGTTTTATGGTACAAAAGAGTGTCAAAACGATATAAAATTTAATACAAAAAAAACAACATACTTATATAGCATCACATATATTATTTACAAAAAAAGATAATCTTAGCACTATAGGATAATTTTTATATTAGACATTAATAATCATAATTTCATCTTTTTCCTATCTGTAGAGGTAGAAATTGGATAAATATGAAAAATTAATAAATATATTCGGTTAAAAAATAAAATATATATGTAGTAATTATGACAAATCATATCGTGAAGATTTAGAGCAAGAATTATATCTTTTTTTGTTTAATCTAGCAAATAATCTTAACAATAAAAAAATAAATAATTATGAGAACTATATATACATATGTTTAAAAAATAAAGCAATTGAAATACACAAAATGCATTTAAATTATAAAAAACAAATATATTCTTTAGATAAATTTAGTAGTAATGAAAGTTATTCTTATGTGGATATGATTAAAGACGAAAATAAAGGAGAAGATGAGTATTTTTATGAATATGTTAAATCTAATGTGTTAAATATGATAGATATACTTCTAACTGAAACAGAAGCCACTATTATTAAAAAATATTATATTGAAAATAAAACGCAAAAAGAAATTTCTAAAGAAATAAACTTTTCACAGCAAAATGTTTCAAAAGTAATAAAGAATGGATTACAAAAACTTAAGATATATTTTAATAAAAAAAGATAACCTTTTCAAAGAGGTTATCTTTTTTAACTGAGCTAAAGCTACATTTATTTTCTTAAATAATAATTAATATTATTTAAAATACAAACTTCAAATCCGTTTTTGTCACCAAGTTTTTTAAATTTTTCATTATTATTTTTAATATCATTAAGAATCTCCATATATTCTCCACTACATACTTTTTCTAAATTTTTTATCCTATCATCAAGTGTCTTCTGAATATTTTTAATATTTAAAATAACAATCTCAACTCTTTGAATAGCAATATTATTATTATGAGATGCGCTAGCTAAATTAGAAGAATAAATCGGATATTTACTTATATAATTTAACTCCTTAATTGCTTTATTTATGTAGTAGCTTACTTGACTTATAATTTGCAAATCTTCCTCATTTGAATTCGCAGAACTATATAAAAGAGAATTGGCCATCATTGTATTATTTAATATGTTATTATCAAAACACTCAATTGCATCAAAATTTGAATACATTCTAATTTTCTTTCCACTTTTCCATTTTTTTAAATGTAATTTAAGAAATAGTAAAAATATAATTATTGTTATTAAAACACAAATTATAACAGTTATTATAACATCTAGTTTTTTTTGAAAATCAAAAGTAAATATTATACTAATTAAAGCAATTATTATTGACACATAGGAGAAAGTATCGGAAACTTGATTATTTGCTAACAATTTTTCAATGTTCCTAACGCTTTTTTTGATACTTAATTCCTCCCAATCATTTATTTTATAATTTTTCATAAATTCACCCTTTATATTATAACATATGATCTAGATTATCTAGATTATTAATCAATTCATCTAATTCATCAAAATTAACATTTTTATTTATCGTTTCTCTTAATCCGACTTCATCCCTCAATTCAATCAACCCATAATATGAAGATCTAAATAAACCATTTAAATACGATAAATTATATAACTCATGGTTTATGAATATTCTTATTCCTTTATACTTAGGCTTATCTAATTCATCCATAATTATTTTTACAATAGTATTAATATTATATGTAACTTTTTTTGTTTTATCATATAATTCTTCTGATAACGCTCTAACTTTAATATTATTTATGGAAAAATTTAAATGCTTATAAACATTTTTTATTTCATTAATTGTTAATGTATTTTCACTTTTTTTAACAATAAATTGAAGTCCTCTTTTTATAGGTTTTTCTTTTGATTTGCCTTTCGGTTGGAAAAATCCTATTGTTTGTATTGCAAACCTTAAAAAATTATCATTCTTATAATTATCTTTAAAAGTAGGTACAATATAGTATTTGTTTTTCATTTTTTACTCCTTCATCTTCAAAAACGTATAATTTATATACATTATATCATATTACTTTCAAAACAGCAAATTTATCAATTAATTTATACGCGAAACGCATGAAAAATAGGTAAAATCAAAAATAGTTAAATTCAAAATCAGATAAAATTGCCTTTTTGCATATTTTACCCATTAAAAGATTTTAAAATTAAACATTCTAAGCAATCAAAATTACAAAAAACAAATTTAAAAAAAAGTAACAATGCACTTTATTTTGGACTTTTTAAAGCGTTAAGAATAATGTATAATAATTGTATTGGAGATGACAGTCGATGTTTGTCTCTAAACCCTGTATAGGATTTATAAGTTTCGCTTGCAACACTAATGCTTATAATATTCCATACAAGTTTTCTAAGGAGGTTCGTGTTTAGAGTACTCGAACCTTTTTTCATTCTCATACGATCTTCGTTGAATGAATTGTCAAGTACATTGTGAAAAGATTCTATTTGCCAATGAGCTCTTTGATACATTTCAAACTCACTAGTTGTAAATTTCTTAGAAAACAAATAATATCTATCTTCAAAAGATACTACTTTGTTTTTTATATTTTCAACATTAGAGTTTACCTTGCCAATCGACTTTACTGTTGGCCAGTTTTCTTTATCAATAAGATTTGAAATATCATGAATCACATAGTATTTTCTTTTTTCTATTCTTCCATTACCTGTAGTTAGTGTGCTTGTATATTTTAAATCTTTTTGCAAATTAAACTCATCAACAATATTTTCATAAAAACCAGTTCCGTGTTTGCTACGTGATTTGATACAAATAACATAATCCCAACCATATGATACTATCTTTGATAGTATAGGATTTACTGCAGCTATAGCATCAATTGTAAAAACAAAATGTTTCTCTTTATACTTTTCATACAATATATCTAATAATCTTTTAATTACTGGTAGTTCATTTTTGTCATTTTCACTTGTTCTTGTTTGTTCACTATAAAGACTTAATTTTATTTTTCCAACAAACACACTTACAATATCAATTGCATCTACTTTTGTTTTTCCTTCTTTTGTTGCTTTTACAAATTTTCCATCTATGCAAACATGAATGTTTTTTTCATCAACCAAACCAATTGTATAATTACATATAATATCATTTAGTTCTTTTGGATTAATTCTATGCATTGTTCTTTCCATTGTGTCATGTGATGGAATACCATTTGGAAACTCTACAAACTTTTTAAGTTGCTTATAATGTTTTAAACCAAAACAATAATATTCTTTAAACTTATTACACCCAGAAAGCATAGCTAAAACAACCAAAAAAATTATGGAATATTGATGATGTTTGATTTTCCATTTTTGTCTAGTGTCAGTTATTGACTTCAAATAATTAATAAATTTTTGGCATTTTTTTGTTTTTAATATTCTTTTTATACTCATAATATGTCCCTCTAAGAATATTTTAACATATTTTATAATTTTAATATACTTATATTTATATAAGTATATTAATTTCACTAATTTAACATCCATATAAAAAACTTGCAAGGTTTTTACTCACAAGTTTCTTCATTTTTCATGCGTTTCGCGTAATTAATTTAAATTATAATTGCCAGACATTCGTGAAGTCCCGACCCTAGAATTCCCACTAGATAATACTTATTCATAAAAAAATCACCACTACATTATATGCAAGTGGAGATATATTTATTTTTATTTAACTATTTTATATTTAAAATACTTTTCTTGAAAATTAATTTTATCTTTAATTTCTTCTATTGAATAATCTTTATTGTTAGTTACTACTATCAATTTATCTTCAATATCATTTTCTCTTTCAATTACAGCATATATTTTTCCTTTACAATAATCAATTGCTTTATCTTCTCCTAAAACATATGCATCTTGATATTCATCATCAACTGCATCAATTTCTTTTATATATCCATAATTTATTGGATAAATAACATCTTTATATTTTGGATGAATAGAACCTATTGGTCTATCAATATAAACATTTATATTTTCCCCAATCATTGCCTCGAGTTTTTCTCTAATTATTAGTTTCTTTAAAAGTTTATATGCATCCTGCTCTAAATTTACAGTTTTATAATTTATGTTTTCCATCATTTTTTCTGCAGCTTGTTCAATATCAAAAGTATGATAAATATTATAGTATTTTATAATTTCTTTACCATTAAATAGTTTAAAAACTTTTCTACTAGAAAGTTTATAAATTATCGATAATACTCTATAAATATAGCCTATCCAAAACATTTCATCTTTTGAATATTTAGTTTTTCCATAATTTGATTTACCAAATTCATTTTCTAGTTCATTGAAGCAATCATCAATATCAAAAGACATCACTAAAAAACTATAATCATCAAATTGTTTAGCAAGTTCCGACAACATAAATCTTCTAATAAATATCAAGGAACTACACTCAACTTTATTAATTGATTCTTCAAATATTTTCCCATGTAATTGACATAATTTTCTTTCATTAAAATCTAATTTTTTCATTTTAGCAACTCATCAATATATTGACCCTTTCCACGATATTCAATTCTTGCAACTTTTACTTTATTCAAATTAATATTATTATTTTCTAACCTCTTATTTTTATGCACTTCTTTTTCTTTACTTGATAAGAAAAATAATTTTATAAACTTTAATTTATTTAATGCATTAGTTGTTTTTATCACATACTGATTACCTAAATTTGTAGCTGCCAAAGCATGTTCACATTGTTCATTTGTAATTGTTCCATCAACAAATTCAGAAATTAAATCAAACATTCTATTATCAGCAATTGGTGCCACTATTATATCGGCATTTTCTACTTTTCTAATTATATTTTTAATTATTTCGCTTTCTGCATATTGTGTTAACCACCCTCTATAGCAAGCAATTGCCAACATCCATTCTGTATTAACACTAAACTTCTCTATTTTCAAATTTTTACAATCTAGAAAAAACGAATAAACATGCTTTGAAGTAGTATTTGCAATATATGTTGATGCTTGTTCTAAATTTTCACCTAAATAAAATCCCTTTCCAAAATCATTATTTTTTTTAGAGTATTGAAAATCAAGAGGAAATTTTATAGTATTTTTGGCTCCATGAAACAAAAGTTTTGTCTTTAGTTTTTCACAATCTTCAAAAATAATTTGTTCATAAATTTTATTAATATATATTCCTTTTTCATAAGCATAATTATATATTAATTCAATATTTTTATCTTCAATATCTGTTTTTTCATTTTCCCATCTACTAATTGTATCTAATGATACACCTATATTTAAAGCTAATTCTTCTTGTGTTAAAGACAATAATTCTCTTATAACTTTTAATTCTTTATTAATATGCATATTAAATTTTCCTTTCATCAATATTATATAACATTTATAATAAGTTGTCAAAACTTATGTTTATTAAATGTCGAATACAAGTTTAAAAAACATATTAGAAATTTTCTCATTGCGTATATTTTTTTAACTAAATAATATTTTATATAATAACTCTTTAAGTGCTAGACATCTCAACATTCCCGTCCCTAGAATTCCAACAAGATAATATTTATTCATTAAAAAATCACCACTACATTATATGAATAACACTTCATATTATGTAATAGTGATTTTAATATTTTCTATATTATTTATCATTTATAAATAAATGTTAAATTTTCATTTCAATTTAATAGCAAATTTTATATATAGTTATATTTATTAAAGGTTTAAATAGTAAATTAATATTAATCTTTCAATTTCCAATAACCATTCTTTTTAGAACCAATTCTTATTATAATATTTTTTTCTACTAATCTTGTAAGCGCACGTTTAAGTGTTGCATCAGATTTAGATAAATGTGAACTTATTTCTTTAACTGATTTAATTTTATTATTTTGTTTTAAATATTCAACAATTTTGTTTTCTATATCATTTAAAGTATTATATGACACTTTATTTCGATAAAATTCAAAATAAAATCCAAATCCATCTGTTCCATAATTATATTTTATATTATTTCTGTCACAAAGTTCAAAAACTCTTTTAAACCCCGTTCCAAATGCTTCAATAGTTTTATTTTTATATAAAGTAAGAGCAATAAGTGGATTCCTAATTTTCGAACCTATTTTACCTTCCGCAAAGTCTATTGGATTTTTACCCATTACAATTGTTCCTGGATTATATACTCTAACTCTTATAGGTGTAATAATAATTTCATTATAATCTCCTGGAATCACTTTCATATGAACAAAACTATTAACCACAATTTCTCTTATAGTTTCTATAGGAATTTCAGGTGTTTCAACCCTTGTTAACCCTTTGATTTCAGCATGATAATAAATATTATTAGTTATATATTTAATTTCCTCATTGATACACTCAAATATATTACCAAAAAATTGTTTATTATCAATAAAAGTCAATCTATTATCTGTAGCAAAAATAGCCAACTTCAACATTAACACTTTTTTATTTGAAAACAAATATAATCCTGCATTATTTAAATGACCATTGCTCATCAAATCAAGCTTAATTAATGCATCCTCTACATCATTATATCTATAATTCATTCTATTTACTTCATTTGCCTTATCAATATATTCAATTAATAAATTTTCGTCTATATCGTTTATTGAATATTTTGTTAATTCATTTTCCATTCAGAATATGTAAAGTTCTTATCTAAAAAATAATTTTCTAGTTCATTATTAGTCATCAACAAATCCTGATCATCACATCTAATATAATATCTTCCATAAGCGCTGTATGGCGTTTCTTTACCATATGCCTCTACTGATATTAGTGTTTTTTTATTATAACTAATTGTTTCAATTTTAGGAGGAATAACTGGCTTAATATGATTTTTAATTTCATTAACTATTTTAGTTGATGTAAATTCACCGATTTCTTGACCAACTGCTATACCATCATTTTTTATTCCAAAGTACAAAGTTCCAGCACAATTTTTATTTAACATTGAAGCGATGGAAATCATCCCTTCTTTTAGTTCACTTGTTGTTTTTTTAAATTCTATTTTTTTTGTTTCTTTTTTGGTAACATATTTTCGCCTCAATTTATTATATCATTTAAAATATCAAATTTAAACATTTTTGATACTTTAATGGAGCGATTGATAACGCTACAGGTTCAATTTGTGGACTATATTTTGATAAACAAGAAACTTTAAATGGTTATTACCACTTATTTGAGCGAATTTGGCTTAATTATGGGGTTCCAGCGAAGTTTTTAACAGATAATAGAACAGTATATTCATTTATAACGGTTTAAAGCAAAAATCACTAGAAAAAGACACTTTAACTAAAGTTTTAATATGCTTGTCATCAACTTGGTGTAGAATTGGAAACTACTTCTATTCCTGAAAAAAAGAGCCGTATAGAACGACTCTGGAAAACATTATTGAGTCGACTTCCAATTGAACTAAGATTAGCAGGTATCAATAATATGGAAGATGCAAATAAATTTGTGAGTACCTATACCACTAAATACAATAAACTATTCGCTCTTCCTATAAATTATAACACATCTGTATTTGAAAATGTTAATACAAAGCTTATAAATACTACATTATCTGTTATAGCACAAAGAACATTTGATAAAGGCTGTTCAATTAAATATGCAAATAAAACTCACTTAGCTTATAAAGGAGCTAAACAAATAAATTTCACACGTGGAACAAAATGCCTTGTAATCAATACTTATGATAATAAATTACTTTGTAATGTTGACAATGAATTATATCAATTAGTAGAACTTCAACAAAACGTTGAATATTCAAAGAACTTTGATCTAGCCCCACAAACTAAAACTAAAAAATATACAGGACATATTCCACCTATATCTCATCCTTGGAAACAAAAAATCATTACAGCATATCTTCTTAAAAGTAAACGTACTGAAAATTACGCTTATAATTAAATTATTTTGGGACATTATGCAAAGTTATTGACAGTAATTAAATTATTTATATTTATAAAATAAATGATATTACTAAACATCAATCATTTCCATATATAGAATAACTACTAGATAATACATCATAAAAAAGTGTTACTAACTATTTTTTTGTGATAATCACATTTTATAATTAGTATAAATATTTATTTTTGTTATTTAATGATGTTAAGACAAACTATTATTAAAGGCTATCATATTTATCAAGTTCTTCTATTCTAATTTGATATATATCTAAAATATTAATCATTGTTTTATCACCAAATTGTAATTTTTTTTCTACCTCAATTATTCTTTTTAAAACTCCTATTTTTTGCTTGTAAATACCACCTTTTTTTCGCTTATCTGGAATAAAGTAAATAACCTCTATTTCATAATTATCTTTAATATGTTCTTGTAAAAATGTTAATTTATATGATATTTCATCTTTTTGTTCATCCGATAACTCTATTTTTTCATCTACAAGACGACCAGTTTCAAAGATAGATTCTTCATATCCTTTTAAAGCAGCGAAAGGAGCAAATTGAGCAGCTCTTTGAAGATGATCCATTGGTTTATGATTTGAACATGGTTTCTTTATATTTATAATATCATTATAGTTATGTACATCAAATTTCAAGACCTATGACCTCCAATTTGTCCATTTCTTTCTATCGTAGTTCCGCCTTCTTCTAAATTCATTCCTTTAACAATGGCATTTTTTCCGTATTTATTCTTTATTGAAATTATTGCTTTTTGAAGGTTTCGTTCATCTTCTCTTTTTTTAATTTTTTCTTTATCTTTTTTTATAACATCTTCTGAATTATCAAATAGATTTAATTGTTTAATATGAGGAATAAATTTATATTCATTAGCATTTATCAAGATACTTGCACATATATTAATTCGCCTAACTAATAAGTCAGGATTAACAATTTTTTCATATAAACTAACAATGGCATTCATTAACTCAACTGTTGATGAAGTATAATCTTCTAGATTAATACTTCCATGAACTCCTTTTGGTACGCTTCTTCCATAAAAGTCAGTATCGACCATTACATCATATTTACGAATTAAGTCATCTTTTAAAAGTCCTTCATTATCATATGCTATAGAAAGAGTTAATTGACTAGTTAATAAACCTTTTTCAACTAAATCAAGTGATAAAAGTTCAGTCATTTCTTTTACAATTAGTTTAGCTTTTTTAAAATCATACCCACAAGATAAAACTTGACCCGTAGATACACTTTTAGATTTAGGTTTATACATTTTAACATCTTCAATTGTTACTGGTTCAATTCCCCAAGCATGGTCAATTAAAAGTTCAGCATTAATTCCAAATTCTTTATATAACAAATCTTCATTATATGGATCACTCACCGAACCAACAGAACATTTAGCAATATCACCCATTGTATAAAGTCCAAGCATTTCTAACCTTTTTACATAACCTGCTCCAACTCTCCAAAAGTCTTTTAATGGTTTATGCGACCATAATTTTTCTCTATAACTTTGTTCATCAAGTTCTGCTATTCTTACTCCATCTTTATCGGCCGGCATTTTTTTCGCAACAATATCCATAGCAACTTTCGCAAGATACATATTTGTTCCAATACCAGCCGTCGCAGTAATCCCAGTTTCTTTTAATACATCTTTAATAATCGTGATTGCAAGATCATGAGCATTCATATTATATGTATTTAGATATTTAGTCACATCCATAAATACTTCATCAATAGAGTAAACATGAATATCATCAGCACCAATATACTTTAAATATATTCCATATATTTTTGAACTAACCTCAATATAATGAGCCATTTTAGGGGTTGCGACAACATAGGATAATTCTAAGAATGGATTATTCATAACCTCAGTAATGTTAAATGATTTACCTGAAAAGTTTTGATTATTAATTTTTTTTAATCTTTCTTTATTAATTTCTTTAACTTTTTCTTTTACTTCAAATAATCGAGGTCTACTTGAAACCCCAACTGATTTTAAGGAAGGTGTCACCGCTAAACAAATAGTTTTATCAGTACGAGATTGGTCAGCAACAACTAAATTAGTTGTTAATGGATCCAGCTTACGATCTACACATTCAACAGAAGCATAAAATGATTTTAAATCAATACATACATAAGTTCTATTATTCATTTTATTGCCTCCTTTTAATTTTATATTTATATTATTTTCAATAAAACATATATAATACATGTTATTTTGGTATATATTAGTATACCATTTTTCTTCTATTTTTTTTATATTTTTACATTATTTTAACAATGATTACATTATATTATCGAAAAAAAATAAAGTGTAAAACACTTTATTTTAAATATTTAATTTCTTTTCCAGTTATTACTTCAAAGTGATATTTAGCAATACCTAAATCAATTTTACTATAAAAGCCTTTTTTAGTTTTTATTGTAACTAAATCATTATCATATGTAAAGAAAAACTTTTGTTGATTCATTGCTGTAGGAGCTAGTAATGCGGCTGCCACGCCATTTTTAAACCAAAGAGGAGTATCATTACTTATATTACTCACTTGTTCAACTGTTTTTATTTTATGTTCTGCACCACTAGTTTTTCCATAACCTAAGGCAAGGACGCAATAAATTTTTTCACCTTTTTCTTTAGATACTTTAGCTTTTCCTTTTCCATATGTCATTGCTACCCAGCATGAATTAAGTCCTAATTCTTGAGCTTTAAGAACTATTTTTTCACCATAATACCCAATTTCTACGTCCTTATTTTTTGTTGCAACTAATGCGATATAATTAGTTACTCCTTCAAATTTACCATAATGAGCCATAAATGTATTAAAGGCTTTTGGTTCATCAAAACATGCTTGAATATGCAAATTGGCATTTCCATTAATTTCTTTAATTAATTGTTCTAATTGTTCTTTCTTTTCTAGTTCAATTTCCTTTTCATAATAACTTCTAACTGAATGTCTTTGTTTCATTAATTCTAGCATTTTTATTTACTCCTTTTATTCTGTTCTTAAAGCAACTACCGGATCTTTTTTAGCCGCAAGTCTTGCTGGAACAAGTCCAGATATTGATGTAAGTAAAATGCTTATTAATATCATTATAATTGCTGTGGAAATTGGTAAAGTTGCAATTGTATAAATGCCACTAATACTACCAACTATTAAATTAATCATACCAGATAATAAGTATGTAACTAAAATACCAATAATACCAGATATCGCTCCAATAATAAATGCCTCAGCATTAAATAATCTTGATACATCTTTCTTTCTACCACCAAGTGAACGGATAACACCTATTTCTTTTACCCTTTCAATTACTGATACATATGTAATAATCGCAATCATAACAGTTGAAACAACAAGTGATAGTGCTGTAAAGGATACAAGAGCAATGGTAACAATTTGAATTAAATTATTGACTACACCAATAATTATTTCTAAATTATCAGTATGAGTAATATTATCTCTTGTTTCTGCTTTTATTAAATTATCATTTACAATAATATCTTCATCACTATTCCATATTTTTAAATAATCAGTTACTAAATCTTTATTATCAAAATCAATTGGATAAATTCTAATTGTACTAGGAAGTGCAACTCCACCTAAATCACGAAGACTTAAAGTATATAATTCAACTGCTTCTGTTCCACTCATTGAACTAAGTAAGTTACTAATTGATGATGTTGAACCAACAAAACCAGTAACATCTTCATATAATTTATCCTCAAAGCTGTATGAAATATTATAAGTTATACCGCCAACTGTTCCTTTATAAATTCCTGAACTATATGCATCTTGATTAGTATTATTAAGATATCTAACAATTTTAGAATCTACACCATCACTAATCATTTGATTAGTTAAGGCTTCAGTATAATACATACCAGTAGATAAAGTAGGATAATTAAGTCCTTCTTTAGGTCTTACAATACAAGTTATTTTTAATTCAATTCCATCATCCCAGTCACCTTCATAAGCATTATATGTAAATGGTGATAATGTATTGACGGGCGTTGTAACATTATAAATAGTATCGTTAGGATAATAAGTAAAAGTTTTTCCTAATAATTCATCAAAGGTAAATTGACTTTTATCAAGGGAAGGATCATAATTTTCATCATCAGCAGCTTTATAACAAATATTAAAGAATTCATTTTGTGAATAATATCCTAATTTACCAAGTAATAAATCCGTCACTGTTTCATTTTTGTCAACTACAAGCATAATTTCATTGGCTTTAGTTGGAATATAGCTATTATTTTTATCTGAAATAATATCATATTGAGACAAAATAAAATCAGTATTATTAGGAAGTTGTGAAAATGAATCATCTAATGAAGAAACATATGATGCATATTGTTTTAATTCAGTATTTTTTAGCATACATGTATATAGATATTCAATTGAAGATAAAGACATTCTTTGGTCTCCATAATGATCTAGATTAATATTTGTATATAAATTATTCTTTATATCAATTCCATAATACATTGACATTGCGCGATAATATTCAGTAGGCATATTATTTATAAAGTCAATATACTCATTTGTAATATTATTATTAATTAATGCTGAACTTGCTATTTTACTTCTTTCAACTAAATAATTAATATAATAATCAACATCAATTATTCCGTCATTTAAGGCGTATTTTAGGCCTTCTTCTTGAGTTTTTCTTGATGTACTATTAATTATTGAGCTTAAGTCCATTGTCTCTTCACTAATGGTAATTGGGTTTCCTGATAACATATCAGTTTGCATATCATCGATATATCCTGTTACACCATTAGATACCGAAAGCACCGTAGCAACCCCAATAATGCCAATTGAACCAGCAATACATACCATTAATGTTCTTTTAAATTTAGATTTCAAATTTCTAGCTGATAGTTTAAAGGCATTCCAAAATGATAATTTAGATTTCTTTTCATTTTCTTCTTTTTTTGTCTCTTCTTCTTCATTATAAGGATTAGAATCAGAAATGACTTTTCCATCTAAAAGTTTTATCATTCTTGTTGAATATTTTTCAGCAAGTTCAGGATTATGAGTAACCATTATAACTAAACGGTCATTACTAATTTCTTTAATAAGTTCCATAATTTGTACACTTGTTGCAGTATCAAGAGCACCAGTTGGTTCATCAGCAAGTAAGATATCAGGTTCATTAACTAAAGCTCTCGCAATAGCTACTCTTTGGCACTGTCCTCCTGATAATTGATTAGGTTTTTTATTATATTGATTAGCAAGACCTACTCTATCTAATGCTTTTTTAGCACGTGAAACTCTTTCTTCCTTACTTGCTCCTCCAATAGTTAAAGCTAGTTCTACATTTTCAAGAATCGTTTGATGAGGAATTAAATTATAACTTTGAAATATAAATCCAATTTTATGATTTCTGTAAGTATCAAAATCACGATCAGTATATTTTTTAGTAGATACTCCATTAATAAAAAGTTCTCCACTTGAATAATGATCTAATCCCCCAATAATATTTAGTAATGTTGTTTTTCCACAGCCCGATGGTCCTAAGATAGAAACAAACTCACATTTTCTAAATGAAATACTAACTTCTTTCAATGCTTCAACTTTAGTATCAGCAACGACATAATCTTTTGAAATTTTATTTAATCTTAACATTCATTTACCCCCTTTTATTCATCTAGTGTTAGTTTCATATTTTTAATCTTATAAATAATACTTATTAACTTGTTAATTTCATCTTCATCTAAAGATTCTAATATAGAATTAAATAGTATAAGTAATTTAGTTTCTCTTATACTTAGGACTTTAAGCCCAGTTTCAGTTAGCTCAACTACTGTTTTTCTACGGTCATTTTTTGATTTATGTTTTTTTACATATTTTTTTCTTTCAAGTGTATTTAAAGCAACCGCTACTCTTGCTGTGCTAATATTTAACTCTGAAGCAATATCTCCAGCAATAATTTCACCAGAATGATCTCTAATTACTTTTAAAATGAGATATAATCCTTTATATCCTTCTTCTAAAGTATTGATGATTTTTCTATATGTTTCACCTTTAAATCCATCAAGAATTAGACTTATATATTTATCATTATCCATAACATCACCTTTTTATCTAACACTGTTAGATATTATACACTATTGTTTATAATAATGCAAGAATAATGATAAAAACTCATCTTTTTAGATAACGTGTATAACATTAAAACTGTTAATAAAAAGAAGAATGAAAATAAGTAAAAGGCTAGGATGAAAATCCTAGCCCTTAATATTATGACTATATAGAAAATTTAATTATATTTATTTTAATATTTTTTTAAAAACATAAAAATTAAGTTTTCATTAGAAATTTTTATACAATAATTGTATCTTTTAAATTTCATTATTTTTTAATAGTTAAATAGTCAATATTATTGTTTTGACAATATTGCTTAAAATTATATAACTGTTCAAAATAAATTACAATAATTTTGCCAGCTGGTTTTTCACCAAATTGAACTATAATTACATTACTAATCTCTTCAATCCATAATTTATAATAATTATCAAAAGAATATTTTTGTTTTATTTTTTCATCACCATAATTCAATTCAAGAGATAAAAATCTACCATCAAAAATATGTTTTCTGGTAACTGACTCATTATTATTATATTTAGATAATTCTTCTGACAAAAATTTAATGTACTATACATTTAAATCTCGATTTGTACATATTCAAATTTTTGTTAATATCAAATATAAAGTTAAAAAAAGGTAAAGTTAATTTAATCATTTTCTATAACTTAGTTTTATCACATTTTTAAACAAATTTAATATTATTCTTAGTTTTATATGTTCATCTTATAAGAGTAAAGACTTTTAAATGATGTAATAATCTATCTAATATAGCATTAGTTAATATAGTACTCAAAAAGACTTCTCTCCCTTTAGATAAGTTTTTATTTGTAGTTAAATTTAATATTTCTTTTCATATCTTTTAACTAGAAGTTAAAATAGTAAATTTAAGACTTCTATATTTAATGATAAAAAGCCTATTACATTGATACTTAGAATTTATTTTTTAGACTTAACAATACGTGTTGATAGCACAATATAAATAATACTGATAGAAATATATTATTCAGTCATACATTTTAATAGAATAGTAGAAAAAATATACTAAAGTCTATTAAAGTAGTACCCTTAGGGTCATTATGAATACCAATATTAAGTTTATTTATAATACTTGTAATTCCACTTAGTATGTCATAAAGTATTATTATCAATTACTGGATAACTCCTATATAATTAGTTTTGTCTTAGGTTACTTCAACTAATTTCATCATGAATGTATTTTTACTGTAATCTAGCTGTATGTTTTTTGATAACACCTGAATATCGGGTAATTTTATAACTTAAAAATGATACAAAGTATCATTGTTTAAGACATAATAAAAGGCTAGAATGAAATTCTAACCTTTAATATTATTTTTAAAAAAGCATTAATATTACTGATATAAGTAATCCTATAATTCCAACAAAAATATACATTGCGAATGAATAAGAACCCTTATGTGCAGCAGTTTTTCTTTCATTGTAATCATATAAATCCTCATAACCTTTACGATTACCAAATATTTTTGCAATTCCATATCCAAAGGTATTGAACGCACCAAGTTTTGTTACTAGTACTAATCCCCCAACAAAGATATCAACAAAGCCAGCGATAGTAAAAGCATCAATATAATTAACAAAATAATTAAATCCATTAATTATTAAATATAACAGTGAAAGAATTACGAAAATAGAAATTGATACAATATAAGTGATGGGTTTATGACAAAATAATTTTTTTAAAATATTCATTACTAATCCTTAATTTGTTTACGATATTCAGCAAGTTCTGCTTCATTACAATAAACATAATGTCCAGGTCTAAGTTCTCTTAATTCAGGTTTATCAACGCTATAATCATGAATACTTGGATCATAAATTATACGTTTTCTAACTTTTTCAGATTTAGGATTAGGTTTAGGAATTGCTGAAAGAAGAGCTTTTGTATATGGATGCATTGGATTTTTGAATAATTCATCATTAGTTGTAATTTCAACAATTTTACCAAAATACATAACAATGATACGATCACAGAAGTATTTAACTACTGATAAGTCATGCGCAATAAAGATAATAGATAATCCAAATTCTTGCTTTAATTCATTAAGTAGGTTAATAATTTGAGCACGAATTGAAACGTCTAAGGCACTAATTGGTTCATCACAAATTAATAATTTTGGATTCATAATTAATGCTCTTGCAATACCGATTCTTTGACGTTGACCACCAGAGAATTCATGAGGATATCTAGATGCATGTTCAGCAACAAGACCTACTTTTTCAAGCATTTCAACGACTTTTTCATGATTCTTAGCACGTTGTGATAACTGTTTATCAGTTTCTTCATCATAGCCTTTAAGTTCATGAAGTTTTTCTTTATATTCAATAGTAAGTTTTGTTTTTTGTTCATCATAATTTGGATCATCTTCATTAAGATTTTTAAGTGCTTCTTTATATTCATACTTTAAAATCTTAAGTTTAGCTTTTTCATCTTTACCACGTTGAATATTTAAACCTTCTTGAATGATATCTTCTACTGTCATTCTTGGGTCTAATGAATCAACAGGATCTTGGAAAATCATTTGAATTTCATTTAAAAGTTTTGAACTAACATGAGCATTATCATACTTGATTTGTTTAATTTTAGCTTTTTGAGTTTTAACAATTTCACTTGTTTCTTCTCTAATTTTCTTGATTTGTTCATCAATTCTAGAATTAATTTCATCAACTTTTGCTGTATATGAGCCATCTGCACTATCAAGTTCACTTATTAAAGATTCTCTTTCTTTATTAAGCTCTTTAATTTGATTTTTAGCTTTAATTCTTTTCCACTTAATTTCTTTTTCATTCCATCTTTTACCTGCAGAAATTCTAACTCCACGATAATAAATAGAACCAGATGTAATATCATATAGTTTAATAATTGAACGACCTGTTGTTGTTTTACCACAACCAGATTCACCAACGATACCTATACATTCACCTTCATATAAATCAAATGAAATATTAGATACAGCTTTTAAATGAGTGTGTTTTAATGCTGAACCAAATGTAAAGAATTGTTTTAAATGTCTTACTGATAATAAAATATTTTTATCTCTTAATTCTGGTATATTTTTAACTTTAGGATTAACATGATAAAATTTATTAAATTCATTAATACTTGCGAAATCAGGATGATTATTACTTTTAACAACTGAATCTTCTTTTTCATCTTCATGATCATCGCTTATTTGTTTAATTTGATCATCAAGGATAACATCAATATATTCATCTTCAGCATGATAATTTTGATTTTTAGTTGCCATTGCTATGATCCTCCTTTAATGCAATTTTAATTCTTTCAGATACAATCTTTGGCATTTCTACTTTTGGAGCTCTAGGATCTAGTAGCCATGTTGCCGCATAATGAGTATCAGTTACCTTAAATAGTGGTGGTTCAGCTTTATAGTCAACAGCCATTGCATATTTACTACGAGGAGCGAACGCATCACCAACAGGCGGATAAATCATGTTTGGTGGAGTACCAGGAATTGCTTCTAGTTTTTCTTTACTATCAACATCAGGAATACTTGATAGAAGTGCCCAAGTATATGGATGACGAGGATCATAGAATACTTCTTCAGCAGTACCATATTCTACAATTTTACCAGCATACATAACAGCAACTCTATCTGCCATATTAGCAACAACACCAAGGTCATGAGTAATAAATATACATGATAAGTTACGGTCTTTCTTTAATTTGTTGATTAATTCAAGAATTTGAGCTTGAATAGTAACGTCAAGTGCAGTTGTAGGTTCATCACAAATTAAGATATCAGGAGTTGCAGTTAAAGCTATCGCGATAACAATACGTTGTCTCATACCACCAGAGAATTCAAATGGATATTGACGGAAACGCTTTTCAGGCATTGGAATACCAACTTCACGCATTATTTCAATTGCTCTACGTTTTGCTTCTGCTTTAGTAATTTTTGTTTTATCAATAAATTCTTTTTTAATATCTTTTAATTTTTGTTTAGCTTCTGCTTTTAATTTTGCAATTTCTTCACTTGCATAATTAGATTCTAAAGTAACTAATTTTTCTTCAAGTTCTGCTTTTACTTGAGCAGTTTTATCAACATATTCTTCTTTAATTTTATGTTTATATTCTGCAACTTTTTCTTTCGCATTACTTTTACTTTCTTTTAAGTTTGCTTTAAATTCTGGAAGTGTTTCTTTTAACTTAGCATTAATTTCTTTAACTTCAACTTTTACTTGATTTTTTCTTTCTTTTAGTTGTTCTTTTAGTGCCACAACTTCATCAGGAGTAGCAGTTTCTATTTTCTTTAGGCATTCAGCTTCAAAAATTTCATAATTAGAAGTAACTTTTTTAATTTTGATTTTAGCATGAGCAATTTCATTTTTATAAGCTATTAATTCTTTTGAAATTAATTCATCATACATTTGTTTTAATTTATTTGAATTAATTAAAGTTGCTTCAGTTATTTGTTTTCCAATTCTAACAATTGGATTTAAACTAGATAGTGGGTCTTGGAAAATCATTCCAATTTTATGCCCACGAATCTTATAAAACTCTTCTTCAGATACTTCAAGTAAGTTTTCACCTTCATACATAATACTACCACTTTCAATGATAGCATTATTAGCTAAGATTTGCATGATTGCTTTTGATGTAACAGATTTACCAGAACCAGACTCACCAACGATACAAAGTGTTTCACCTTCATATAAATCAAAAGAAATATTACGAACAGCTTTAACAAGACCATGGTCAGTTTTAAAGGTTATTTTTAAATCTTTGACTTCAAGTTTTTTATTAGCCATTCTTATTCACTTCCTTTCAATGATGGGTTAAAGGCATCACGTAAGCCATTACCAAATAAGTTGAATGATATCATAATTAATGAAATAATGATCGCAGGGAATACAATTAACATTGGATAGTTAGATATATATTGTTGATTCTTTGATAGAATATTACCAAATGAGTTAGAACCTTGTAAACCTAGATTTAAATAAGAAAGAGTTGTTTCACTAAAGATTGTACTTGGAATCATTAAAACACTTGATGTAATAATTGTACCCATTGCATTAGGTAAAATGTGTTTGAAAATTAATCTAAAGTCACCAGCACCTAAAGTACGGCTTGCTAAAATATATTCACGACCTTTAAAACGATAGAACTGAGTTCTTGTTCTTGCGGCTGTACCCATCCAACCTGTTAAACATAAAGCAAGAGCGAATGTAACGATATTATTACCCATTAATAAAATTGCAAGAGTCATCATAACAATCCAAGGAATACCACCTAAGATATCACAGAAACGTTCCATAATTAAGTCTACATTACCACCAAAGTAACCAGAAATAGCACCCCAACATAATCCAAAGATAAAGCATACAGCACTACTTGCAAAAGCGATAATTAAAGACATACGTAAACCTTTAAAACATAATGTAATTAAGTCGTAACCTGCATCATCAGTACCAAGTATGAACTTCGGCATATCATCATATCCTAAAGTTTTATACTTTAATATTTCAGCGTTAAGTTCATATGTAGCTAAACTTTCATCACAGTTTTTAACAGACGCAATACTATCAATTGGACATTTATCAGATAATTTAACAAATTCATATTCACCAGTTGACATATCAATTTCAAATTCGCACCAACCATTATCCATATATTCTTCAATATCAGATTTACCAACAGTTCTAATATCAGCACCAAGTTTATCATTATACCAGTCATATAAGAAATCAATTTTTTTAATGCTTGCATGATATAATTCTTTACTACCAGTTGATGCCCAATACTTATCTTTATTTGCTTCATCAGTACTTGTAATACCTACAGTTTCATTCGCATCATTAATAGAAATTCTATCAAATGATTGATTTAAAGAATTAGTTGTTGCTTCAAATACTAGGCTTTGAATACCAATATATGCTTGACCCATAGGTTGTTCTTTTACTAATTCATAATCATTTTGTTTTAATTCAATTTGAATTCTACCTAAAACATTATTAAGTGAACTTGCTTTTAATGCATCACTTACATTAATTGTGATTTCACCATAATTTCTAGACCAATCTTGTAATACAGCTTTTTCAACATAGGAAGTTGTTTCACCACTAACTACTTTTTCCATTAAAACAATACGATATTCACCATTTTGATAGTTTTTAACTTTATCTAATTCACTTAGTTTTAATTTAAGAACTAAATTATCTTCTTGAATAAAAGTTATATTACTATTATGGTAAAAAATAGCAGTTGAATTTGCATTAGTTTTATTAAAGTTATTTGCGAAAACAAGAGTACCGCCTTTCGCATACTTACTATATGAATCAATATAATCATCACTCATTTTATAAACTTTTACAACTGAATTAGCCTTAAAATCAGCCGGACAATTATTTTCTTCATCAAATACTATATTAGTATATTTTTTAGTACCATCCCAGAAACCATTACCAGTTTTAAATAGTTTTGGTGGTAAGAATGTTGTATAAATTTGAGATGACTCAACATTATGAGGTGATACCATTGGAATTACTATTGCAAGTAAGATAATTAATCCTATAATTATCGCACCAACAACGGATGATTTATTTTTACAAAATCTTTTAAATGCATCTTTTAAGAATGTTGTTGCTTTGGTTTCTAGTTTTTCATCATAAATTTTAGTATTTTCATGTACTAGACAAAAATCACTTTCAGTGATTTCAACATTTTGATTTTGAATTTCAGCCATTATTTCTTCGCCCCCATTCTAATTCTTGGATCAATAAATCCATAAGAAATATCAAGAATTACACCAGCAAGTAAGCCAATTGTTGTAAACAAGGCCATATCAACAAATAATACATTATAGTCTTTATAATTTAATGCTTCAATAAATAAACTACCAATACCAGGAATACCATATAGCTTTTCTAGGATCATTGATCCACCCATAATACCAATAAATTCAGATAAAATTGATGGAACAATTGGAACCATTGCATTTCTTAATGCATGTCTTAAAATTGCTTGACGTCTTGTTAACCCTTTGGTTCTAGCAAGTAATAAATAATCACTTTCCATAACTTCACATAGTTCAGCTCTTGTAAATCTTGCGTATCCACATATAGAACCAAACGATAGACAAACCACTGGTATTATATAACCAAGTATTTTATCAGATGTCGGTGCGGTCGATGCTGGCCATTGAGTAGGTAACCACTTTAAGGTATAACAGAATATTAACATTAAAAGTGTGATTAAAACGAAACTTGGTATTGAAATAAATACCATTACTGACGTAGAAATAATATGGTCAGTTTTTCTATTTTTATTTAATGCCGCAACAATACCAAGTAAAATTCCAATAGGAACTGAGAATAATACTGATAATATATTTAATTTCATTGACGTAGGTAAACGTCCAATAATAATTGGTAAAGCTTGGTTACTAGGTAAAATAAATGTAGATTGTCCCCAGTTCCATTCTGTTACAATATTTTTTAACCAACTAGTATATTGTTTTAATACAGGAGTTTTATAAAAATAATGTTGTTGATTACTACTATCTTTAAATTCCCATAAAAGTTCACCATATGTAGGATCTTTATATTCAAGGTCAGTAACAAAGCCTAATCCTACTTCTGTTTGATAATATGCATATTGAACCTCAGGTTTACCAGCAGGTTTTGAAAATGGAAGCAACTTTATCAAAATAAATGATAATGAAAGAATAATGAAAGATGTAACTAAAGCTAGTCCCATTCTCTTTAAAACATATTTCCACATAGTTTTTTCCTCCTTATTAACTATTTTTTATGTTCTTTAAAATTTGGATTTATAAAATAAATTTATATACTTATTATATCATATTTTTACAATTAATGCTTTCTTTTTATACTTTTAATTTACATAACAAATGGGGTCATTTTATTGACCCCATCAATATTTTAATTATTCGCCTTGAACAGGTAAAGTATCATAGCAGCTAACAATACCAGAACCATCAATTTCTAGAATTACAGTTGAGAAATAGAAATCAAATCCAAATGGGAATCCAGCTAAAGAACCACTATATTTTTCATATAATTCTGCACTTACAGTAACAGTGATTGTATCAGTTTCAGCATCATATACAGCAGCAACTGAATCTTCATCATATGCATAACCAGCTTCAGTATCAACTGCGAAGTATGAGAATACTTTAACATCAGCTAAATCAACAGATACTTGTTCATAAACTTCTTCTAATAAGTCTTCTCTATTAGTAACAACATTTGCTTTATAAACTAAAGTTGCACTACCATCTTCATTAACTTGAGATGAAGTAAGTTCAGGAGCATATAAATCAACTACATTACCATTTTCGAAATATCCACCAGTTTCAGCAGCTTGCCATAATGAATCAAATGACCAAGCACCACCGTCAAATACTAAATCGTTAGAAACTTCACTAGTATCAGGACCCCAGTTTAGAGTGAATCCACTTGAGTTGTCTGATTTTAATACTTCGAAGAAGTTAAGTGGGTTAAGTGTGTTACCATTAACACCACCAAAACCGATATCATATTGTCCAACCATCATCTTATCATAGTAAACTAAATCCCATTGAGCAGGAACCCATTTAACGATTTCAAGTTTTAATTTGCCTTCACAAACACTTTCATGGTTAAATGCTGTTTTCCAGAAGTTTTCAAGTGGGTTTTGATATGTTTGAACGTTAGTTTCAGATTGCCATGCCATTTCAAGTGTGATTGTATCGCCTTCTTTATAAGCACCAGTTGCTAATAATTCAATACAAGCTTTCTTGAAATATTGTCTAGCAAGTTCTAAGCTATATCCATAACCATCAGTACCTTTAATTAAATCAGCGATTGCAGTTTTATGAGCTTCAGTATTGTTATAAGCAATACCATTTTCAGGGTCAGCCATATAAGCAGCACCGAAGTAACTTACAGATGGAGTAGCACCAACTGTATCAGCAAGTGTAACACGGTCGATTGCATAACTTAATGCTTTAACAAAGTTTTCATTACTTAATGCAGGTTCGCATTCCCAATAATCACTTTCTTTAGTTTGAGTAATTGAACCATTTTCACCGAATAATTTAATCCATTCTTCTTGAGTACATGTATTAATATTTAATTTAGTTGTAGTAGCACCAACAGTTTCAGCAGCACGAGGGTCATTCTTATATTCTTGTAATTTAGTTGAAGGAATACCAACAGCACTTAATTTACCAGCAAGGAATTCATTGAATGCAGCTTCTCTGTTTTCAGTTGCAGCTTTAAGAATTGCGATATGGATACCAGGAACACCTTGGTATAATTCAGTATTATGATATAATGCATTTTTCTTAAATACGATTTGTTTATCTTGTTCCCAAGCTTCTAAAACGTAAGGACCAGTTGATAAAGTAGTATCAGCAGGAGTTAAACCTTTATCAGTATCAAATTTACCATATTTGCTAGGTCCGCCGATTTCATCAACGAATTCTTGAGGAATAGGAGCATATAAAGAACTAGCTAAATAATACATAGCATAGAATGAAGAACAAGGTTGATTAAATTCAAATGTTAAATAAGCTTTTCCGTCTTCAACACTTGTAGAAATTCCAACTTTTTCCCATGCAACATCGCTATAACCATCTTTAGTTGAATTGTAGAATCCAGCCATACCTTTAATAGCACTTGCACCTTCAAGATTTTCAGCACCACGTTTCCAACCATTTGCTTGAGTGTGTAATAATTTGTATGGAGTTAAGTAGTCTTCAAGAGCAACTTCACGTCCATTGTATTTTGCAAATTTGCTTGAGCTTGTAGCATATTTTAATTGTTCGCCAACTTTAACTTCAAATTTATAAATTGTAGCAAGACCAGTTACGCTACTCTCATTTTGAGCTTGAGGCATTTCATTTGCTAAAGAAGAATACCAAACATAACCATCTTTAGTTTCATTCATCTTAGTGCCCCAGTAACTGTCAGATGTATAACCAACTAAATCACCAACAACTTCACCTTTATCATCACCATAGTTCATACTCTTAGGGTCAGATGCTTCATAAGTATGATAGTAACGTTTCCAAGCAGCATTTGTTTCACCAGGTAAATCAGCAGTTATTTTACCTTCAGAAACAATACCAAATCCATAACCAGGAATATAATTTTCTGTACCTTTTGTAACTGAGTAATCATATAAAGCAAAACCAGAATCTTCAAATACTGTAATACCAGTTAAACCAGCATCAACAGCATATTTTTCAAGTAAACCTAAAATTTTAGTACGATCTGCATAACTAGAAGCAACGAATGATTTAACACCACTGAAGCCAGTAGATACAACTGAAGAACTTTCAACTTTAGCAACATGTTCTTTAATTAGATTAGCAGTTAATGTAGCATACTCAGATGCTCTACTAGCCTTAGTTGCACCATTGATAAGGCTTAGTCCATATGTATTTAATTGATTAATAAAATCAACATCAACTTGAGCGTATTTGCTTAAATCAACACTTTCATAAGCTTTTTGTAATTTTTCAACTGCTTCGTCTTTAGCCTTTTGTAATTTTTCAGCTTCTTGTTGTTCATTGCCACCATCTTCATTTGTTTGACAACCAACAACAACTGCAGTTAAAGAAAATAAAAGCATGAAACATAATAATAATTTTCCAAATTTTTTCATTTTTTTACCTCCGTATTTAATTAGTTTATTGATTAGTTTGGAGACACTTAATCTCCTCAAATAAAACTAATGTACCATCATTATATACTTTTTTTTAACACAAGTCAAGTATATACTCAATGAAAACGCTTACTTTGATGTTTTTTTAAAAATTTATTTTTAATGTTTTTTAATTTTTTCTGAATTTTATTAAGTAAAACAACACTTTTTTACCATTTTTAATTATTTTTTAGTGTTTCTATTTTTTACCATTTTTTCAAAATTTAGCTAAAATCCAATATATTTAATATAATTTCGATAGTTTCATCTAAACAAATTTGCTAAACGAATATTTCAAAAAAAGGTTTGACTATTAACAAAATAATCAAGCCTTTATTTCATTTAAATTGTACCTGTTACAACTAGTACTGCAACACCTGGAGTAACACTTACAACACCAGTTGTACTATCTTGAACAATATCTGCTGCTGGAACAGTTATGGTGCCAGTTGTTGTTTTAAATTCTCCAGTTACTTCATCATAAGTATAATCATCAGGTGATGTAATTGTAACACCATTTAATGATACAGATACATTTGATAAAACCGGATTAAATGTATCTGATAATACAACATTATCAAGGGCATTTGCATCTTTATTTCCAGTATTAGTTATCGTAAATGTATATGTAATTGTTCCATTTTCAGTCACAGGATTTGGACTAATTGCTTTTTGAATTGCAAGTACAGCAGAAAGCGTCGCTGCTACAGTATTAGTTAATTCCAATGGATTAGTTAAACCTCCACCAGAAACAACCGCACTATTTGTTATAGTTGATCCTTCTAAAAGTGGCGCGAATTCATTAGTTAAAGTCTCATATATCACAAGAACATTACCATTTGCTGGAACATTTAATCCTGATATAACAAGCCCATTTTGAGTAGCAATTGTTGGAGTCGCTTGTTTTATTCCATTAACATAATAAATCGTCGAATTATCAACATATGATAATGGAGTATACTCATTTTCATTTAAGTTGTACTTACCTAAATTATCAGTTATAGTAATATTAGAAAGTGGCATGTTTCCACTATTAATTAGACTTACAATAAAAGTTAACTTTTCACCATTAGTATAACTTGATAATATAGAGTTTTTAGTACCAGTTAAAACATCTACTACTTCACCTCTTGCAACATTGGAATTAACAACAATATTGTTATAAGTTAAAGTAGCTTGGTTGGTAATAGTAGCCATTTTTATTCTCCTTTCTATTACTATATTATGATTAATAAATAAAAAGGTGAATATAATTTAATTATTTTTCAAATTTTAAAGAAACACATGAAAAATCTTTTTTTGTTAATGCTTCTTTTGATATTTCAAATACTATTTTTCCACTTGTTTTATTAAATCTTGGAAAAGAAAGTGGAACAAAGTCTAAATCAATTTGTAATAAAATTACTGTTGATTCTTTTTCTAAAAATAAAGCATTGTTACTTTCATCGCATTTTTCAATAAATAATGCGTTTGAATCTTCCATATTAAAATCTTCATTAATATTATCATATACTTCAACAAGTTCATCAGTTGTATAAATTACTTTTGGTGTACATGGATTATGATCTAAATTTAAAAAGAAATACAAAAAGCCATTTTGAGGAAATAATGAATTTTGATATTCATTTAAATTAAGCATAAAAAAGAAGAAATCATTTTCTAAATTATTATTTTCTAAAAAGTTTTCAGGAAAAACAGGACTTCCAAAAAATTTACTATTATCTAGATTTTCATCTGTTTCTTGAATATTAGTTAATATTTTAAATTTATACATTTTACCTCCTAAATATAGAAATAGTGGTAATGAATACCACTACCACTATTATTCTAATGTTATTGTAATTGCAGGTCTAACCGCAAGTTTAGTTGTGCAACTATACCATAGTGCTACAGTATTTACTTCTGAAGTTTCATTTTCAAGACCAACTACTACAGATATACCATTTTGATTATTATCAAATGGAGAACGAAGCATCCAGTTTGTATATCCAAAATATTCATTAGATAAATTCATAACTGCACCTTTTGCTCTTGCATAATCAGTAGCAATACAAGCTTTATTTACATCGACTTCATCATATGAACTAATGAAGCCATTCTTTACAGATGTTGCTTGTTTATATGATAGTAAATAAACTTTATCATTTGTATTATTTGATGCATATTTGTTATCTGTTTTAGATGATGTAGATAACGAAGAGTTATCAACTAATGTTGTATTAATATAATTCTTCTCATCACTACTAAATGCTTGATTATAGAAGTCATCATTTAGCCAGTTTCTTATAACTGAATTTTCATAATTATTAGCATATGACTTTTTACCATTTAATGTTTGTTCTTGTCCAAACACACTTGCATCTAATGCATATTCACATAATAATTCAAGTTTACCATCTTTAGAAGTTAACACACGCCATTTAATTGGTTCAACTTTAAAGTAATAAGTTAATGAAGAAATTGTAGATGTTACATTTAAAGAACCATTTAACATATTTTGAACAGGATTATTAAATTTAGATGAAGTTGCTGGTGTTGCTTTTAGTTTAACATACTCATCACCATTATATACACATGAATCACTTTCTTTACATAAAGCTTCTAATTCTTTAATAACATCATAATCAGTTACTACAGTTTGAGGATATCTACCAAAGTAAATATAATTTTTACCATCTTCTTCAAATACTAAATTATCTATTACTTTTTCCCATTTAGCATATAGTGAGATATCAGTAGGTTCAGTTTGATAAATTGATGTAACAGCATCACCTGAGAAATCACTAGTTGTATACCATCCTTTAAACTCATAGCCGAATTTAGTTGGATTTGTAAGTGAAACATTTGTTCCAATTTCATATTTAGTAGGAGCATCATATGAATTTGCACCACCATCTAAATAGTAATTAATCACTTTAACCCATTTTGCTGTTAAAACTAAATCACCAATTAGTTCATCGGAAATAACATATAATCGTTTTCCATTTTGGTCATACCAACCATCAAATGTATAATTTTCTCTTGTAGGATTAATTAAGACAATATCATCCGTATCAATTTTATATTCAGTAGGATTACTAGTTACTGTACCACCATCAAGTACGTAGTCAATTTTATATGTATGTAGTTCCCATTTTGCTTTTAATTTTAAGTCACCAGTTGTTCCTGTTTTAATTTCATCATATAAAGTATTTTTTAAATACCATCCCATAAAATCATAACCAGGGTTTACAGGTTCAGGTAATACATATGATTCTTTAATTGTATATTTATATGGTGGATTTACTGAAGTTGGAAAATAACCCTTAGCTAAATCATATGAAATTTCATAAGAGTATATCGCTTTATCAAATTCAGCAACAGCTTTATATGGACGGTCTTCAGTAACTTGAACAAATTGAACAAGTTCATCAGTATAATCAACATGCCATCCTTTAAATACATAAACATAACCTGGAGTTTCACATGGCTTTTGAGGTCGATAAGTAATATCACCAGTTTTACCAATTGCTACTTTTTCAGTATGAAAAACAGTTGTTTCATCAGAATCATAATATGTTATTACTGGGCGCTTAATATTTAAGCCAACAATTAGTAAAGTTAAACCAATAACAAATAAAACTGATCCTATAACAGTTGTTATAATAATTCTTTTTTTACTATGTTCCATTTGTTTACCTCCAATATAAACACTTAAATTTACATTTTACTACAACATATTATACCATTAATAAAAGTTTTTATCAAGTAATAAATTCTAATTTTATTTAGATAATAAAAAAAAGAAGTAAAACAAATACGTTTTACCTCTTTTCTTAAACTAATTACGGCGTTCTTTAATTCTTGCTGATTTAGCAGATAAGCCACGGATGTAGTTAAGTTTAGCACGACGAACTTTACCAAGACGTACAACTTCAATCTTAGCTACCATTGGTGAATGAACAGGGAAAATTCTTTCAACACCAACACCAGATGAAATCTTACGAACAGTATATGTTTCGCTAATTCCACCACCATGACGACCAATAACTAAACCTTCAAAAATTTGGATTCTTTCGCGGTCTCCTTCTTTAATTTTTACATGAACTTTAACAGTATCACCAGGACGGAATTCTGGGATGTCATCTCTCATATAAGATTTTGTAACCGCGTTAATTAATTGTTGACTCATATTAACACTCCTTATCTTCTGGTATTCATTCATATTTCATATCAACCTAGAATATATTAGCGGAATACCATGTTTTTTGCTATATTATTATAGCATATTTATTTTACTTTTGCAAGTCATTAATCCTTTTTATTAAGTATAACAAATATAATTACTAAAGTTTTGATTTTTTTTTATATTTATGATATCATTATATATAGAAATGGAGGTCGTTTTATGGCACTTAATATTGGAGAAGTTAATAAATTTATTGTAAAAAGAGAAACAGATATTAGTTATACTTTAAGTCCTGATGATGATGAACTAACAACTTATGTTTTTTTACATTTTAATCAAGCAACAAGACGCCTTACTCCTGGTGAAAAAATAGATGCTTTTCTTTATTATGACCAAAAGAAACGTCTTTGCGCAACAATGGAAGCACCAATCATTACTACTCATAAATTTGATTTTGTTGAAGTTGTTGATGTACTTGAAAAAGCAGGGGTTTTCGTAAATATTGGTATTGCAAAAGACATCCTTCTTTCGAAAGATTTCCTACCAGGCAATATAAACCGTTGGCCTAAAAAAGGAGATTTCGTACCTTGTATATTAATTGAAAAAATGCATCAATTAGTAGCACGTCCAATTATTCCTCAAGATTTACATTTTAGAGAGCCATCACTAAATATAAATGATACTATATCAGGAAGAGTCGTTAAATTAAGTTCTGAAGGTATAACAATTTGTACAAGTCTTTATCAATTCGTTTATTTACATAAAAGCTATCTTCGTAAGGAATATCACATTGGCGAAGAAGTTACTTGTAAAATAATACATATTAATGAACAAGGTCATTATCATGCATCAACAATTGAGAAAAAAGAATATGCAAGACTAACAGATAGTGATATTATCTTAAACTATTTAAAAAAATTAGGTGGTATTTTACCTCTTGGAAATGCATCAACTCCAGAAGATATTAATCGATATTTTAAAATGAGTAAAAGTGCTTTTAAAAGAGCAGTAGGCGCATTATATAAGAATAGGTTAATTTCAATTGAAGATCATAAAATAACTTTATTAAATTAAAAAAGTATATATTCTATCTATATACTTTTTTAACCATAATATCAAATAAGAAAGATGAAGTCTGAAATTTTATATTCCACACTTCATCTTTTTTTACTATTTAATTGTTACTGTTATAACCGCTTCTTTATCATTCATGCTAACTACTTTTAATTCAAAATTAGCATTTGAACCATCATACCATTTTACATTTTTGAATACATCATTTACTTGGAATAAATCACTATTTGCACTATATTCATTTTCATTTTCAATATCGTTTCCACTATCAGCTTCAACAAGTGAAATTAGTTTATGGTTTGTAGAACTATTATTATATTGATAAATATCCCAAATATACCATGCATCTTCAGCTTCTTTTAGAGTAGAATCTATATGATAAATTCTAATGCCTTTAGTACTAAATAATCCAGAAGAACCTGCTTCTTTTTCATTTAATCCATCAGGAGTATAGAAATCAACAATATAATATTCATCAAAGTATGTTCCATTCCAATTCTTTGGAATAATTAAACAATCGCCACTTGAACCAAATGATTTTAAAGTAATAGTCGCACTATCTTCGCCCATTATTAGTGGTGTAACCCAACCAAGAATAGCCTTAGAGAACGCATTATGATCACCAACATTATAGTCCATCATATCGCCTCCACCGACACCGCCATCAGGACCAGTTGAAGTATCAGTATCATAATAATCATCAAGTCCTAGTAAATGGCCAGTTTCATGAATGAATGTTTCTAAATTATATGTAGGATTATATCCAGAAGCAAATGTTTCATCAAGGAAATCATACCCCGCAAGTAAATAGAAATCAGCTTCCACGGAATCATAATATTCATAATCATCTGTCACATATTCAGATGTATATGCCCACCACATTGAATTATCATCTTCACGATTAATTTCACAGGAATATACTAAATAAATTGCGTCAATATATCCATCACCATCTGAATCATATTTACTATAATCAATCGTTGCATCATAATATGTAAGTGCAGCTTTTAGTATTTCATAATCACCATCTTCAATTGAATCGTAATATGTAGATTTTTTACCTGTACTAAATACTGGTAACACCGTACCTGTAATATTTAAAGCACCATATGAGGCTTTTTTATAATAACTTGCGAGACTTTCCCAACCAGTTTCAGCACTTGTTCCAAAAAAGGCAGTTTCAATATTTTTAGCCATATTAGTTGGAGCTAAATAATCAGTGAAGTCAACAGGAATAACTAGAATTGAAGGATTACCAGTTGAAGGTAGGCCTCGATTAATTCCATATAATGTATCTGTGTCTTTATCATATCCAAGTTCTTTGATAACATCTTCTAATACTTTTGTATCGGATGGTGCTTCAAATGGTTTACTTTCTTCTAGGGAGACAACAATATTAAATTTAGTTGTAAATGATTCATATTTAACTGTTACTTCATATGTTGTTTCAACTAAAGGATTATATTCATGGATAAATTCACAATTATCGTTATTTATTTTAGTAGTTGTATTGTTAGAATAACATAATAAAACTTCTAAGTTTTTAATGGCATCATTAAATGATGTATTAGGTTTTACTTTAATTGAAGTTAAATTAGTTTTAATTCCACTTTCTTCAACTTTTCCTTTTGATATTGTTGTATACTCAGTAATTACAATTTGACATGTATTGTGACAACTAACAACACCATTTGTTATATTAATTGTTTCACCAATAGTTAAACTTTTTAAGATAGTAAATATTTCTGTTTTCTTATTTGAACTTACATATTTAGAAATAAATACTGTCGTTTCATTTGTTCCGTCACTAATCTTAAAACTATTATCTTTTCCTTCTAATTGATAACTAGAAGGAAGAGAAGATATACTAACTGTTAAATTTACTAAATTACTAATATATTTATTTAAATTATTTTCGCTAACACTTGTTAAAGTAACAGGTGTAAGTTCTATTTCATCGTTTGTATATTCTAATGAAGTAATATTGGTTAATTCAACTAAACCACTATAGGTTGTTTTTGTTCCTTTAACCGTTATACCTTTTCCAAGAGAAGCATAAGATCCAAGTAGTGAAGATTGACCACAATATACATATATTCCACCAGTATGGTCTTCAATATATACATTATTACCTACAACACCACAAATATATCCTTTTGTATATACTACTGTATTATCAGCTGAATTAAGTGCTTCTTCAATTGTAATTGTACTTGGAGTATCACTAATTTCAGGTAAAGTAATTTTAACTTTACCAAAATTACTAAATTCAACTTTATAAGTATATTCCATAGTTTCATCACTTGATTTATATTCTGATGTTGCTTCTATTTTAGTAAGATAATTTTCATTTACAATTAACTTTAAAGTTTTATATGTATCATCTTCATATTCACCAATTATTAAAGATGTAACTTCATGAACTTTAGTCATATCTTTTAAAACATATTCACCATTAACTACTTCAAATAAAGATGAATTAATAGCAGATAAATCTAAAATTAGATAACTATATAAATAGTTTTCATAATCTTCATCATCTTCAGATATAACACTATAATTATCATTATAATCGGGAATATAAACATAACCAACATTATCTTTTTCAGTAAAATATACTATATATGAATAATCATCATATATATAACTAACCTTTAATGTTGTTCCATCATAATCATAATAAATTATTTCAGAATTAGTTAAATCTTTAGATTGATATGAATAAGTAAATGAATAATTAGTCATATTATCTAAGGCATCTTTTAAAGAATTTACGACAACTTCTTCTTTTTTCCAGTTAGCCACTAAAGTAATGTTACCACTTACTGATTCATCAATACTTGTTATAAATTCACCATTTAAAGTCCAACCTAAGAATTCATAATTAGGTTTTACGGGAGTAGGAAGTTCTTCTAAACCAGTACCAGAAACATATGTTTCCGCTGCATCAAGAGGAAGTGCACCACCATTTAATTTATAAAGAATTCTGTATGTTTTATTTAGGGTACTTTCGATTTTCGCATAGAATGTTTTATCACCAGTTGCTGTTTTTTTAATTTGTGTTACTTTACTACCAGTAAAATCACTTGATTCATACCATCCAACAAACCCAGTATCATCTAGGGGAACTAAGGGAGTTACTTCACCAGAAACATATTCACTCGGTTCATGGTCAATCAAAACACCATCTACATAATATTCAATATCATAGATATTACCATCACCATTTGTTACAACACATCCTGTAATACTAACAAATAGTATTAATAAAAATAATATACTTAAAATTTTCTTTTTCATCTTTTTTCCTTTCTAGCATCCACAATCATCGGTGCCACTTACGACATCTATTACATCGTTATTATATTTTATAAGGCTGTTATATCCATTTTCATAGACGTATATTTTTTTATAATTTTGATTAAATAATTTTATTGCTTCTTGTTTAGCAATTGAGCCATCACTATCAATTAAGAAAATTGTTAATGATGTACTGTAATTAAGTTTCATCCATTGTCTAAAGTTTTCACTCATTCTGGCTTCATATTCTGAGTCAGATTCTGAAGTATTTCTTGTTTTATAATACTGATAACTAATAAAACCTTTTAAATGCCCTTCAGCATATTCTTCATTTAAATTTCTTAAATCGATTGCGACAAAGCCATGTTTTTCATCAGATAAAAAATCATAATATGCATCTATATATTTCTTTCCATCATCTTCTGATATTACTTTAACTTTTTTACAACTTGTAAAACTTAAGATAATAATACTAAATACAAGTATTGTTAATAATCTTCTAATTTTGTTCATTTTTAATATCCTCTAACATCTTTTTATCTTCAATAGATAAAGTGGCTTTTTCTAATATATCAGGGCGAACATTATAAGTCTTTTTAAGAGACATATAACGTTGCCATTTTTTGATATTTGCATGATGACCTGAAATTAAAACATCAGGCACTTTTTTTCCATCATAAATTTGAGGTCTCGTATATTGAGGATACTCAAGCAAATTATCACTAAATGATTCATCTAATGGCGAATTCTCACTTATTACACCAGGAACAAGTCTACTGATGGCATCCATTATGATTCCTGCCGGCATTTCCCCTCCTGTTAATACATAATCACCAATAGATATTTCATCATCAACATAATCTAAAACTCTAGCGTCAATTCCTTCATAATGGCCACAAATAATAACAATATGTGATTCTTTTGATAATTCTTTCGCCATTTGTTGAGTAAATACTTTACCACTAGGTGAAGTTAAAATTACACGAGCATCCTGATAATTATCTAAACTTTCAAGTGCACGGTGAATAGGGTCAACTCTGATTAACATACCAGCACCACCACTATAAGCATAATCATCGACAGTAGAATGCTTATTACCAGAAAATTCTCTAAAATTAATTAAATTACATTCTATTAATTTATTATCAATAGCTCTTTTTAAAATTGAACTATTAATTAAGCCTTCTAACATTTCGGGAAATAGCGTTAATATATCAAACTTTATCATCTTAATCCCTCTATTTCTTCAATAATAATTGAATCATCATTTATTTTTTTAATAAATGCATCAACAAAAGGAACTAGAAATTTATGATTATCTTTACTAATTTCTAGTAAATAGCCACTAGGTATTTCTATTACTTCACTAATTATACCTAATAATTCATCACAGGTATTATAAGCATTAAGACCTATTAATTGGTCAATATAATATTCATTTTCATCAAGGGGAGGAATATCTAATGAACTTGTATATATCTTCAAACCTACATTATCTAATACTTTATTAATATCATAAAGTTCATCGATTGTAATTAATACATTGCCTTTATGAAATCGAAAAGATGATACTGTATGTTCGGTATTGTTACTAAATATTATTAAAGCTCCCTTTCGAAAACGATAATCAATAAAGTCACTTTCACTATGAACTTTAAGTTCTCCTTTGATTCCAAAGGTTCCTGTTATTTGTCCTATTAAGATTAAATCATTCTTGTTTTTCATTAGCTTTTTTTCTTTCTTTTTTTTACTTTAAAATTATAATCAAACATGATTAACATTGAATTAAATATCGCAAGTAGGGAAACACCAACATCTGAGAAAATGGCAAGCCATAAAGGTACAGGTTGTGATGGAACAAGAGCAAGAACCATTACAATTACTTTTATTGCAAGAGAGAATACAATGTTTTCATATACTTTTAATCTAGTTGTTTTAGCAAGACTAATAACTTGAGGTAATTTATTTAAATCATCACTCATAATAACAACATCAGATATGGCGATAGTCGCATCACTTCCCGTTGTTCCCATAGCAATTCCGACATCACTAGTTGCGATTGCTGGAGCGTCATTAATTCCATCACCAACAAAGATGGTTTTACCTTTTTTCGCACTATCTCTTATTTCTTGTAATTTTTCTACTTTTTCATTAGGTAATAATTCAGAATATACAGTATCAATATTTAATGTTTTCGCAACACTTTCACCAATACCTTTACTATCACCAGTTAAAATATAGAATTTTTCAACACCTTGTTTTCTTAATTTATCGATTGCTTCTTTTGCTTCTTCACGAATAGTATCACCAATAATAACATACCCTAAATATTGTTTTTCTTTCACAACATAAATAACTAAACCATTTGCTTCTACAACTGGTACTTCTATTTTCAAAGATTGCATTAATCTTAAATTACCAACCACTACTTTTTTTCCATTAATTACTGCTTTCGCACCACCTTGGATGCTTGCGAAATCGGAGATTATTTCCGAATAAATATTTTCACGTCCATAATCATCAACTATTGATGACCCAATAGGATGATTGGAATAAAACTCAGTATACATTAAATTACGAAGTACTTCATCATCACTAGAAGTTTCCTCACTTACTACCTTAGTAATTTTAAATTCACCTTTAGTTAGGGTTCCCGTTTTATCAAAAACAACATTTTCAGGATTATTTAATGCTTCTAAATAATTGCTTCCTTTTATTAAAATACCATTCTTACTTGATACCCCAATACCAAGGAAGAAACTTAAAGGAATTGAAATTACTAAAGCACATGGACAAGAAATTACTAAAAATACCATTGCGCGATAAACCCAACTTACAACTAAATTCCAAACTCCATCAGTATAGCTTCCTAACGTAAATTGCATTAAGAACCCCGTTAAGCTACATACAAAAGCTAAGAATAATAAGGTAGGAGTATAATATTTTGAAAACTTAGTAATGAAATTTTCAGACTTTGATTTGGAAGTTGAAGCATTTTCAACCATATCAATAATTTTAGTTATCATTGATTCTGAATATGGTCTTATTACTTTAATTTCAATCATTTGGCCCATATTAACACTACCAGCCATAATTTCTTCATTCTTTTTTACACTTCTATGGATTGCTTCTCCTGTTAAGTTTTTAGTATCAAGTATAGCATGATTATCAAGTAAGATACCATCAAGCGGAATCATTTCCCCTTTATTAACAACAATAATATCATCTGGTAATATACTTTCAACATCTATTTCAATGATTTCATCATTTTTCTTTAATTTAGCTATTTTAACATCTAGTTTTAATAATTCTTCAATAGACTTTCTACTCTTATTTACAGCATAATGTTGGAGCGTTTCTCCGATTTGAAATAACGCCATAACAAGGATTGCCTCAACATAATGAGTAGTGACTATCGCCCCAATACTTGCAATTGTCATCAATGAATTTTCATCAAAAAACTGACGTCGATAAAGGTTTTTAAAAAAGCGAATAATAATTGGGTACCCAATTAAAATATATGTACATATCATTAAAACTACATGCGTTATTAAGAAACCATTAGGATCTTGATTTAAGGCATCATCATGATTAAAGATAAGTGACCAGTCTTCAAGTTTAAATTCAATTAAAAATAACATTCCAATAACAAATGTTAAAATACCTAAGATAATTGATATTTTTCTTAAGGTATAGAAATTTTTAGTTTCTTGCTTTACAATTTTTTCTTTATCTGTTTTTCTTGTTACAACAATTCTATCATCTACTTTATGGGAAATCTCGGTAACAAGTTCGGTAATATTTTTCATTTGTTCTTCATCTGAGCTTTCAATTATAAAACGAAAGCTTGTATAGTCAACTAATATCTTTTCATAACTAAGTGTTTTTTTAGCAATCGTTTCAATTCTTGTTGCGCAATGAGCACAATCTAGGCCGTTTAAATATAAAACATCTCGATATACTTTTTTATTTACCACTTGTTCTAACGATACTTTTTTCTCGTATTTAGCCAGTACTTTTAATATTTTTTCTTCTATTTCACTAATTTTCTTATCAACAACTTTTTCTTTATCGTTAAACTTATATTCTAATCTTAGAATATCTTTTTCTTTATCAATTGTTACACTTTCAACATATTTGATTTTATTTATATCATGAATTACTCTTCGTATATTTTTGGTATTTACTTTACTAATTTGATAATTTCTAATTATTTCATTCATTTTAATCACCACTAGTAAAGTTATTTATACTTGATTCAATAATTGATTTAACATTATTATTGTTAAGTGTATAATATACTTCTTTGCCTTTCTTTTCTGATTTTAAAATTCCCGCATCTTTTAAGACTCTTAAATGATGTGAAATTGAAGGTTGACTTAGATTTATATGTTTAGTTATTTCACTAACATTAGCAACTTTATCCATTAAATAAATAATAATTGATAATCGTGATGAATCACCCATAAGTGATAGCGTCATAGCTAACTTATCTACATTTTCAATGGTAGGCATATTCATACTATTTTTCACCCTTTCTTTTATATCAATATATGTTTATATATCAATATATATTATATACTATTTCACTTTTTTTTGCAAGTTAAAAAGGTACAATTACTGTACCTTTCAATTTTTTCTTTTAACAATTTCACAATTTCCTTTATATTTGGCATTGTAATTAATTATTTCGTCGCATTCATCAAATATAATTTTACCACTTAATGGATTTTTGATGGATATGATTTTACCAATAATACTAGCACTTACTTCACTATATTCAAACGCTAAATCACCATCAATTATTTCACAATCTACAAGTTCTAAGTTTTTTACATAACAAAGAGGCTGTGTACCAATAATTTTACATCTAACAAATTTGATATTAGATGCATACCATCCTAGGTATTCACCTTTAATCACCGAATCATAAACAGTAACATTATTAGCATGCCAAAATGCATCTTTTGTATTAAGAGTACTATTTTTAATTTCTAAATTATTAACATACTGAAATGAATATTTTCCTGAAAAATTTAAATTATCAATCGTAACATTATTACTTTCAAAAAATGCATATTCACTATTTACCGATGATGATTTAATTGTTATTGTATTACTTTTCCAAGAAAATTCAGCTGATGTAATTGATGAATCAACTATATTTATATTTTTACATTCACGTAATGCTTTGACCCCATTTAGTTCTGTATTATTAATTTCAATATTATTACTATACCATAAAGGAGCACGACAATTTAGAGTAAATAGTGAATCGTTGATTTGAATATTATTTACATGCCAAAAAGGATATCTTAAATCCATAAAACATTTATCAATTAAAACATTACTACTTTCTTTTAAAGCTGACTCCCCATCAGCTTCACCTTTAAATGAGCAATTAATTAAATGAATATTTGATTCATTATATAAAGCTCTTTCTTCTTCGAATTGTTTATTTTCTATTATTTTCATATATCACCTATTTAAAAAATTATCCGGTCTCCCAGATAATTTGATTTACTCAATACTTGTAAATTCTACCGTAACATGTTGTTCATTACGTGTTGCGGCAGCATGAGTTAAAGTTCTAATGGCACTCGCTACTCGACCATGTTTGCCGATTATTCTACCAAGATCATTGGGATGTACTTTTACAGTAACAGCTAATTCATTATCACTTGCTGTTTCTACTAGAACAACTACCTCTGATGGGCGAGTTACAAGTGGCTTAACTAATCCTCCAACTAATGTTTCGTAATTAATATCAGCCATAAAGTTCACCTATTTAGTAGTGTTTTCTTTATTCGCAAACTTAGCTATAATGCCTTCTTTTGATAATAAAGATTTTACAGTATCAGTAGGTTTTGCACCATTATTTAACCAACCTAATACTTTTTCTTCATCGAATTTTACAGTAGCAGGAGTAGTTAAAGGATTGTATGTGCCAACAATTTCAATAAAACGACCATCACGTGGGTTTCTTGAATCAGTTACAACTATACGATAAAATGGTTTTTTCTTAGAACCAAATCTTTGTGATCTTATTTTTACAGACATATTATAATCCTCCTTATGTTCTTTTTTATTAAATCCTCAAATATTATATCATAATAAGCAATAGCTGTCAAGTTAAAAGGCTTGACAGCTATGAATTTAAATATTTTAACATTCCACTAATAAAATCAACTTGTTTTTTAAAGTTATTAATCTTATCATATGTCGTTAATTTTAGATTTACTTTTACTTCTTTTTCATATTCACTATATGCATCTGGATTATCATTTAAAATGATATACCATTTAGGATGATATCTTAAATACGTTAAATATAAATCATTTTGATATAATTTATCTAATACATCTTGTCTCATTAATCCCACCAACTATTATAATTTGCATTATATAAGCCACCACTTGGTTTTCCACTAAATGTTTGGGTTATTTGTAATACTTTTTGAACCGTGTTTAATGTTTTACTAATCGAATCTGGATTTATTTTTTTAACATAACCCCATATATTTTTTAAATTTTCTGATGAAAGTAAGTCTTCAAGTTTTTTGTTATCTGTTTGTTTTATGCCTTCTTTTTCATATTTTTTCCACGATTCATCGTTTTCTCCTATTATTACCCAATCTTCATATATTGATTGCCATGTCTTAGTTCCGCTTAAGACCTCATTTCTTACTAGTGGATGCTTAGAAACAAATTCTCTAAATTCATTCATTCTACTTGCCAAATAAATCACCCCTACTTTAATTTATTACAAACAACTAATTTTGGTGACAAATAAAAGCTTGTTTTCATATTATATAGAGAAAGGAGGAATTAAATGTTTTTTAAAAAGAAAGAGGAAAGATATAATTCAATGATGAATCCATATATGATGCCTCATCCAAATAGTCCAGAATATATGTATAATTATCAAGAATTAAATCCTAACAATTATGATATGAGTAGACTCCAAACCGAAATTAATGAATTAAAACGGCTAAATAATGAAATGTTAAAAAGAGTCAGTAGATTAGAAAATTATTTAGGTATTAGAGGAAATGATTCAACAAATTATTAATTTTCTTTTAAAGTTTTAATGGTATGATAAATTGAAATACCTGTTGCCTCAAAAAAACTTTTATCATACTTTTTTTCTAAAGATACATTATTTATTATTTTACGATATTCATTATAGCTTTCAAGTAATTTTTCTTTTTTAACTAAATGATGTTTAGTACTTTCTATCAATGAATAAAAGTTAAATATTTTCACTATTTCTTCTGTCGTAAATAAATCATAATCGATATTTAAAGCTATTTCTTGTTCATGTTTTTGTTTCATTATAATCACCTATTTAAATTCTACCATATTTTTTTAAAAAGATAAATCAATATGATTTATAAACTTGGGTTATAACATAAACAAATAATTATCTTTTATCATAATATAAAACAAAAGGAGGGGAATTTATGTATCAACCAAATTATGGATTTAATTGTTGTCAACCAACAAATACAACATGTGGCTCTACAGGTTGTGGAGGCGGTTACGGATACGCCTTAATTCTTGTATTATTCATTTTATTAGTAATTATTGGTACTGCTCGTTGGTAATATAAGTTTTAAAAGACTGCTGAAGAAATTTAGCAGTTTTCTTTTTACTTGTTTTTTTAATCATCTTTTAGTATAATTAATTTAACATAGAAAGCAGGTGGCATTATGTTAACAATGAAAGATATACTAAGAGAAGGAAATCAAGTATTAAAAAATAAATCCGTTGATGTTGAGATTCCGTTATCAAAAGAAAATAAAGAAACTATAGAAGAAATGATTGAATATATTTTTAATTCAATTGATCCTGAAATATCAGAAAAATACAATTTACGTCCTGCTGTTGGTCTTGCGGCACCACAAATTGGTAAAAATATAAAAATGCTGGTGATGAACTGTGATGATGAACGTGGTAATAATCATTTTTACCCAATGATTAATCCCAAAATTGTTAGTTATTCCGAAGAGCAAACTTATCTACCAAATGGTGAAGGCTGTTTATCGGTTGACCGAAATGTGGAAGGATTAATTCATCGTGCTAAAAGAGTTACTGTTGAAACATATTTATATGATAACGGTAATCTAGTAAATGTAAAACTTCGTTTAAGAGGTTATCCCGCTGTTGTATTTCAACATGAATATGACCATTTAAATGGGATATTATTTGTTGACCATATAAATAAAGATAAACCATTCTTCGTTCCTAGTAATTCAACACCAATCGAATTTTAAAACATATCATAAGAAATCTTATGATATGTTTTTTTCAATAATATATTTATTTATACTTTTAACTAATCCTTCATCTTTAATATCTTCACATATATATTTTGATGCTTCTTTAGCAAGCGTTGTTCCGTTACCCATACAAATTGATGTACCTACTTTTTCAAACATCACGGTATCATTATCTGAATCACCAAAGGCATAAGTATTTTCTAGTTTATAATCCATCATCTTCATAACTATTTCCACACCATGGCCTTTTGATGTTCCACTTGGAATAATATCTGCTCCAAAGTTGCCCCATTTAATAATGTTTAAATTAGGAAACATTGGTCTTAATTTATCAATTTCATCATTATTAATAAAAATCCACATTTGGTTGATTTCATCTTTTTTTCTAAATTTAGTTTTTACTGTAAAATCAACATGGGCATTAATATATTTTCTAAAATTATCAATTGTTACATCATCTAAAAAATTAATATAAAGTTTTTCAAGAGTTAACATCATTAAACACATTTTATTATTTAATGCATATTCACATAACTTATTAACTTCATTATAATCAATTTTATTAGAATAAACAACTTTATTATCGATTATAATGTATTGTCCATTCGCAAGAACAAACCCTTTAAATAAGTGTTTATATGGATCTAAACAACTAATTGTATTCATTGTTCTTCCTGAAGCAATATATAAATCATAGTTATCATCACTACTAAGTTTTTCAAGCATTTCAACTGTTTTTTCACGTAATCCTTTAATTGAACTATCATATAACGTTCCATCTATATCAAAAAATAATGCTTTTTTATTATTCATAATAACCCCCTAACTATTTTTGTAAATTTAGAATACCATTTATTTTTTATAAATTCAAATCAAATGCTAAATAAATTTAATTTTTATTTGTTTTATACTAGATGAAAAATGAAAAATTTGGTATAATAATATAGTAATAAATTTTATAGAAAGGAGGAATAAAATGAATAAAGTACCAAATAAAATGAAGCATTCATCTTCTAATGATATCAAAATATATTCACTAGGTGGACTTGGTGTTGTCGGAATGAATATGTATGTAGTAGAAACAAAAGACGAAATCTTAGTAATGGACGCTGGAATCTTATTCGCCGATGATGAAGCCAATGGCGTTAACTATATAATTCCGGATTTTACCCATTTAATTAATAATGAACAAAAGATTGTTGGTTTATTTATTACTCATGGACATGAAGACCATATAGGCGCTATACCTTTTTTATTACAAAAAGTAAAAATACCAGTGATATATGCAAATGGGATTGCACTTGGTTTAATTAAAAATAAAATGCAAGAATTTCCAAAAATATCATATAACCTTCAGCCTTTTAATGATAATACTGAACTTAATTTTAAAAGTTTTTCTGTAAGTTTCTTTAGAACAAATCATAGTATTCCCGATTCTTATGGAATCGCAATTAAGACAAGACTTGGATATATTGTTAATACCGGAGACTTTAAATTTGATTTTAGTCCTATTGGTGAAAAATCAGATTACTATAAAATGACTAAGTTAGGTAATGATGGTGTATTATGTTTAATGGCCGATAGTACAAATGCTGATATAGCTCAATTTTCAGCAAGTGAACGAAAGATTGGAGAAAACTTGAATAATTTATTCTCACAAATAGAAGGTCGAATAATAGTGGCTACTTTCGCTTCAAATGTTTATCGTGTACAACAAATACTAGAAGCAAGTATTAATTCAAATCGAGATATAATTGTTTTTGGTCATAGTATGGAAAAAACAATTGAAGTTGCTTCACGCCTAAAGTATATTACCATTCCAAGAGAAAGAATTCATTATGGACGTGATTTAAGAAAATTAGAAAATAGTCGGGTTACAATTTTATGTACTGGCTCACAAGGAGAACCACTTGCGGCACTATCAAAAATTGCTAATGGAACGCATAAACAAATAAAATTACTTCCTAACGATACGGTTATATTCTCAAGTAAACCCATTCCTGGAAATGAACAATTCATAAATCGTAACATTAATAAGTTAGTTCATGCAGGGGCACATGTAATTAAGAATAGTCCCCTAACTGATACTCATACTACAGGTCATGCCTCACAAAATGAGATACGTTTAATGCTTACGTTTATGAATCCAAAATACTTTTTACCAGTCCATGGTGAATACTCAATGTTAAAAAAACATGCGGATATAGCAATATCAATGGGTGTTCCTAAAAATAATTGTTTTATTTTAGAACAAGGTGATGTATTATCAATTGGCCAAAAAAATGCTAAAGTAATTAAAAATGGAGTTGTTGCATCTGACGTATACCTTGACGCATCTTTAAGTGATGTCGATAGTAATATCTTAAAAGAACGTAAAAAAATGAGTGATGGTGGACTTGTTGTTGTTAATTTTTCCATTAATAAAGAAAAAACAATTACATATCCAACTAAGGTCGTAACAAGAGGATTTATGGATCCTTCTTTAGCCAATGAATTCTGTGAAATGATTAGACAAAAAGCAGATGAAACTATTCTAAATGCTTTAAATAATTATAAAATAATCAATAAAAACTATTTAGAAAGACAAGTAAATATTAGTCTAAATCAATTCATCTATAAAAAAACTGAACGTAAACCATTAATAATTACATCTGTTAATATTATTGAAACTACAAAAAAAGTAGAACCAAAATTCAAAAAGAATTATAATAAGAAAAATAAATAATATTATAATAAAGCAAAAAACACCATTATTTGGTGTTTTTATTTTTCTTTTTTATTTCCTCTAAAAATAAATGAAATATTTCAGATGTTGCGACAGCATCATTTAAAGAATCATGATCTTGTTCATTAGGTGCGTGACGTCCAAATAATTCATAAGCATTAAATAAACCTATATCTGATTTAATACTATAATAATTTTTGATTACTTGCATAATATTTACTATTTGTCTACGTTCTAATAATTTAGGCTTATGATGCATTTCACAAGATAAATCTATAACATATATATCATTACGTCCCCAGACATATACAATTGGTTGATATAGACTAATGATATTTTTTAATGTATAATAAAATTGATTATATGTTTGTGCATTTTTAAAATCATCTTTTGTTAAATTTAAAAATTCACATGTACGATCCGTTATGCTATTATTATCAAGTGGTAAGACATTATCATGTAATGTTAAGACAAAATTACCTTCACTATCTTCTAAATATACACCATATTGAATTATTTCTGGTTTAAAGCCACTACCATGAACATATGAATAACTAGGCATAGTAAATTCTAAATCAATAAACATTCGATATGAATCTTTAGATAATAATTTATCAACACTTTTTTTAATCATATCTAAATCATAATATGTGATGCATTTTCGTTTAGTATGACGCATCATCTTCGTAAAGCTAATAACCTCACGCATTGAATGGTGGCACTTAATGATTTTAGTTTCTTTACATATAAAGAATACATATAAACCTTCATGTAAATAAGGTTTAAATTTTTTATACTGACTTCTGCTAAAATAGAAAAATTCTATTTTGTTATTAATCTTTATTTCAAAAGTTCTATCATCTAAATTGATTTTTCTAATTTTACCAAAGAGTGTCATCAAGAGCCATCACCTTCTTTCTTATAACTTTATTTCATTCATTTTAATTAATTCAAGTAGTGCTTGACTTCGTCCTTTTACTCCAAGTTTTTGAATAACATTTGAAATATGATTTCTTACCGTTTTACTACTTATACCAAATTCAGATGCTATTTCATTTGTATCATAGTTTTTAACTAATAACTTGAATATTTCTTTTTCACGAGTTGTTAAGAACTTACTCTTTTGCATCTAATCCCCACACTTTCATTTTATTTTATGAGGGACTATTACATTTGGTCACGATTATTTACAACTTCAAGGATTTTTTTAGCAAGAGAACTAGGAAATCCAAGTGATTTTAGTTTATCGATTGAACAAGTTGCAAGTTCATCTAAAGAAGAAAATTCTTTCATTAAAGTTATTTTTCTCATTTTACCAATTCCTTTAATATCATCAAATATCGAAACAAAAGAATTTTTAGAATGAGTTTGTTTAAAGAAAGAAATTGCAAAGCGATGGACTTCATCTTGCATAGCTTCTAAAAGAAGGAAAGTATTATTCTTTTTATCTAGTTTAATTTCCTCTAAATTACTAGTTATTATCATATCTGTACGATGCTTATCATCTTTCGCAAGTCCAATTAAATTAAGATTTAAATTTAATTTTTCAAGTACGAGTTTTGCGGCTCTAACTTGAGGAGCGCCACCATCAACAATAATTAGATTTGGAAAACGACCATTTTCTTTTTGGATTCTACTATATCTTCTTTCAATTATCTCCTGCATAGTATGATAATCATCAGCACCTTGAACAGTTTTTACTTTATATTTCCGATAATCTTTAGGAGATGGAACCCCATCAATATATGTAACCATCGCACTAACACTAGATACACCATTAATATTTGAGTTATCAAAGATTTCTATTACTTTAGGATATTCTATTTTTAATATATTTGCTAAATCCTCAAGAGGAGTTGTTGTTTTACTTAATTTAATTAAACGCATTTTTTGTAAGTTTTCTAAATTATTTTGTGCATTTTCATTAACTAAATTAACAAGTTGTTTTTTAATTCCTTTAACGGGGACAACAACATTTAAATCAAGAGCATCCCTTATAATTTCATAACCTTCAATATAAGGTATTAATATTTCTGATGGTTTAACAGCATTATTTTTTTCATAAAACTGATATAAATATTCACATAATATTTCATTAACATCATCAATAATATCAAATACTTCACCATTTCTTTCAATTAGTTTTCCCGACCTCATATGAAGTAACTGTACACATACTAAATCATCTTTAATGTAAAAGCCAAAGATATCTCGATTCTTACCATCTTGAATCGTCATTTTTTGAGGGGTAAGTAATTCCTTTACACTCTCAATAATATTACGATATTCAATTGCTTCTTCAAATTGAAGATTACCAGCCGCATCATTCATTTTTATAGTAAGATCTTTTATTAATGTTTGATTACTACCTGATAAAACTTCATTTACTTCATTTATTAAAGGTGTATATGCTTCTTCTTCTATTTTATTAATGCATGGTGCAAGGCATTGTTTTATATCATAATATAAGCAACTTTTTTTAGGTATATTCATACATTTTCTAAATGGATATATTTTATTTAATAACTCTACTGTTTCACGACATGCTTTAACATTAGGAAAAGGACCATATATTTTTAATGGTCTTTTTTTTCCTTTTAATTTTACATCACGAGTCATAATTAATCGTGGATTAGATTCATTAGTTATTACAATATAGGGGTAAGTTTTATCATCCATTAACATAATATTATATTTAGGACGATATTCCTTTATATAATTTAATTCAAGTAAAAATGCTTCTAATTCACTACTTGTAATTATATATTCAAAATCAAAGACATTTTGGACCATTTTTGTTGTTTTAGCATCGTGAGAACCAGTAAAATAACTTTTCAGACGATTTTGTAATATTTTAGCTTTTCCTACATAAATGATATTACCAAATTCATCTTTCATCTGATAACATCCTGGTTTTTTCGGAACAAGTGATAATTTAATTTTAATATTCTCTAAAATTTGTGAGCGGTCCATATTTACTCCTATTATTTTTTTAGGCTATCTAAAATAGAAGTAATTCGATTACCATATTCTAGTGACTCATCATATTTAAAACGAAGTTCAGGTGTTTTTCTTAAATCAATACGATGAGCAAGTTCACTTCTTAAAAAGCCACTAGCATTAACTAATTGTTTCGATGTTGCCTCTTTTTCATTATCATTGCCTAATACTGTATACCATACAGTTGCTTGAGATAAATCATTAGTAACGACAACTTTGGTTACCGATACATATTTTAACAATTCATTTTTAGCTTCATCTCTAAGAATATATGCTAATTCTTTTTCAATCATTTTTTCAATTCTATCAATACGATAAGCCATTAATTAATCCCTCTCTACTTCTTCCATAACAAAGCACTCTAATACATCGCCAACTTTAATATCATTGTAGTTTTCAATCGTAATACCACATTCATATCCTGCTTTAACTTCTTTAGCATCATCTTTAAAACGTTTTAATGAACCAATCTTACCACTATAAACAACAATACTATCACGAATAATTCTTACGCCACCATTACGAACAATACTACCACTTACAACATAGCATCCAGCAATGGTTCCAACTTTACTAACTTTATAAATTTCACGTACTTCAGCTTGTCCAGAATTTTTTTCTTCATAAACAGGGTCTAACATACCTTTAACAGCTTTTTCAATATCTTCTTGTAATTTATAGATAATATTATATAATCTAATTTCAACGCCTTTTTCTTTAGCAATATCAGAAATGGAAGCAAGTGGACGAATATTAAATCCAACAATTATTGCTTTTGAGGCAATTGCTAAACTAATATCATTATCCGTAATTCCACCAACTCGAGAACTGATAACATTTATCTTTGTCCCTTCGATATTAATCTTTTCAAGTAAGCCTTTAATGGCTTCAATTGAACCTTGAACATCACATTTAATAATTAAATTTAAATTCTTTAAAGATTCATCTTCTTGATTTTTAAAGATATCATTTAATGATGCTGCTTTGCCAACACCTTTTTCTTGATTAAATTTATTTAATGATCTCGTTTCCGCAATTTCTTTAGCTTTACGTTCATCATTAATTACCATGAATTTTTCACCAGCAAATGGAACTTCCATAATACCAGTTATTTCTACTGGTTTTGATGGACCTGCAGACTTAATTGATTGACCTAATTCATTTTGCATGGCACGGATTTTACCATATGTATTACCAACAACAACGATATCACCAACTTTTATTGTTCCATTTTGAACAAGTAATGTGGCAACTGGGCCTTTTCCTTTATCAAGCTTCGCTTCGATGACAGTACCAATACCTAAACGATTTGGATTGGCTTTATATTCTTTCATATCACTTAATAAAACAATCATTTCAAGTAATTCATCAACACCCTTACCAGTTAAAGCAGAGATTGGAACAAAGATTGTATCGCCACCCCAGTCTTCAGCAAGTAAATTATATTCTGTTAATTCTTGTTTAATTCTATCAGGTGTAACTCCTGGTTTATCCATTTTATTAACCGCAACAATAATTGGAACATTAGCCGCTTGAGCATGTTCAATTGCTTCTTTTGTTTGAGGCATTACTCCATCATCAGCAGCAACAACTAATACAACAATATCAGTAATTTGAGCTCCACGTGCTCTCATTTCTGTAAATGCGGCATGTCCTGGAGTATCAATGAAAGTAATTAAATGGCCATTCTTTTCAACTTGGTACGCACCGATATGTTGAGTAATACCACCAGCTTCACCAGTAACAACATGGCTACTACGAATTGTATCAAGAAGTGTTGTTTTTCCATGGTCAACGTGACCCATAATAGTAACGATGGCTGGACGTAAAACTTTATCTTCTTCACTATCTTCAAAAGACATTTCATCAAATCTAGTCATATCAGTGATTTGTTTATCTTTAATTTCATAGTCATATTCAATAGCTATAAGTTCAGCTGTATCGCGATCTAAGCTTTGTGTAGCATTAGCAAGAATGCCCATTGAAACAAATAATTTTTTAACAAGTTCAGTTACATTAATATTTAAGGCATTAGCAATTTCACTAACTGTCATTCCATTTTCATAATATAAAACATGGTCTTGTTTTTCTTCTTTTCCAGGGATATTACTTGTTCTTTTTTCTTTTACTTTTTCATGACGATTTTTATTACTATTTTTCTTTTTTATTTTAATTGTTTCTTCACTTTGACTAGACTTTTTACGAGAACCTTTATTTTCTCTTGTAATATTATATTCATCGTCTTCTAAGAATTCTTGATATTTTTCTAAAGTAGCTTCATCAACACGAGGTTGGATTATTTCATCAATTATCGGTCTAACGACTACTTTTTCGACTTTCTCTATTTTTTTCTCTACTTCTTTTGGTTTTTGAATTTCTATTTTCTTAACTTCAGGTTTTTTTACTTGAGGTTTATCATTTTTATTAAAACGAGGAGCTTCTTGTTTTTTTACTTCTTGCTTTACTTGAGGTTTAGAAGCAACTACTGGTTTAGGTTTAGTTGGAACTACCTTTTTAAATGGATAAGGAACCCCATATCTTTTGGCTAATTTCTTTTCCACATCTTTATCAACCATTGTTTCTTCTTTCATTGAAGTATCTACACCTACATTTGGTAATATATTTAATAATTCGGTAGATGAAATTTTAAATATTTCTGCTAATTCTTTGACTTTCATATTAGTCACCTTCTCTTTCTAATTCAAGAATGGCCTTTGTAAATCCTGTATCTGTAAGTCCTATTACTTTAGGATTGTTTAATCCCAGTGATTTACCAAGTTCATCAGTTGAATATTTTTTTATTATCGGAATATTGTAGAAAAAAGCTTTTTTATCTACTTTATCGATTGTGGCAAATGATGAATCATTCGCAAGAAAAATTAATTTTATTTGTCCTTTATTTAAGTTTTTTAAAACAGCATCTGTTCCTGCAACAATTTTACCTGCTCTTTTAGCAAGTCCTAAATAATTAAAAACTTTATTCAATTTATTTTATACCTTCTTTTTCTAAAAATTCAATCATTTGATTATATACCTCATCTGGTACCGTAATTTCTAAATGACGATCTAGAATTTTCTTTTTCATTGAAGCAACAACAGCTGATTTTTTCTTACATACATAAGCACCATGGCCTCTTACTTTACCGGTAAAATCTAGTACTACTTCACCGTCACTTGTTCTTACAACTCTAAACATTTCCATTTTTGGATATTGTTCATTTGTAACAACACATTTTCTGAGTGGTACTTTTTTTACTTTTTTTAATTCTGCCATATATCACCTAAATTGTATAAACATTTGGTTTAAACTTGATACCAAGTTCATATGCTTTATCTTCATTCTTAATATCAATTTTCCAACCAGTAACATTTGAAGCAAGTCTTGCGTTTTGACCGCCTTTACCAATAGCAAGTGAATACTGATTATCAGGAACAATCGCAATACATTTCTTTTCTTCTTCGTCAACAAGAACACTGATTACTTGAGCAGGAGTTAATGCTTCAGCAATAAGTTTAATTGGATTATCATTCCATTCAAATACATCTATTCTTTCACCATTTAATGCTTCATTTATTTGTTTAATACGACTTCCTTGTGGACCAATACATGCACTCTTACCATCCACATTGATATTATTACTCTTAATACCAACTTTTGTTCTACTTCCAGGATCACGAGCGATGCCAACTACTTCAATTACACCACTAGCAATTTCAGGAATATATGTTTCAAATAAACGTTTAATAATATCACGATGAGTACGAGAAACATAGATTTTAGGGCCTCTTCCTGTTTCTTCAACTTTAGTAATGCAAACCTTTAATGTGCTACCTATTACATAGTTTTCACCAGGTAATGATTCTTCAAGAGGAAGAACAGTGTTGGTATCCATACCAAGATTAATAATTACAACACGATCAGTAACATTAACAATTGTTGCGGTTAAGATTTCGCCTTCTTTTTCTTTAAAATATTCATAAGCACGTTTACCACCAAGTTCTTTTAAACTTTGGATAAAGATTTGTTTAAATCTAGTTGCACCTTTTCTACCAATTGAGTTAATACTAATTTCAGTTCTAAAGTCTTGTCCAACTTTAACTCTGGCTCTCATTTCTTTTGCTTCTTCTAATAAAATTTGACCATCAGGTCCTTCAGGATCAATTTCTTCAACAACATGGAAAGTTTGAAAAACTCTTATTTTCTTTTGGTCTTCAATAAATTCAACATTAATTTCACCCTTAGCCCCTTCTAATTGACAAGCTTTAATTAAAGCAGTTTCAACTGACTTAAATACATCTTGTAAATCTAAGTGTCTTTCATTTGCTATTATTACTAATTCTTCATAAAATCCTTTACTAATCATTTTCATCTACCTCTTTTTCTTTAAAATTTACCGCAAGTCTTATTTTCGCAATATTATTTTTTGTTATTGTTAATTCTTTTATTCTTGTTTTTATCGTAGCTAATACTACAATTTTTTCATCATCATAAGATTTTAATGTACCATATACTTCTTTTAAGTTATCTGCACTTTTCTCTTTTTGATACATTGATACATATATGTACTTATCAATTGCTCTTTCAAAGTCTTTTTCTGTAATTAATTCTCTTTCCGCACCTAAACTTGTTACTTCTAAATAATAACCATCGGGAATTAAATCATTAATTAAATCTAAAATTTCCTCATTAATTGTGGCTACTTCATCAATATCTAAAATAAAAGTCAAAGGATCATCAATTGTAAAGACAATTTTATTAATACCAAATTCCTTTACTTTTTTTACACTAACTAACTCTTTATGATATTTTTCAATAACACTAAGACCTAGTCTTTTCATTTCTTCTAAATTAATCATATCTTATCAACTCCTACTTTGCAATTAAAAGGTGAGCTAACTATTAAAGCTCACCACCAAAATATCTACTATAGATATTATATCATACTATCATATAAAAGTCAAATAAAACTAATTTTGAATTAAATATTGCATAATCTTACTTATTGAATATTTCCTATATATTATTCAATTACTTGAATTATTTATAAATTTTGGTATAATAATATTATAAAAGAAATGAAGGATGATATAGAATGATTAAAATTAATTTAAATGGTAAACCATTAGAAGTTAAAGAAGGAACAAAAGTCATTGATTTAGTCAGTGATAATGAAAAGACAAATTATTGTGTTTGTCAAATAAATAATCAAATTAAAGAATTAAGATTTGTCTTAACAGAAAAGCAAAATAATGCTATTATTAAATATGTTGGATTAGATAATATTGAAGGTGGAAAGGCATATGAAGCAACATTAAGATTGGTCATTGCTATGGCTTGTCATATCTTATATCCTAACATTAAAATTAGATTTAGTTATAATGTTTCAAGATCAATATTCTGTCAAATATTAGATGAAAAAATTCATCTTACTAAATTTTGTGAAAGCATTCAAAAAGAAGTACAGCGAATTATCGATTTAAATCTTCCCATTGAACGTGTTACAACAACAGTAGCCGAAGCTTTAAATATATATAATGATATGGGTCATACTGACAAAATTGCAATTTTAAAATATCGACCAGACCAAAATATACACTTACACAAAATTGGCAACTACTATGATTATATGCATGGATACGTGCTTCCATTCACTGGATGTTTAAAGAACTTTGTTATTAGACCATATAGTCCTGGTTTAATTATTCAATATCCTCGTTATGAACTTAACGCTAAAATTCCAGAGTTTTCAGAAGAATCAACATATGGCAGAACCTTAAAACAAGCTTATAAATGGGGACAAAAAACAAAAACACAAACAATAGTTGATATTAATGAAAAAATAGAAAATGGAAACTTAGTTGATTTTATTCAAATGTGTGAAACTAAACATAATAATATGTTAGCAGAACTCGGTGAAAACATTCAAAAGGATATCGAAAATATAAGATTAATCTGTATTGCGGGGCCTAGTTCAAGTGGTAAAACAACTTTCTGCAATCGTTTAAGAATAGAACTAATGTCTAGAGGCATTAATCCCGTAATGATTTCGATGGATAATTACTATCGTTCAAGACAAGAAATAGCATCTATTCAAAATACTACTACTGATAATGTTGATTTAGAACATATTAATACTTTAGATATTGAATTATTTAATCAAAATCTATTTGATCTAATTAATGGTGAAGAAGTCACACTTCCATATTTTAACTTTAATACGGGAAAAAGAGAAAAAGGACCAACAATTAAAATTGAACAAAATAGTCCAATAATAATTGAAGGAATTCATGCCTTAAATGAAAAACTAACTTCTTCTATTCCTAAGCATCAGAAATATAAAATATATATTGCTCCACAAGCACAAATCAATATCGATAATCATTCACCTTTAAATACAACGGATTTACGATTAATTAGAAGAATTGTGCGAGATATGAAATTTAGAAATTGTCCTGCAGCTGGTACCATTAATATGTGGCAATCAGTAAGAGAAGGTGAATTCAAATGGATTTATCCAAATCAAGAAGGCGCAAACTATGTTTTTAATTCCGAATTAACCTATGAACTTGCGGTACTAAGAACACATGCCCTTCCAGCCCTACGTGAAATCAAACCAACTGATCAAGAATATTTAGTAGCTAACAGATTAATTAAATATTTAAAATACTTTAAACCAATTGAAGATGAAAGCATTATTCCTTGTAATTCATTATTAAGAGAATTTATTGGTGGAAGTTGTTTTAATGTCTAAGATGAATAAAAGGAGAAACTATGAAACAAGTAAATGAAAATGATTTTAAACAAGAAGTACTAGATGAGGTAAAATTAACATTTGTTGATTTTTATGCTGACTGGTGTGGGCCATGTCAAATGTTGAAACCCATTTTAGAAGAAGCAAGTAATAATTATCCAAATATTAAAATAGTAAAAGTAAATGTAGACCAAAATGCATCTTTATGTGGAGAATATAATATATATAGCATTCCTCATGTTTTAATATTTAAAGATGGTGTGGTTGTTGACCAATTTATTGGTTATAGAACTAGTGAACAAATTGATGAAATAATAAAAAAATTATCATAGAAAAATGGAATTAAGGGTAATACCTTAATTCCTTTTATTTTTTAATATATAGTTACTTGCCATAGCACCAGCAATAGCGCCTTCATATACTGCCTTCGAGACTTGGTAAATGGGACCTGTTACATCACCACATGCGAATAAACCAGGAACACTTGTTTTCATTTCCTCATCTACAACTATTCTTTCATCTTTAATCATTGCACCTATTTTTTTAGCGAAGTCGTAACCACCTGCGTTATTCCAAGCAATAAATAAACTAGGAACATCAATTAGTGATTTATCTTCAAATTCAATTTGTGATAATTTATTTTCACCAATAAATCGAGAAATTTTTCTAGAATCAACTTTTATTTTTTCATTATCTACATCAAGAGAAATACCATTAGATAAAATAACTACTTCACTTGCGTTTTTACTAAGTTCCATCGCTTCTGATAAAGCATAGTCACCACTACCTAAAACAAATGCTTTTTTATTACGATAGAAAAATCCATCACATACTGCACAAAAACTTAAGTTTTTATCGATATAATCTGATAAATTAGCTATATTAGGAAGACTTCGCTTAGTGCCACATGCAATAATAACGGTTTTTGATATATATTCATTATCGATTGTTTTTACTTTAAATGAATAACTACTTGGTTCAAAACTATTAAAATTAATTGAAACAACTTCTTCTGTTTTAACAATAACACCTAAATCTTCTGCTTGATTGATTCCTTCATAAAATAAAGTTTTACCATTAACTTTAGGCATTCCATAATAATTATCAATTGAAGTTGCTTTTAATAAAGCACTATCATCAAGTCCTAAAACTAATACATTTAAATTACTTCTTCTTGCATATATACTTGATGATATACCTGCAGGTCCTTTTCCTATAATAATAACATCATAAATCATTTCATTCACCATTATTTCAAAACATACATTACAATGCTAGATGCCGATAAAACATTAAGTGATTCAACTTTATTTTCCATTGGAATAATAACATTTTGATCCATTAATTTACTTAATTCTTCACTCATACCTCGTGCTTCATTACCAAAGCAAATACCAAATTTATCTAATTTTTTGATAGAGGCAATATCTTTGGCGCTTTTAAGACTTGTTCCAAGACATTTAATATTATATTCTTTTAATTTAAGAATTAGTTCACTTAAATTACTATAATAAAAAGGAATTTTAAAAATTGCACCTTGAGTAGCTCGTAAAGTTTTTTCATTATATATATCAACTGTATCCGTTGACATATATATCGCATCATATCCAAGAGCAGCTGCGGTTCTAATAATAGACCCTAAATTACCTGGGTCATTAATTGATTCTAATAATACTACCTTTACTTTATTTTTTGTTAAATCAATTGGACTAAATACTGGCATTTTAACAACGCCGATAATACCTTGTGGATTTACAGTTTTAGTTAATTTTTTAATAATTAAATCATTTACTAAAAAATGCTCTACACCTTGATAAGAATTAAAGTCATTTTCATTAACAGATAAAACCATTTCTAATTCATTATGTAAATATGCTTCATTAACTAAATGATACCCTTCCACTAAGAATTTTCTTTTAACATATCTTGTTTTTTTATCATTTAATTTATCAAGATTCTTAATTAATTCATTCTGAACTGATTGTATTACTTTCATATATTCACCATTATAATCTATTTTTTAGATATAATAATATATATACTTCACAGCCTAATAAACATAATACAAAGATTAACCAAGTAAAATTCCAAAAGCCAAATAAGAAAGAAACACAAAGATAAATAGTAGTCACAAAAGCAAGTAAATTTAAACAATTTCTAATTAATCTTTTTTTAGGAGAACTATGAGGATAAATTAATTTATCAACAAGCAAATATATATATCCTACAACTAAAATAATCAACCAACTAGGATGCCAAAGATTAATATCAAATATTGATGTTAATATAAAGTTAGGTACAACATATAAGCAAATAGCAAGTGCAAAGAATGATAAACCAAGACAAATTCTTGTCATGACTTCTAATTTCATTTTCTTACAATATAACAAAATATATACTGATGTAATCAAACTAAAAATAATACTTGGAACTACTACAATACTAATTGTATTATGATAATTATTTGTTACAAATTGACTTATTAATACATATATTAATACAACAAATAAGAAATAACATGTTCCAAAAATACTAAAACCTAATAGTTTATCTTTTAAAAATGGATGAGAAGCCTCTACTTCAATATCATGTAATACTTCTTTATAAGAAGCCATTATTTCCATACATTCTTTATATTTTTGTTTTTCAGGTTCATCACTTAAATCATTATATTTATCAATCATAATAGATAATAATTCTTCTTTTAAATCAAGTACTTCCCTCGTTTCTGGATAATAAGAAAATTTACGGTCTATTGTTTTTTTGATTTTATTAATTGTTTTAGGATTACTCATTTTCATTTTCCCCCCTAATTAAATTATTTAAAATATGATTTACTTTATTCCATTCTTCTAATCTTTCTTGATAATTTTTTTTACCTTCTTCGGTAATATGGTAATATTTACGACGGGCAGTTTGTGTATCATCACCCCAATATGTTGTAATTAATCCATCATTTTCCATTCTTTTAATGGTTGTATAAATTGTTGCATCTTTCAAATCAAAAATACCACCACCTTGGTCATTAATACTTTTAAGTACCGCATAACCATAACTATCACCTTTCATTAAAATTGCCAAGATAATGGTTTCAGTATTGCCTCTTAACATTTCACTTGAATATTTCATATATATACCTACCTAATCTCATTAGATATAATATACCATATTAGAGTATTTTTTGCAAGAAATAAAAGTTAGAAAATAAAAAAAGTGCATAAAGTAAATGTCATAATCATTATAACATCTATCTTATACACTTTCAATTAGTTATATTATTATTTATTACCTAATTGAGATTGAGCCATTGATACTAAACGACGAGTGATTTCACCACCTACTGTACCATTTTGACGAGCTGTAGCGTCAGGCCCAAGATTAACACCTAATTCACTGGCGATTTCATTTTTCATTTGTGCAATCGCACCAGTTGTAGGAGCTACATTTTTATTTCTGTAAGATGAGCTATTCATTATTTCACCTCCTCCTCAAAAATAGTATGTGTTATTTTTAAGGATTTAATCATCATTTTTTTGGTAAATAATGGTAGCTATATTAACTTACTTAGTTCATCATCAACTGATAATTTTTTGTTTATATAATCATAATGACGATTTGCTTTAATAACAATGCGCTCAATATTTTCATATGCTTCATTAATTAAAGTCTCATAATCAAATTTTTGTTCTTCTCTTTCAGCGATTTTTAATAAAGGCTTAATTTGAGGATGTTTAGGAACAAAGACTGTACAACAATCTTCATATGGTTTAATTGATGTTTGATATGTATCAATCTTTATCGCAAGTTCAGTAATTTCGGCTTTATCAAATGTCGCAAGGGGACGAATAACCGGAATTTTTACAACACTGTTAATTGTATTCATACTTTCTAGAGTTTGACTAGCTACTTGTCCAATGTTTTCGCCATTTACTATTGCTAGATTACCTTTATCAATGGTTAGTCTTTCACCAAGTCGATACATCATTCTTCGCATAATTGTTATTCCATAGTCTTCTCTTTCATATTTATAAATTGCATCTTGAATTTTAGTAAAAGGTACAACATATAAATTAATACTTTGATACTCTGTGTATGGAGCAATTTTTTCTAATAAATCAATTACTTTTTGTAAAGCTAAATCACTTGTATAAGGAGGTGATGCATAATGAATTGCGTCGATTGAAACTCCTTTTTTAATTGTCAAGTATCCAGCAACAACACTATCAATACCACCAGATATCATCAAAGTAGCTTTACCAAGTGACCCAGCAGGAAGTCCGCCTAACCCCATGTATGTCTTAGTAAATATAAATGCCCCTTCTTGTCTAACATCTAAATCTAGTGTAAAATCAGGATGATGAACATCTGCTTTTAATCCTTCAATATTTTTAAATAAATAGCGAGCAACTGCTTGTGATATTTCAATAGAAGTCATTGGAAATGTTTTGTCTGCACGATTTGTTTCAACTTTAAATGTTTTGTTTCCATTTTGTAATTCTTGTTTTACTTTTTCTAATGCAAGTAAACAAATATCGTCAATATTAGGATTTGCGCGATCAACAATGCTAAACGAATATAATCCTGGTATTTTTTGTAAAATAGGGATTATATCATCAGCACTTGTATCATTTAAATGAATATAAAATCGCATACCTCTTGATTCAAAAGTTAATCCTGTAAATTCTTTTAATGCACGTTTAATACTATTTGTTATTTTTAAAATAAATTGATTACGATTTGTTTTCTTTAGGCTTAATTCGCCATATCTTATTAAAATGTGATTTGCCATATTATCTATTTCCTATTTCTTTTAATTTTTCAATAACTTCTTTTATTTCTTCTAATGTATTGCTATCATCTAAACTAATTCTAACTGCATTACTGGCTCTTTGTTCATCACTAAATGTTGCCATTAAAGTATTTTCTAATGATTTAGTTTTTGCATTACAAGCAGAACCATATCCTAAATAAATTTGATATTGTTCTAAATAATGCATAAATGTTTCTCCTTTTAAATTATTTAAACTAAAATTTAAAACATATGGTGAATAAGATAAACGTGGACTATTTATTTTTATAAAAGGCAGTTTATCTAGTTCTTGGATTAAATAATCATTTAAAGATTTAACATAATTATAACGTTCTTGAATGTTTTCATTTGCAAAGCTCAATGTTTTAGCAAGACATACCGCCCCCGCAACATCAAAAGTACCACCTCTTAAGTTATTTTGTTGATGACCACCTTTAGTTATTTTTTCTAAATTTATTTTATCATTTACAACTAAAAGGGCAGTTCCTTTTAATCCATGTAATTTGTGAGCTGTAAAGGTAAATAAATCTAAATCATTAAAATCAAAATTAGGTACTATTTTAGTTATTCCTTGAACTAAATCACTATGGAATTTTACTCTAGGATAATCTTTTAAAATCTCTTTTATTTCTTTAATTGGTTGAATACTACCAATAATATTATTTACCCACATAATTGATACTAAAATAGTATCTTTCGTTAAACTTTGTTTTAACATATCTAAATCAATGATACCATTTTGATCAACATCTAAATAGGTAACATTAAATCCCTTTTTTTCTAAATCTTGAAAGCACTCTAAAACCGAAGGATGCTCAATTTTTGTTGTAATAATATGTTTACCTTGATTAAGGTATTTATTACATATTCCATATATAGCTAAATTATTCGCTTCGGTTGCTGAAGAGGTATAAATAAATCGCTTGTTATTTAAATGGAGAGTTTCACTAATTAAATTATTGGCTCGTTCAATTAAAGTCTTAGAAGTAACTCCTAATTTATGAGTACTACTTTCGTTATACCAATATTCACTATTAATTTTATTATATAATTCTATAATAGACTTATGAGGTTTAGTCGTTGAAGCATTATCAAAATAAATCATAAACTTTAGAATTCCTTCCTAAATACTTAATTACATATATGTATTATACCACATTCTTAAATTTTACAAACATTTTTGACAATAATAAATTAATAGAGTTATTTTATCTTAAAATTTATTAATTTATGCTATACTAATTATTGTAAAAAATCTATATATTTATTATTACTAAAAATGGAGGAAAGATATGAGACACATTACTTACAAACCTACAGGTGTATGTTCAAGAGAAATTAATTTTGATATAGATGAAAATGGAAAGATCCATAATTTAACATTCGTTGGTGGATGCAATGGAAATTTAAAAGCAATAGGTCGTCTTTTAGAAGGACAAGATGCATCAAATGCAATGAAAATACTTTCAGGCAATACTTGTGGTAGTCGAAATACAAGTTGTGCTGACCAATTATCAAAAGCAATTGAAGCTAATATAAAATAAATAGTATAGAGAGGAAATATTAAATATTTTCGCCCCTCCCATTGTACAGAACGTACGAATATTATAAACGTTGCAACATTTATATTGATCACAATCTACATGAAATAATAAACTAAGAGGTCGACTAGTCATGGTCTACCTCTTTTTTTGTGTGTTATAAATGTTAAAATAAAAGTACCAAATTGTGCTCATATAAGAATTACCCATTATTAACAACACAAATGAGTACTTTTTTATAATAATTACAGAAAAGAAGTAATTATATTGTTAAAAAACTTAAAGATGATAAGAGGATTGAACATTATAATATGCTTAAAAGAGATAATAAAATTCTTCTTCCTAATAAGTACAATGTTAGTAAATTATATTACGAACGAACATTCTATTGTAATATCAAAAAAAGAAAGGTCACCTTATAAGAAAAACTTAAAGTTCTCCTATTTGATTAGTTATATAATAATATATATTCTTTTCATTATTTGTTGCTTTTACAACTGATATTATTATCATTATCATATATATAATCTAATATATATTCTGTTGTTTCTTTTCTTATTGCTTTTATTAGATTTCTTCCATAAAATTAAATAAAAAAAGTTAGTTCATCTAAAACTAACTTTTTTATATTTAAATGTTTGTTTTTATTTTCCAAATATTTTTTCTACCTTCTTTTTTTTCTATTTCAATTATATTTAATTCTTTTAATACTTGAATAGCAGATGAGGCTTTATTATAACTCAATTTAAAAGTTTTACTAAAATCATTTACTGTAAATAATTTCTTATCCATTTCACTAGTCAAAATTTTTAAATAATCAGTTGAATTTTTTAAATCATATTCTTTGACTATATAATTTGGAACTTGTTTAAATCTAACATATCCTTTTGAACGATAATGAATTTTAGGTACTACTGTTCGATATTCATCAATATCCATATATATCACTTTAATATCTAAATTAGGATGACTAATAAAAGATTTAATCTTATACAATTCAACAAGAACTTGGAAAACAGTTCCTTTTTTTGGTGATTTTTGCTCTTTTAAGAATTCTCCATTATCATTTATACTATATATTTTTTTAATTCTTGATGTAGGATAAACAATAGTAACATGATAATCATTTAAAAATAAAGTTAACTTTTTTCTTAACATATTAAAGTTTTGTGTTTGTATTTCATATATATGATTATTTACTAATACATCTGCATATAAATTTCCAACTTTAATTTCATGAAATTTATTATTCGGTTCAATATAATATTTCAATATTTTGTGAAGTATTTTTTCTTTTTGAATACCTATTGATATGTTTTCAATTCGTTCTGATACTTGACTAATAGCCTTTTGTAATTTATCTGTTTCCATATTAAATTCTAGCAAATCGTTTTTTTATTATTCCCGCAATAGAGAAAGTAACAAATACAATTAAGTTAACAATTACAACACTAGATGCTGAAGAATAATTTGAGAAACAGAAGAAAGCTACAATAAAGCAAAGTACAGATATTATAGAAGAGGCAATGATTACTTTTTTAAATTTAGTAAATACTTGCATTGCTGAAAGAGATGGAAGAATAATTAAACTTGATATCAATAATGCACCCATAATCTTTATACCAATAACAACAGTTATAGCAGTAAATAATGCAAATATCATATTATATACTTTTGTTTTAATACCCGTTGCTTTAGCAAAATCTTCATCAAATGTAACACAGAATATTCTATTATAGAAAAAGACAAAGATAAATATTACACATAAAGTAACAGGTAAAATAATTAGAAAATCTTTTTTGGTGGCAAGTACTATACTACCAAACATCATACTATTAATATCTTTTGTAAATCCTTCACTTAATGAACCAACAAAATAGCCAATTGCAAGAGCAGCACTTGATATTAATCCAATCGCCGCATCTCCTTTGATTTTTGTACTTTCACCAAGACGAAGTAAAATATATGCTATCGCCATAACTATTGGAATCGCAATATAGGTAACCATTTCATCTACTAAAGGACTAACCGCCATTATAACAGCGAATACACCAAAACTAACATGGCTTAAACCATCACCAATCATTGAGTATCTTTTTAATACAAGGACAACACCTAAGATTGCGGCTGTAAGAGAAATTAGGATTCCAACTAATAAAGGATATTTAATGATATCTAAATTTTGAAATAAATTACTCATTATTTTGCCCTTCCTTTACTACTGGTAAATTAAGATATTTACTCTTATATTCATCTTTTGAACCACAAAATACTTCGGGTTTTTCTAATTGAACAATTTTGTTTGCATAGTCTACGATTTCTTCTTTGTAATGAGAAACAATAATTAATGTAACTCCTAATTCTTTATTAATCTTATTTAATATTTTATATAATGATGTTGTTGTATTTTTATCAAGGCCGGTAAATGGTTCATCTAAAATTAATAACTTATCAGTTGCACATAATGCTCTTGCAAGTAATACTCTTTGTTGTTGGCCTCCTGATAATTCTCTAAAAGGACGATTAGCAAGATTAGTTATACCTAATAGTTTCATATTTTCTTTTGCCATTTGTTTTTCTGCTTTGCGATAAAAAGGAAAATAACGTAATCTACTTACACACCCAGATATTACTACTTCAAAGGCTGATGCTGGGAACTCACCTGGTATTTTTGATTGTTGAGGCAAATAACCCACCATATTTCGATTTAATTTATCGGTTCTTTTAATTGTACCCCTAACTGGTGGAATTAATCCTAATGTAGTTTTTAAGAAGGTTGTTTTTCCAATTCCATTATCACCGAAAACACAAACATAATCCCCTTCTTCAATTTGAAGATTTATATTATTAACTATTGATTTATGTTCATAACCAATACATAATCCTTTATATTCTAATATCATTTCATTTACCTTCCTTAATATCATCATAGTTGACATTTAATCCTTTAGCTAATGCCTTAATATTATCTTCCATAATATCTAAATAAGTTTTACCATTATCAAAATCTTCTTTACTTACATTATGACAAGAATGTAATAATACAATTTCAGCACCAGTAGATTCAGCAATCATTTCAGCAACATTTTCACTTAATAATTCTTTAACATATATTACTTTTACATTTTCTTTTTTCATATCATTAATAACATTAATAATTGTATTAATTGAAGGTTCAACTTCTATAGAACAAGTAGCATATGTTAATACATATTCTAGCCCATATTCATGTGTCCAGTAATAGAAAGAAAAAGGACTACCAAAATAAATCTTTTTAGTTTCACTATTTTCAACTACTTTTCTTATTTTTTGATCAATCTGATTTAAAGATTCAATATAATTACTTGCATTAATTTTTATTTGTTCTTTACAATATGTATCTTGAATTAAATCAACCATTAAATCTCTAATTACCTCAACCATATGAATAGCATTTAAAGGATATAACCAGTAATGAGGATCATATTCATGAGATGAATGTACATGATGATGGTGATGATCTGCTTCTTCTTCAACGGGAAATAATTCAATTCCATCAGATAAATCTATAACTTCTGTATATTTACTGATATCTAGTTTTTTAACCCATTGTTCAATTTCATCACTTGTATATAAAAATAAATCTGAATTCTTAATTTCAATTAAATCATCAACTCTTAAATCAAAACTATGTGAATCTGCTCCTGGAGGAATTAATAAAGATACTTCGAAACTATTTTTTAACTGTTTATTATCGCCTATTAATGCTTTTACAAATTCATATTGAGGAAATTGAGTAGCAACTATTTTTTTCTTATATAAAACACCATTATCAATAATACCACAACTACAAATTAATAATACCATAATAACAGCTATAAATAATGATATTATTTTTTTAATTTTATTCATGTGGTTTCTCCAAACATTCCTTACAAGTTCCATAGATAAGAGTTTTAGTATTATCTATTTTAAAATTAAGGCTTTTTTCTAATTTTTTATCTAATAACTTTATATCTTCCTTATTAGCATTTATTAGTTTTCCACATTGATCACAAATTAGATGAAAACAATTTTGGCTCTCTTTATTATTACCCACATATTGATAACAAGAAGCATTATCAATAACATATTTATTTACTTCACCATTTTCTACTAAAACATCTAAAAAACGATATAATGTAGTTTTACTAACTGGGGTTTCCTCGTCTTTTAATATATTTAGCATCTGTTCTGCCGTCATATGAATTTTATAGTTTTCTTTTAATAAAGAAAAAATAGCTGATTTTTGTTTGGTTTGATAATTACGACAAGAATTCATATAATCCTCCTCAATTTGAAACTTAGTTTCAATTTATATAATAATTATATACTTAATTTTTTAATGAGTCAAGAAAAAAGTTTTACTATTTTTATGTATTAATATGTTTTAAAAAATGGTAATTTTATACTACCATTTTATTTATTAAATTATTTAATTTGATTCATCTACCATATATGTTTTAGTTTGACAGTATGGACATTTTACTTTTTTCCCCATTCTTCCAGCACTAACAGAAAAAATATCTTTAATAAAATTAATCTTAAATTCTTTATGACAATGAGGGCAATTATAATGAGTAGTTAGACTATGAATTATAGCCATACAAAGATAACCTAAAAATATTATTAAGATAGTTGTTATAATTATTGCTAGATTATGGAACACAATAATTAAAGCAATTGATAATAAAGATGCAACAACATATATAAGTAAACCAATTATACGAATTTTCTCACTTTTTTTCATTTATAAATTCCTCTATTTCTTTTTGTTTATTAATATAATAAGATGAACCTGTTAAGTCAATCATAATTTGTAAAAGATAATTTAAACTTTTATAGTTTTTAGTTTGTGTAAAATAATTAGAAAAATCATTTACTGTTTCGATTAATTCTTTAGATGGTCCATAATTTATATCTTCTGTTTTAAATAATTCTATTATTTTTTCTGGAGTTTCAAATTTAATAAAGCCTGCAACTTTTACAATTTCCCCAATTTCCTTTTTATTAAATGCGTCACCAGCAAAGTGATCACTAACCACAAAACTAGCAATGCTTATTGGATAATTTTGTTGTTGTTTAAAACAAATACCTGCTGATTGATATAAAAAGGCAAATTGTTCTTTTTTATAAGCAAACCTAAGAGCTTCTTTTGTTAATGTAAATGCGTCACTATACATTGATTTTTTTAAATAAAGTTTTATTAATTCTTCATATAAATACATACCACGAGGATTAAATGATAATGCTTTTTTCAAATAGTTTATAGCATCATTTTCTAATCCTTGTTCAATTGAAATTGCGGCTAAATGATAACAGAAATTTGTAACAGGTTCAGGAAATCGATGAATATTTAATTTAACCGAATTATTAAATGTTTTACAATAAATTATATATTCAATCATCTGTTCAAAATCATAATATAAAGCAGATTCAACATGCCTCATTTTATCATAAGAACTAAGTAAATCAAGCAAGATTAATTTAGCTTGTTCTAATTTAGAATTCTTAATAAGTTTTAAAGCATTTAAATATTGTTCTTTTCTTTTCATTAATACTTCTTTAGCAAAATTATCATATTTTTTTCTTTCATTTTCATCTAAATAACTAAATAAGATTTGAGAGATAAAAAAGGTAACTTGATTATTGTTTTCTTTTTTATATTTTGCTAATTGTTCTTTTAAATATTTTTCATCTTCTATTTTGTTTCCAGTTAATTCACTTTTAATTTCATTCATTATATCTTGATTATTCATCTTCTGTTTCTTCCTCATGTATTTTATGTAATTGATTAGAATGAAGTTTTGCAAGATGGTCATTAATAGCCATTTTATGAATTATTTGTTTAACCGTTAATTCAAGTTCCGAACCAGCCGAATAATCAGCTTTCGCAATGTAGCCAACACGATTTTCTTTAATTAACTTATAAACTTTAGAGCGTTCTTTTTTATGATATAAAGCGATAGATTCACCACCCCTAGAACGAACAACTGTCATACATGGAACATCAGTTAATCCATCACCAATATAAACCATATTACGATATGGTATTCTTCTTTCATCTTCTGGTACATATGAATTTAAAGTATAGTCATCCATTTTATCTAAAACACCTTTTGATATTCTAAAAATAAATTGTGTTTTAGTTGTATAATTTATAGCTTGTTGTGCCCAGTCTGCATTTCCACGTTCATTATAATGAAATTCACAAGCATAAATTCTTTTAAAATATTTAGCTATTGGTGTTCCTTCTATTATTTCAGCAAGCCCAGATGAAATGATATAATGTTCAACCTCTATATTTAATTCTTTAGCGTAATCATCGATTCGTTTAAACCAGCTTTTTACACCCTTTAATAATACAACATCTTGACCTAACTTATTAAAAGACTCTTTAGTAATTGGTATATCTTTCTTTTTAGCAAGTTTTATCATTAAATACATATATGCTAAAATCTTATCCATATTACTTTTAGTCGCAATTCGATTAGCTTCTCCCCAAAATTCTTCAGAATTCATTCCAAGGCTTGGAATAAAACTATACTCTTGCATATCTTTTTCACATAAAGTTTTATCAAAATCATACATTAAGGCAATTATTGTTTTTTGATTAGTTGCCATTTGTTTTTCCCCCTTATATTTTATTTTTAATCTCGTCTATTTTTTTACTTGTTAATAGTAGGTCTTCATAACTATTAAATAATACTTCTGAACTATATAAACCTTCATATGAGATTTCCTTTAAAGTTTTAAAATAACTAACAAAATCGATAGTTCCCGTACCTAATGCTTGATGTTCATCTCTAATTCCGTGGTTATCACTTAAATGAATATGCGCAAGATATTCCTTTAAATATTTTACAAATTCATTTATTGGAGTTTTATTAATAGTATTAGAAGCATGACAATGTCCACAATCAAATGTCATTAACACTTGATGATTAAAATTACTTAAATAATTCTTCATTTCTTCTTTATTTAAACAAAGTTCATTTGAACCTACTAAATTTTCAATCATAATTGTCATATCATATTTAGAAGCAAATTTAGCTAATTTTTTAACATTTTCAATAGAAAGCTTAACTGCTTCTTCTTTAGATAATGTTCCATCTAATTCCCCAGGATGAAGGGTAAGCTTATGAACATTGAACATACTTGCGAAAGATATAGCATTATAATATCTTTCCATAATATTATCTAAATCTGTATAGCTTGCTATATTATTAGCTTTTCCATGAGGAAGATGACATACTATTTCAAAATTATCATATTTCATATATGACTTAATACCTTCAACATAATCATTATATTGTTCTACAGATACATTATATGGATAAAAGATTTCACATCCAGCAAATAAACCTGTTTTAATTAAATGATTTTCATAGCTTAATATTTCTTCTTTTGTTCTTAAAGGATTTATTGTAAAGCATTTTCTAATCATCGATGATTCCTCCCTTTTTTTATTATTAAATTAACAAGTTTATATATATAATATGGAACAGTTATTAAAACACCAACTGCTTCAACAAGTACTGACACTGTAGAAAAGCAAAATACATGCCACCATACAAAATGATAATTATACTTTCTTAAAACATTAATTGTAAAAATAACGCCAGTAATAATCGAACAAATAATATATGCTATAACATACTTTATGTTTTCACCAATTAGATTATATAAAGTAGAATCAGTAAATGCATTTTTACTAAGTGGATAAAAAACAAAAAGGCCAAGTATAAATAAAATAGGAACACAAATTAAATAAATTAAATCGAGTACTACTCGTTTAGTACTTCCATAATACCAATCATAGTTTTTTCGATCTTTACTGTTTCTCATTGATTTATCAGCGATACTTCGTTCTTCTTTAATATTTCGAACCATAATATCACGATGACTAATTCTAAGAGCCTTAGAGATTGTTTCAACTTCATCAAATGATGGTATAACTTTACCTTGTTCTATTTGTTTAATAATATTTTTATCAATATTAACTATTCCTGCAAAATCATCAATACTTATTCTTTGTTCTTTTCTTAATATATTAATATTAGAACCTAAATATATCGACTCATTCGGTATATCAAGATCTTCTAAAAATTCTTCATATCTATTCATTATTTACCTCATTATTCCATTGTAATTTTAACTTTATTATTATATTTATATTGCTCGCCATTATCTTTTACATTAAATTGTAAAGTTATTTGGTCTTTCATATATGAAGTAATATAACAAGTACCATCTTCAATTTTATAACGAAAAGATATTTTCTTTCCATCATATAATGAATCAAGTATTTCTACTTGAATATCTTTATCAGAAATACTATCACCATATTCAAGTTTAATTTCAATAGTTTCTCCTATATTCATATTATAAGAACTAATATTAATATTTACATATCCTTTTGGTTGTAGTAAAGAATAAACAAAAACAAAAGTTAAAAGCACAAAAATAAGCCCAAAAACAATACCTAATTTTTTTAAAAGTTTTTTTCTTGATCTTTCTTTTCTTAAAGTTTCTAATTCATCTTGAATTAATTCATCTTCAAGTTCTTCTTTACTAAATTCTTTTTCACATGAAATATCCATACCACATACTTGGCATTTAATTGCATTATTCTCTTCAGTTATACCATTACAATATGGGCATACTTTCATATAACCACTCCCTCATATATTTATTATATCATTATTAGTAATTTTTGTCAATTTTACGATGAAAAAAATGCTCAAGAAATTCTCAAGCATTTACTAAACTAGAATAATTATTATTATTTGTTTTTAAAACAATTTGTTTTATTTGTCTAACTATTTCTCTATATATTTCAAGCATTCTATTTTGCATTTGTAAAATTTGTGACTTAATAGGCATCGTAAAATCATTTATTAAATTATAATATGAAACTTTAATAATTATTACTAAATCAATACTAGTAATATCAGGCATTGATTTTGAAGGTTTAAGTCTAATTTGTGATAACATTCTTAATAATGCTTTACCATATCTTGTTAAACAAAAAGATATAAGTACATTTGTTTCATTAATATAGTAACATATAGCCATAGCTATTATTATTACAATTGTTAAATTACAAATGCTTAACATTGATTTATTTATTCTATTATTTGTGACAACATATACTAAAATAATGATAGCAAGGGCATTTTCAAAAGCCAAAATATCTAACATAGCTAGGCCTCCTTTTTAAAGTTTTCTAGTATTATATCATTTGTTTTGTTTAAATGTCAAGTGTTTTAAACTAGATTACACAAATATTTGTGTTTAATTTATGATAATAACCTAAACTGTAAATCATAATATAATACTAACTGAGGTATTAACAGTGGAACAATATAAATACAAAATAATAAAAAACTATAGTTATTTTCTAATAATACAATAACTACAGTTTTTTAAATAACAATTCTTATTTTTTTCTTTCTTTTAACATGCTATAAAGCAAGAAGATAATTAAAACAATTATTAAAATAATAGTTAAGCAAGCAAATACAGCTGAAATAATAAATATCCATTTAGCATTTGTTTTAATAATTAGTGCCGCAACAACAATTCCCACAGCAAAAATCATACTAGCAATTAAGATACCAAATATTAAATGATTAGTGATACGACCAATTTTATTAACATTTTCTCTTAAATTAACTATTTCAACATTTTCATGACGTTGGCCTTTAATTGTCAGATTTAATAAATCCGATAATTGAGAAGGAATTTCTGCAGTTTTAGATGCACTTTTATAAAGTTTTAATCCTGCTTCTGGGATCTTATTTTTTATATCAAATTCTTCTTTGTAATTATCTTTAACATGATTACTAAAGAAATCCATTAAATTAGATGAAGGATTAAGGGTTGCAACCACCTTTTGTATTATAACAATACTTCTACCAAGTAGCGTTACTCCTTTTGGTAAGCTGATACCATTTCTTAACGCAATATTCATTATTTCTTGAAGAAGGATGCCCATATCCATATCATTAATATCCATGCCTAAATACTTTGACATCATATTTTCGATATCTTGATATAACTTAGCATGATTTACTTCATAACGGCAAACACCTATTGTTAAGATAACAGCTTTAATTTCATATATATCATTATTAATAACTGCTTTAATAGCACGTTTATATAATGCACGGTCTCGTTTTGAAATTATACCTACCATTCCTAGATCAAGCCATACAATTTTTCCATCACAAACAAGAATGTTACCACTATGAGGATCAGCATGAAAAATACCTAAATCAACTACTTGTTCAGTAAAGTTTTCAACAAGCTTATTACAAATTTCTACTGGGTCATATCCATTTTCTTTTAAATTATCAATATCATTTATCTTAATACCATCAATATATTCCATAACTAAAACATGCGTTGTTGTATATTCTTCGTATGTTTTAGGTAATTTAATATATTTAGTATTTTCATGATTTTTAGTAAATAATTTAATATTATTTAATTCATTATAGAAATTCATTTCTAATTTCATTGCTTCAAATGTTTCATCAAGAATGATATTTAAATCAACTATTTCATCTAATGTTGTAAATAAATTTAAATATCTAATAGCCTGTTTTAATATTTTAAAGTCTTGTTCAACAATTTCTTCAATATTAGGTCTCATTACCTTAATTACAACTTTTGTATCATCATGAAGTTTAGCAAGATGTACTTGACCAATTGAAGCAGATCCAATTGGTGCCTCACAAATTTCTTTAAATATATCAGCAATACTAATATTTAGTTCTTTTTCGATGACATCTTTAACAATATCAAAACTAAGTGGTTTAACATTTTCTTTTAATTTACTAAGTTCCTCACAATATTCATGAGGTAACATGTCTTCTCTTGTTGACATGATTTGGCCTAATTTAACATAAGTAGGTCCTAAATCTTCAATTGTTTCTCTAATTTTTATAGGGTCAATTCCCTTTTGAAGTTTGTGTTTTAATAATATTTTAGTAATCTGTCTAAAGCGATGTTTATTCTGCTTCTTCACTTGGTTGTTCTTCTAATGATGCGATTTTTTCTTTAATCTTTGTTAAATCTTCTTTGCTTAAAGTATCCATTTTTTCAATGAATTCATCAGTTGTTTCATCTTTTACTACTGTTACATTAATAACTTTATCAACTGCTTCTTTAATGTTATGTTTTAATTCTTCATTATTTACTTGACATTTTTCACAAGCAGCTTTTCCTTTTTCTTGAAATTCACTAACCATTTCTTTAGCTTTTTCAAGTGCAACACTAGCAGCACCAACTGTTACATAAACAACATTTTTTAATTGTTCTTCTAATTTTTTAGTTTCCATTATTATTTCCTCCTATTAAAGAGATTTACTCTCTACTAATATTTTATCACTTTTTATATTTTTGTAAATAGACAAGAAATAATTTATGTCAATTATTTAGACAAATATATAAATTTGTCTATTTACTTTAACCAATAAATCTGTTATAATTTTAATAGATTTATGAGGTGAATTTATGTTTAACAAAGATTTAAAAGCAGTTATTATAGATGTAAACATCGATTTATTACTTAAGAATATTACTAAATCACCAACACGTTGTGCAAGAAATATCATTGAGCTTGGATTATCATCTACACTTAATGAGAACTTAAAAGCTAAAAAAGATGAATTATATCACAATCTTTTAGAAATTCTTGAAACACATAATATTGAAAAAATTAAGAAGTGGTTTTTTCAGACATTCTTTTAAACATTTTACAAGTCCATGAAGCAAGTTCTTCTGGACTTTCTTTCATTCCAGTCTGAATCCATTCAATTATTAATCCAACAAGGCCATAGGTATAAAATTTTATATCTTGGCTTTTTTTATTTTGATTATTCATTTTAATTAATTCTTCTAATACCGAATATAAGTATTGTTTAAATCCATATTCAGTATTCATAGATAATGCATTATTATATAAATATTTTTCTTCATGCATAGTTGTAAACATATTTCTAAAGGCTTCTTCATAATTATTATTTTCTAATTTTTTAACAAGTGGTAAAAAAATTTCATTATAATAAATCCAATTCATTAATTCATATTTATCTTGAAAATGATAATAAAAAGTTTGACGATTTAAATTACAAACATTAGTAATATCACTAATTGATATTTTATCAAATTGTTTTTCTTTCATCAATTTTTTGAAAGAATAAATAATTGCTTGTTTAGTAATAGTTTGTTCTTTCATATTTACTCCTTTTATTTTAGGATTTTACTCACTATTTTTTGTTTCTTTTGATTATACGGATGATATTTAAGTTTTATGTCTATTTTGGTACTTTTTATAAGAATTGACTTGGATCTTGTAAAAGTATCAAAGCTATACTTACCATGATAATTTCCCATACCACTACTTCCAACACCACCAAAAGGCAACGTATCACTTGATAGATGCATAATAGTATCATTAATACAGCCACCTCCAAACGGAAGTTTCATTACCTTATCAATGACTTTTTTATTATTTGTAAATAAATATAAGGCAAGAGGTTTTGGCATATTATTTAGGTTTTTAATTACACTATCAATATTATCAAATGAAATAATCGGAAGTATCGGGCCAAATATTTCTTCTTTCATTATTAAGTCATCAAAACTAACATTATCAATTAAAGTAGGTTCAAGCATTAAGTCTTGAACTTTTCCACCATAAATAACATGAGAATTATCAATTAAATTAACAAGTCGATCTAAATATTTTTTCGATATTATTTTAGGATAGTCTTTATTTTCTAAAGGATTTGTTCCTAGCATAAGTTCAATTTCTGATTTAATAGAACTGATTAATTCATCTTTAATACTTTCTTCAACATACACATAGTCAGGTGCAACACATGTTTGACCGGCATTTAAAATCTTACCAAAGACAATTCTTTTTGAAGCAAGTTTGATTGACGCATCACTTGTTACTATTACTGGACTTTTACCACCTAGTTCAAGTACAACAGGAGTTAAATTTTTAGATGCTTTTTCAAGAACTATTTTACCAACTTTTTCACTACCAGTAAAAAGAATAAAATCAAAAGGTAAATCTAATATATAATTAGTTTCTTGTAAAGTTCCCATATATGCTTTTATATAACTTTCGTCAAAGGTTTCATTAATTAACTTCATTAATAGTTTAGAAGTATTTAAACTATATTCAGACATCTTAATAATGCAAGTATCCCCCCCAGCAATACAACCAATTAATGGCTCAACCACTAAATTTACGGGATAATTCCAAGGAGACATAATTAAACATACACCATAAGGATCGTGGATAATTTTACTTTTTGAAGGGAAATTAGAGATATTAGTTTTTACTGTTTCATCCCTCATCCATCTTTTTAAATGCTTAATCGCATACGATAAATCATGTAACACGAGTCCTACTTCACACATATATGATTCATATTCACTTTTATTTAAATCAAGTTTTAATGCTTCATTAATTTTATCAATATTATCATTAATCATCTTCTTTAATTTAATTAACATATTACGACGAAATTGATAATTATAAGTAGTTCTTGTATTAAAGAATTCTTTTTGTTTATTAAATACTATTTGATATTCATTCATATATTTATCAGTCTTCCTTTATATTATTATATCATTATTAAATTGATTTTTAAAATAAAAAACAATTCTTTATTTACAATTTGACAAATACATATATTTATTATATAATAATTTAAAACATATTTGGAGGAATTATGAGAAATACAATTATTTTTGATTTAGATGGAACCTTACTAAATAGTTTAGATGATTTAGTCGATTCTGTAAACTATACATTAACTAAATATAATTTACCAGTTCAGTCTACTACTAATATTAAAGCTTTTTTAGGAAATGGTATGGAAAAACTAATTGAATTATCAATACCAGATGGGAAGAAAAACAAAAATTTTAGTAATATTTTACAGGAATTTAAAGATTATTATAAAGACCATTCATCAATCAAAACAGCTCCATATCCAAATATTATTGAATTATTAATAAATTTAAAAAGTAAAGGATATAAACTTGCAATTGTTTCTAATAAAGGAGATTTCGCGGTAAAAATACTTAATGAAAAATTTTTTAAAGAACTAATAGATGTTGCCATTGGCGAAACAAAAAACATTAAGAGAAAGCCATATCCAGATATGGTTAATGAAGCCTTAAAATATCTTAATGAAGATACATCAAATGCCTATTATGTTGGTGATTCTGAAGTTGATATCGCAACAGGATTAAAAGCTAATATTCCGTGTATTAGTGTTTCTTGGGGATTTAGAAGTAAACAAGAATTAATAAAGGCGGGGGCTAAATTTACAGTTGATAATGTTTGTGAATTAGAAGAATACTTAAAAAAAGAATAGTTTATAAAGCTATTCTTTTTATTTTTGTTATATAATCTGCTGATATATATGATAAGTAATATACTTCATCATAACTACCAATAATTCTACTTACAACCTTATCATAATTACTATTCTTTAAATTACTTAAAAGAAGTCCTGTTCCTTCGAATTTAGCAAGAGCTTCTTTCTTAGTCCATAATAAAGTAAATTCTTCTGCTTTTTTATTACTCTTAAGATATTTATTATATTCTTCTTCTGAAAAAAATCTTTTAATGAGATTACTATGGTCTTTATTTCTATCAATAACTTCTACATCAACACTAGCATTATTATCGGAAATAATAACTGCACACATATTTGATGAATGCGAAATATTAAAATAAATTCCATCCATTAGTGGTTTATGAAATGAATTTTCATAAACATTTTTTGTCGATATATCAATATTAAAATCTTCTAATAAATATTTTTTTAAAAGATACCATGATGTTGCACTGAGAAGTTTTGTTTTTTTATCATTATATTTCGTAACATTATTTTTTATATTATTTGGAAGATTATTTAATAATTCATCCATTGTTATTTTATTATCATCTAAAAAAGATATATATATATTTGTCATGATTTTACCTATTTTAAACTTTCAATCCAAGTATTAATATCTTGTTCTTTTGTTACAAGTTCATCTTTATAAGGAACAAATTTAATACTTATTTCTTTTTCAACGATTGAATTAGGGCATAACTTTTTTATTTCTTTAAATGTTTTCCCAAGCCATCCTGCATTTGTTGCGAAGGGAATAATTATTTTGTCTTTAAGATCATATTTAAGTAAGAAAGCTCTAACTGCAGGAGCAGCTCGATACCACCAAACAGGAGTTCCTAGAATTATTCTATCATATTTTGAAACATCTAAATTTCCGTTTAATATTTCTGGTATATAGTTACTACGTTCACTATTATGTTCATCATTTACAACAGTTTCATAATCACTAGAATATGGCTCTACTGTTTTAATTTCAAAAATATCACATTGAAGTTCATCTAATATTTTTTTTGCTATTTTATAAGTGTTAAAAGTATAAGTAAAATAAACAATTAATGTCTTCATAAATAATCCTCTCTCATCTATATTAATTATATCACTAATTAATTTATTAGTAAGTGATATAACATTATTTTTCTAGATATCTTTTTAAAAACATCTGTGTTTTTTCATTTTTTGGGTTATTAAATATTTCAGTAGGAGTTCCACTTTCTACAATATTTCCATCTGCCATAAATATAACTTTTGTTGATATATCTTCAACAAACTTCATTTCATGACTAACGATAATCATTGTTTTATTTAAACTTTTCAATTTTAAAATAACATTTAATACTTCATCAACCATCATTGGGTCAAGGGCACTAGTTGGTTCATCGAATAAAATGATATCTGGATTCATTGACAAACATCGAGCAATCGCAACACGTTGTTTTTGACCTCCTGATAGAGTATCAATAGCAGCATATTTTTTTGATTCAAGGCCAACTAAAGTTAAATTCTTTAAAGCAATTTCATTTGCTTTATTCTTGTTTATTTTTAATATTTTTTTTAAACCTAACGTACAATTATCAAGTACATTATAATTATTAAATAAATTAAATTGTTGAAATACCATTCCAATCGTTCTTCGATATTTATTATGATTAGAAGTATCTTTAATTATATTAACACCTTTATAATAAATATTACCACTTGTTGGTTTATTTAATAAATTAATGCTTCTAAGAAGCGTACTTTTACCAGAACCAGATGGGCCAATAATTGATACAATCTCTCCTTCATTAATTGTAAGATTTATATCCTTTAATATTTCTATATCATCAAAGGTTTGTGATAAATGTTCTATTTTAATTATTTCACTCATATTATCACCTCTAATTAGAACTAGTTAGAGCCTTAATTGGAGCTCCAATTTTCTTTTCAATTTTTTGTAAAACATAAGTAAAGAATAATGTTAAACATAAGTAAATGGCGGCGGCGATAAGCATAGCTTCAGTATAGGCAGCATAACGACCTGCAGCTGTTTTACAAGCATTAAATAAATCAACAACCATTATAACACTTAAAACAGATGTATCTTTAATATTAACTATTAATTCATTACCAATTGATGCCATTGAATTTTTTAAAGCTTGAGGTAAGATAATTAATCTAAATGTTTGATAAGTAGATAAACCAATTGATAATCCAGCTTCTTTTTGGTCTTTAGAAACACTATTAATCCCCCCTCTAACAACTTCTGTTAAGTAAGCACCTGTATTTAGGGTAACAGTGAATAGTCCCGCAACTGTAGCACTCCAGCTTATGCCAATTTGATGAAATGTATAGAAGAAAATCATTGCTTGTACAATCATTGGGGTTCCTCTAAATGCCGTAACATAAGCTTTAATAATTAGTTTAATTACTTTATTAAAGTGGCGTTTAGCATTACTATCAAAGGGACTATTTTCCCTACTTAATAAACTACCAAAAATAAGAGCAATTAAAAGTCCAAGTATTGTTCCTACAACCGATAATAATAAAGTAATACCGACCCCTTGAAGAATTAGTTTTCCATAATTTTTAATAATTAATTGATACATATTATTTAGAATTTCTTTCTACCGCTTGCGTCATCATCTCAATTCGTTTACTATTTGAGATTTCGCTTAAAGCTTGGTTAATTTTATCTCTTAATGAATTATCCGTTTTTCTAAGACCAATTGATACAATTTTATCTTCTTCGGATAAATTAAATACTTCATCTAATTTGAAATATCCTAAAGAAGAATCTCTAGCTATTATTCCTTTTGCGACTGGTTCTTCTAAAACTGTAATATCTGCAGCATTAGAATTGATTGCTGTAATGATTAGAGGAACTGTCTCTAAAGCAGTTAAATAACTACATTTGTTATTGTTCTCACAAATTTCTTTAGCAATATCATCATAAACTGTATTTCTTTGACCAATAACTTTAGCATTAGTTAAATCACTATATTTTTTAGCATTATAATATTTACTTGTTGTTTTACATAATAAAACATGAGTAGATTCATAATAGGCATCACTAAAATTAATCTTAGCTTTTCTTTCTTCAATTGGGCTCATCCCCGCAATAATAAGATCAATAGTACCACTTTCAAGTGCAGGAATTAACCCATCCCATTCAATCTTTTTAATAACTAAAGTATATCCTAATTTATTAGCGAGTTCTTTTGCCATTTGAACATCATATCCTTCAGCATAAGCACCACTAATTCCATCTATTGGATAATTAGTTTCTGTTTTTTCCATCTCTAACCAGTTGAATGGAGCATAGTCACATTCAAGTCCAACCACTAATTCTTTCTTACTTTCATCAAACTTTACTTTTTTACAACCTGTAAAACTTAAGATAGTAAATACAAGTAATAACATAAATACAAATTTTTTCATAATCTTGTTCCTTTCTATTATTTATAAAACAAAAAAGCGCTCAGATGGCGCTTCAACTAATCTTCATTAAAAAGTTATTTTAATAAATTAGCGCCTCTACTTTTTTTAAAGTAGGAGTATTATAGGTATTTCCTATAATCCCACGACTAATTTATGCCTAAACAGTCGTTCGGCAATGGTTGCCTTTCATATACTTCATCGCATGCCTGCTCCATATACTACTAATCTACATTGCTACCTCTATTTACTTTTTTGTAATTATATTATATCAATAATTACTATATATATAAATTAATATGCAAATGAAAACGATTTTAAATATGTTCTTTTAATGCATATACTCCATCAATAACTGTATTTGCTTTTGCTTTAACACTAGGATCTGCTTGATTCATGACATAACTATTAGGGAATGTTTCAAATAAAGGTATATCATTTCCTGAATCACCTACCACCGCAACCTCATTAATATTTACATTCATTTCTTTAATGTACTCTAATAAACAACTAGCTTTATTTACACCTTTGTTCATTAATTCCAATGATTCATGAGATTGACATATTTCAAACTTATCACCATATTTTTCAAGCATTTTCGGCATTTCCATACTTGCTTTTTTAATTCCTTTTTTACCAAGTCCAAAAATACACATTGCTTTATAAATTTTTTCATCTTTATTTTCAAACATCTTTTTTAAATGTCTTTTTCCAAATTTGTAATTACCACGATACTTAAGTTGTAATACCATTCCAATTCGGTATACAAAAGTAACTAAATAATTCATTTTATTAGGTACCACAATCATATTATTTTTATCAGTCATAAATATCCATGAAATAATATCTTTATTATTTAAGTTTTCTTCATACATTTGCTTTACTTCTTCATGGCTCATTGGATTTTCTACCTTAATACAATTATCTTTATATACTACTGAACCATTACATGCAATCATATCAAGTTTCGTTTTAACTTTTTTCATTATACGATGAATAATATGAAAATTTCTTCCTGTTACCAGTACTACATTATTACCATCATTTATATAATCTTGTAAAAAATGAATATTCTTTTTAATCAATAATCTAATTCTTCTTTTCGGATAAAACAATGTTCCATCTAAATCTGTCGCAATAAGTTTAATCATAATCTTCCTCCGAGACTCGACAATTATACCATATTTGTCGAAAAGAAGCAAATAATAAGAATTAATTAGTCTATTTAATTATTAATAAATGATTGTTTCTTCTAAGTTTATTTCCTTAATAATTACATATATAAAAAAGACTATCACAACGAAAAGTCTTCTTATAGATTAAACTGGCAGGACTAACTGGATTCGAACCAGTGATCACAGGGTCAGAACCTGTTGCCTTACCACTTGGCCATAGTCCTATTATAGTCTACAGTTTTATTTGTAGACTATTTAAATATTCTTGTTGCTTCGACTGCTTTTTTCCAACCATCATATAGTTTTTTTCTTTTTAAACTATCTATTCTTGGTAAAAATATTTGATTAATTTTTTGTAATCTTCTTAGTTCATCTAAATCGTGCCAAACGCCTAATGCGATCCCCGCAAGATATGCAGCACCAAGAGCAGTTGTTTCTAAGCATTCAGGTCTTACTACTTTACAATTTAATATATCGGATTGAAATTGCATTAAATAATTGTTAGCACTCGCACCACCATCAACACCAATTGAAGCAATTTCTATCTTAGAGTCCTCTTTCATTACTTCCATAACATCTTTTGTTTGATATGCTATTGATTCAACCGTCGCATTTATAAAATGTTGTTTTTTGGTATTTCTTGTTAGACCAAATACAGCACCTCTAGCGTCATTATCCCAATATGGAGTACCAAGCCCAACAAATGCAGGAACAACATAGACAGAACCACTACCAGGTATTTGATTTATATCACTATATTTTTCTACTTCATTTGATTTTTCAATCATATTCATGCCATCACGTAACCATTGAACAGCGGAGCCACCAATAAATACAGAACCTTCTAAAGCATATTCAACTTTATTATTAATACCCCAAGCAATAGTTGTTAATAAACCATTTTTAGAATTAACAATTACATCTTTTGTATTCATCAACATAAAACAACCAGTACCATAGGTATTTTTAACATCTCCTTTATTAAAACAACATTGTCCAAAAAGAGAAGCTTGTTGGTCACCAATAATACTTGCTATTGGTAAATTAATAGATTTATCTATTTTTTGTAAGGCTGTAGCGTTAGCATAAATTTGACTTGAATTAACCACTTTAGGTAACATTTTTTTATTAATATTAAGTAAATCTAAGATTTCTTCATCCCACTCTAAAGTATGAATATTGAATAACATTGTTCTTGATGCATTAGTATAATCAGTAATATGTAATCTACCTTCGGTTAAGCACCAAACTAAATATGTATCAACTGTTCCAAAAAGTAATTTACCTTCTTTATCTAATTCTTTCGCACCTGGAACATTATCTAAAATCCATTTGATTTTGGTTCCTGAAAAATAAGGATTAATAATTAAACCAGTTTTATCTTTGATAAATTCCTTATACCCTTTATTTTCTAAGTCTTCACATATATCTTGAGATTGTCTTGATTGCCATACGATTGCATTATATATTGGTTCTTTAGTTTCTTTATTCCATATGATTGTAGTTTCTCTTTGATTAGTAATACCAATACCAACAATATCTTCAATATTCACTAATGGATTTAGTAAAACTTCTTTAATTACTTGGAATGTACTTTCCCATATTTCTTTCGAATTTTGTTCAACCCAACCACTATGTTTACATATAATTCCTACTTCCATCTGACTAGATGCTATAATTTCACTATTTTCATTAAATAAAATAGCTCTTGTACTAGTAGTTCCTTGGTCAATTGATAAAATTAATTTCTTCATATTTTACCTCATCAATATTCCATATACAATAAAGGCTTGTCCTAAAATATATGGAATCATTAAATAAAAATGATATCTTCTAAATGATTTATAGAATGTCGCAACAAATAAAATTACATTACTAATTATTAATAAAATAAAACCTAATGTTATCATTATACTAATTCCTGAAAAACTAGTTAATAAAGTTATAAATCCAATTGATACTCCAAATACTAATGTAAAACTATATATAGAAACTCCTACTGATAATTCATTTAAGAATGGCTTTATTCTTGGTGTTAATACTAAACACCAAATAAGTAAAAAGAAAAGTAATATAATATAAAAATATAATTCAATTTTAAATGGTAATTTTCTAATTATTTCAGCAATATATAAACAGTGACTAACAAAAAAAGAAAATACTCCAAAAATAAAGAAATCATTATTATCATCAAATGATACTAAAATATCACCAAACATACCAAAGATAATTCCTAGCATTAAAAGTACTAAAAGATTACCAGTATTAATGCCACTTAATAAACAAACAAAAAGAAGAGAAGCAAGTAGAAATATTTTAGAATACATTCTTCCTTTATCCGATTCAATAAAACAAAATATTAAATGAATAACAGCAATAATACTATAAATAATTAGTCCAATTGTAAATACCATTATTTCACCTCTTTGCGATTTATAAACATTATATCAAATTTCTCTATAAAAATAAAGAAATAAACAATAGAAAAGCGATAGATATAAATACCTATCACTTATTTAATCTATTTTCCCATTTGTTCAAATAATTCAGTTTTAATTGTTGAAATGGTCTTTTGAGTTGCTTCTTTTTCACCATGACAAATTCTAATTAAGGTTGGTAAATTATCATTTACTGAACTTTCTGTATAGTTTAAATTACTTGAATTAATGATATCAGGATTTAAACTATAATCCATTACATATATTGGAAGAGCATCTGAATTAAGTCTTGCGAAATTAGCATATTCTACAATAGTTGATTCTAATTCATTAGATTTATCACTATTTTTATTATATACATAAACATAATAATCTTCATGCTTAGTATCATAAGTCTTATAATTTTCTACTGTTACATGGTCTATTTCTTTAATATTATCAATAACAAAAGGTTTACCAATTGTTACAAAAATAAATATTGCTAAAAATAAAGTAATAACAATGATTGCACCTAAAAATACAATGCCTGTAAAATTTGATTTTTTATTTGTTTTAGTCATTTTCTATTCCTCATTCATAGTTTTTTTTAATAATATTTCAATATCAGTTTTTGGTCTATTTGTAACTTTAGAAGAAATTAATTTTTCTACTTTTCCATTTGTTACAACTATTAATGCTGGAGCCGCAGCAAACTTAATATCTTGATAATTTGAAGTACCAGTAAAATTACGATATTCACTATCAGCTGCTTTAATATCAGGATTATCTTTAGTTGCATTTAGATTTAATACATAAAGATGTGGATATTTATTATTAAAACAATTATTATTCTTTATAAAATTATAGTAATCAATAACTACTGGTTTCATATCTTCACAGTTTACACATGTTGTAGAATATATTACTACATAATAAGTACCATCTTTATTTCCTTTTTGATTTAATATTTCTTTATGAAATGTTTTTTTCATATCTTCATATCCATCAACTTTTTTACAGCTTGTAAAAGTAAATAACGATATTAATAACACTATTATAATAACTAAATGTCTTAATTTATAAATACAATCCCTTTTCATAGTTTTCTCCAGTACATTATATATTATACCATTTTAAACGTAATATTTCAACAATAATGAAATCTATGTATTTTATCTATTCCTAATAGCGCGGGCAACCCAAACGCCACTAGCTCCTGCTTGTGCAAGTCCTCTTGTAATCCCAGCTCCATCACCACCAACAAATAAATTCTTAATTTTTGTTTCAAATTCATTTGATACTTCTGGTCTATCGCTATAAAATTTTGCTTCAACCCCATAAAACAATGTGTGGTCATTCGCAATACCTGGAGTTACTGAATCTAAGGCTTCAATCATTTCAATTAAAGATTTCATTGTATTGTAAGGTAATACTAAACCTAAATCACCAGGAACTGCTTCTTTAAGAGTCGGTTTAACAAAGCCTTCTTCAATTCTTCTAACGGTTGAACGGCGTCCTTTCTTAATGTCTCCATATTTTTGAACTATAACACTTCCACCACTAAGTTTATTAGCAAGTTTTGAAATTTCATATGCATATTCATTTGAATCTTTAAATGGATGATCAAATTCATGTGAAACCAGTAAAGCAAAATTAGTATTATTACTTCCTAATTTTTGGTCATTATAGGCATGACCATTACATACCATAATACCATTATGATTTTCAATAACAACATGACCAGAAGGATTTGAACAAAATGTTCTAACAATTGTTCCAACACTTGTATTAAATATGAATTTTCCTTCATATAAATATTTATTAATTTCATTCATAACAATATCATTAGTTTCTACACGAACACCAATGTCCACTTTATTATTAGTAAAATTAATATTATGGCTAGATAAGGTCTTACATAACCAATCAGCGCCACATCTACCAACACCAAGCACAACATATTCCGCATTAATTACTTCATCATTTTCTAGGATGACACCTTTTACCGTTTCATTCTCAACAACAATATCTTTAACTTTTGTTAAAAAAGCAAATTCCATTTTTTTCTTTAATTCTTCATATATGTTTTTTAATACTTGTAAATTAATTTCTGTACCTAAATGTCTTACTTCACTTCTTAAAAGTTTTAATCCTTTCGCAATACCTCTTTTTTCAATATCTAATACTTCTTTAGTATAAGGATTTGTTACTTCTTTAGGTGCACCATGTTTTAAGTTAATTGAATCGACATATTTAATTAAATCTAAAACAACTTCATCACTTAAATATTCCGTCATCCAGCCACCAAATTCACTAGTAATATTGAACTTACCATCTGAGTAAGCACCACTTCCACCAAAGCCTGAAGTAAGACTACAACTTGGATAACAGCCACTTTCTCCTTTTTTATTTTTAGGACATTTAGTAGTTTTCTTTAAAAGAATCGGACAACGACGATTATATATATCATATCCTTGTTCAATTACTAAAACTTTCTTTTCTGGGCATTTATCCATTAATTCATATGCTGTGAAAATCCCCATAGGTCCTGCCCCAACAATTATAACATCATATTGTTTTTCCATTTTAATACCACCTTCATTTAACTACTTACATATTATATCAAAAAATCTTTAAAAAAGCAAAAAAAGTACTATGCCCATAAAGCATAATACTTTAAATCCGTAATCGTTCCTTCAGGAATTTCAGTTACTTTTTCCCCAGTAAATTGTGAATTAGTATACCATCCAACAAATTTTTTATTATTAGAAAATGGAACTGGAAGAACATAAGTTGATGTACTATCATAATATGGAGATGCATCTTTCTTAAAATAATTCCATACTTTATTGATATTTTCTTCTTTAGAATAATCAATAGTTGTAAGATAATTATAACTTTCATTTTCGTGTTTACTACTTCTATTTAAGAAGTTATGAATATTCATTCTAAGTTCAGCATAGTCTTCATCACTTATAAATTTACCATCTAAAATATTAGTAATTTGACGATTACATGTAGTATTTAATGAAACTGCTTTTATATATTCAAGAAGTGGTTTCCACTTATCAAAGAATGATTTATTTTGAAAAAAATCATTTACAGTATTCCAACTACCATCAAAAAACCATTCTGCACTAATCCAATCGCGACGATTCTTATAGTCATTAATAAAATCATTTACTAATTCTTCAAATGAATTATAACGAGTAAAAAATCCACCATTTAATTCATATGAGATTTGAGGCAAACTCCAGATTGCATATACAACACTAGAACTAGTGATGCCTTTTGTAAAATCACAATCATTAACCATTGATGCACTAAGTTTAGAGCTCCATCCTCCAAATTTATATCCAGCCTTAACTGGAGTTATTACATCAATTAATTCGTTTTCTTTCACCTTCACTACAACAGATTCTTCAGAATCATTAAAAGTGCCACCCATTAAATTAAATATAACTTGATATTCATTTTGTTCATTTTCTTTTACACATGAAACAAAACTACATAATAATATTGAAATAAATAAAATTAATAAAACCTTAATTTTTTTCATCTTGTATCCTCACTAATTAATATATATAAATTATAACATAGATTTAAAATAAATTAAATGAATTTGGTTATTTTTTTATTTTAATAAATTAAATTTAATATTTCTCATTCTATTTAATGTACAAATTATATCTTGTTTTCTTATATTCTCAAACCAAATATTACATTTTAAATTATAATCTGATACAATTTCATTAATCTTATTTTCAAATATCTCACTATGTATTGAAAGTATATTTTCAATTATATTTCCATGATAGAATTTATCATTAGATAAAATCAATTCCATTATATATGTTAAATAATTTATTTGGTTATCACTAACTATAGTAGAAAGACTTGTTATATCAGATGAATATTCATCAAGAATTATTTTTTTTGTTTTATCAGCAAATACCGTATTAAAATAAATGAATGAATCTTTTAAGGATACACTTGATAATTCTCTTTGAAAAATAAAATTTGCTTTTTCATCTTCTTCTACTACTTTTACTAAATCTAAATTAGAGACTGAATCAGTAATATCAAAGACATTATAGTTCTCTAATAATAATACAGAATTTGTTAATGATAAATAAATGCTAGATCCGCCTATGACTAAAATGATAGATACATCATAATCATTATATATTTCTTTAATTCTACTAGTAAAAGGAATAATAGGGTCATCTCTTACAATTAAATGCATATTATAATCCCTAATCATAAAGTTAGTTGCACTTCTATCTTCATCAATTAATAATAATTTACAATTCATATTAATAGCTTCAATTATACTTGTTGCTTGTGATATACTTCCACTTGCGTCTAATGTTGAAAAATTAGTAATATCATTTGATAAAGGAATATATTTAAAAAAGGGAGAAATATCCGTATTAGATATATATCTTCCATCTTCAGCACATATTCTTAATGCTGAAGCATCAGTTATACAGTACTTCCTACCATCACTATATTCATGGTTATATACACCACTTTCTATTGCTTCTAGTAAAGTAGTTTTACCAGAGTATCCTCCTCCCGTTATCACAGTTATTCCTTTTTTTATTCCCATTCCTGTAATTATAGTATTATCGCTAAACCTAATATTTATTTCCTTTGATTTAGGACTAACAAAATAAATGATATTTTCTAATTTATTTATTTCTTCTTTTCTTGGTAAAATACTTCCATTTGCAATAAAGGAAACATAATTATTACTTTTAAGATATTTTCTTATTTCATTTTGTTTAATATATAAGTCAATTCCATTAGTTAATTCTTCTTTATTAATATTTTCTAATAATTCATATAATAATGTTATTATTTCTTTTAGTGCTTTAAATGAACTTTTTCCATTAATAAAAGTTTTATTAATTAATGGGAAAATAAATAATAAACGATAAATAAATGAATTACTTTCTTTATCAAAGATAAGTCCATTTCTTTTTATTACTAATTCATTTGGTACTATAGATTCAACATATGGTTTTTCACGACTACTTTTATTTTTATTAAAGTATTCATCGTTAATAGAATTAATTTTACTATAGAGATGTTTTAATAAATAATGTTCAATAGCAACACAATTTTCACTAGTCACATTGTCTATAATAATATTACTAGGAATATAAATATTGATTATCACTTTTTCTGGATTTCTAAAATCTAAACCATTAAATTTAAATTTTAAATAATTAAAATAATATTCAAGTATTTTTTCTTCTCTCATATCTTTTAAAGTATCTAAATATAATTCATCAATTCTTGTTTTGTTTTGTCCATGTAAAAGATTTAAATATTTTTTTAATAAATTCATTTGTTTTCTCCTCGTATATTTTTAAATTTAAAAAGCACTTCCTATAAATTAGAAGTGCCAAAATTATCAAATTATATTTAGAAAAAAAAGGTATTTAAGGATTTGATTACTTCTAATTTATAAATAGCTATATTTTTCATAATAATCAACTCCTTTCAAATTTTATTTACATTACTATTATATACTAAAGAATTTTATTTATCAATTTATTTGTTTAAATCAGTGCACCTATTAGTTGCATTAAGAAAAAAGGTAATAGAGAAACCCTCTACTACCTATTATTTCTATTCAGATACAGTTATAATATTTCCTTCAAAGTCAATAGTATTATCAGTACATTTAATTAAAACTCCATCTTCTAAATCAGTTAATAAAGTTCCTTTATTAATACTATTCCATTCTTCAACAGTTCCTTCATAAATAATTTCTTTTAAAGCTAATAGGAATCTAAAGCACGAATCATTAATTGTCTTTACACTCTTAGCAATAGTAAGTGTTTTAATACTACTACAGAAATTAAATGCTGATTCACCTAATGTTTCAATACCATCTAAAATAACTAATGATTTAATGCTAGAACGAGCAAAGGCTTGATATCCAATTGTATTTAAACTACCAGGAATTACTATTCCTTCTGTCAATGCTTTATTCTCATAAAAAGCATATGATTCAATTTTTTCTAAGCCTTCATTGAAAACTACTTTTTTAAGGTTTTCACAAGCACGGAAAGATGAATTACCTATTGTTTTTACATTACTTGGAAATTCAACACTTGTAATAAACTTATTTTTATAGAAAGCATGTTCGTAAATTGAAGTTACATTACTTGGAATAACAATATCAGTAGCCTTACCAATATAACCTGTAACAATAATCTCATCTCCTGTTGAATATAGAATAAAGCCATCATCAGTTACAGATATTTTACTTTCACTAAGAGAAGTCACAACAGATAATGCGTTTTCCGCAAGACCACCATTATTATCCTTACCAAGTTCTATTGAAATACTAGATAAATTAACAATTTCCACCATTTTTATTGCTGAATAGAAAGCGGCTGCTTCAATTGTTTTTAAGTTTTTAGGAAGGACAATATAAGAAAGATTACTTGTTCCATAGAAAACTGAACTTTCAATTTTTTCAAGTGAATCTGGAAGATTGATTTGAGAAAGTTGAGTACAATAACCAAAGGCATTTGATCCAATTGATTTAACACCTTCAGAAACAGTTACACTTAAAAAGTCATATTCATATAAAGCATATTTATGAATATAATCAATTCCCTCTGGAAGTGTAAGATGTAATTCAGTTCCGACATATCCAATTAAACCTACACCATTAGTGTCTGTATAATATGCAAATCCATTATCATCAGTTGTAACTTTTGATGAAGAGTCATCATTAACAATTCTAATAGCTCTAAGTGCCACACTTCCATAATCAAATGAACCCGGTGTTAACGTAAATGAAGACTTATTATAAATTTCAACTAATCTATGACAATATTCAAATGCGTCATCACCAATACTTTCTAGGGTATTTGGTAAAGTAATACTATATAAGTTGCTACAACCATTGAAGGCATTATCACCTATTGATTTTACATTATCAAAAGTAATCGTAGTTATTGTATAACAGTTTTCAAATGCATTTCTTAGAATTTTTTCTCCTGTTACATGAACAGTTTTTAAAGCAGCTGGTAAATAATATGTTACGCCACCATTATCCTGTGTAATTTCAACACTATTTTCATATTCATATCCACCAAAGTAATCACCAAATGTATCTACACTATTACTATATTCATAACCAGGATTTGGAAGAGTCATTGTTTCGATGTTATAGCAACCCGAAAATTGACTATAAAGATTACTAGTAACACTATTTGGAATTACAACAGATTTTAAATCAACACAGTTAACAAAGGCATATTTTTGAAGATTAATTGTTCCTTCTGGAATAACAAGATCCGTAAGTAAACTACCATCAATATATAAATGTTTTGCGTAGTATAATGGATTAGAAGTTCTATCATTAAACAAGATATTTAACCAATCACTAATATCTTCAACATTAACTCTTTCTAAACCAGTACAACCATTAAATGCAGAACTACCAATTTGAAGTAGTGATGATGGAAGGGTAATAGATGTAATATCAACTACATTAACAAAACTATGTGCATTTATTTTTGTTACACCCTCAGGAATTACAAGATCAGTAAGTAAAGTTCCATTAACATATAAATGTTTTGCATAGTATAATGGGTTACAAGTATTAGATAGGAATGTATAAGTTAACCAAGTATCTATGCTTTCAATATTTACTTTTGTTAAAGAATTACATTCATCAAAACAACGCGAACTAATTTCAGTTACACTTGATGGAATATTTATTTCTTTTAAATTAGTACATTTATAAAATGCTTCCATATAAATCGCACTGACTGTGCTTGGAATATAAACACTTTCTATTACTTTATTATCTTCAAAAGCATGATGACCAATATATGTAACCTTATAGTTCCAGTCTCTTTCATCTTTAAAATATTCTGGAATTACAACATTTTTTTCAGTACCAGTATAACCAGATACACAACAAACTCCTGTTCCAAGTGAATATTCAAAAACTAATCCTTCGGTACCAAATGTATTGTATCCTTTACATATAGAACAAATTCCGTTTACAAAATTATGTTCTCCTTCATTAATTTTTGAGTTACAATCAGTTCGATAACAATCTTTCCAGTGAAGATCTTTATCATATTTCCAATTAGTTGGATCATGACCTAAAGGTTCCCCATATTCATTGCCACAAACATCACATACTGCTTTACTTTCACAAGTAGCTGTTCCACCTTTACATGAAGCAGGAATTACAATTGTATCAAGTTTGTTGTAATATCCATCATTTGAATAAGCAACATTAGTTAAAATTTCTTCCCAATATTCTTTTACTCCATCTTCTGTACAAGTTTCTTCAACTTTCGCATGATATGCAACAAAGCTACCACCTTCATAATATATAATAAAATCATCATTCATATTTTCAAACCAGTGGTCAGTATTAATATTTTCTGATTTTGTTTTTATTACATCAAGTGTCCATGGGAAAGTTACACTTGTCATATTACTACAATATGAAAAGGCACTATCACCAATTACTTTAATTGTTGAAGGAACTGTAAAGCTAGTTAATCTGTCACATCTATAAAAGGCATTAACTCCGATTTTTTCAACTGATGCTGGAATTTCAATAATAGATATAGCAGAATAAGCAAACATTCCTTTTGAAATAGAAGTTAATCCTTCTGGTAAATTTATTTTCAATATCTCAGTTTCTGGTAATTTAGTACCACAATATTGGAAAGTATATTCAACAAATTCAGTTTTAGCACTTTCAATTGTTATTTCTTTTACTACATAACACCAACCAAAAGCCGAACTTGCGATAAATTCAACATTAGCTGGTATAGTAATTGATTCCAACACTTGACAAGAAGCAAAAGCTCGATAATAAATTGTTTTAACACCAGTACCTAATTCTAAAGATTTAATATTAGAATTATAAAAAGCACGTTCACCAATCCAATTAACTGAATTTGGAATTTTAATTTTAGTTAACTTACTATATACAAAGGCATCTGCGAAAATTGCTTTTACACCATCTTTAATTATTACTTCTTCACCATCTGGAAGCGTTCCTTTATATTTATATAAATAATTATCAATATAAACTATTCCATCTGGTTGACTATTAAACCATGCTGTTGTTGAGAAAATACTTGGACCAACAAATTCTAAAGAATCAGATAAAGTAATATCACTTAAGATAACACAATTAAAAAATGCACTATCTTCTATTCTTTTTACTGAATTTGGAATAACAACACTAGGTAATGATTTACAACCAGCAAATGCGGATAACTCAATTGTTTTAATACTATCTGGAATAATAATACTTGTTATTTTATTATTATTGCTATATGTTTTATAAGAAGAAGTTGAACCATTATAGAATGTATGGTCTCCAATAATATCAACTTTATGTTCACCATTAGTTCCATCATTATAAAAATATGGGATAACTACATCAAGTGTTTCACCTGTATATCCAGTAGTTTTATAAGTTTTAGTTGTTTCATCATATTTATATGATAGTCCTTCAGTACCAAATGTATTATGTACACTACATATATCGCATATTCCATCAACATAATTATGGCTAGCATTACTTCCTTTTTGAACACATCCATCTCTTTTACAAGTATGATAATGTCCGTTTTCGGCAAACATCCAAGAATCAGTATCAAAATCATGAGAAGCAGGAATTATGATATCCTTAATTTCAACATTATTATTATCAAATTTTTTTGTACAAACACTACATTCTTTATGAGGAATGATTCCATCTACAGTACAAGTTGCAGCTTTTCCTTCATTCCACTCTCCAAATTTATGTTCTAAAGTATTACCATAACTAAAAGTTAAAGTCCCAGCTTTACCACATTCACATGAATAATAGTATGTTGATGAATTTGTACAAGTTGCTGCGCTTGCTAAATATTTATTATCAGTTACTTGCTCACTAAATGTATGTGATGTCTTTTCTGTAACTACAGTTTTACAACAACTCCACTTTTGAGAGTGACCATCTTCTTCTACTATCCATTCAATATGTCCTTCTTCTAAGTGATTATTTAAGTCTTTTTCACCATATTCATGATTACATAAAGAACAAACTGCTTTTGATGTACAAGTTGCGACCCCACCACTACATTCCGTTATTCTTTTACTACAAGTATCACATAAGTGATCATTATCATCATCTTGATGGGCTTCTTCATCTTTTGTTTCAATACAATCATTTCGAAGACATTCATGCCAATGATTATTATCATCAAATTTCCATTCTTCATTAAAACTATGATTAAGCGCAGGAATAATAGTTCCTTTTGTATTATATTCACAGCGTGAACATTGTTTATATGCGTCGTATCCTTCACTTACACATGTTGCACTTTTCGCACTAACATCTTGTAAATCATGCCCTAAAGCATCAATATCAACATTTTTTGTATTATCACATTTACTACATTTAAGTTCTTCTACACCATTTGAAGTACATGTTGCATTAACAAGAACTCGGGAATTAACCCATTCATGTTTACATTCTTTTCCCCCGCAACTTCCTAATGTTAAAATTGCCATTATGAGAAATAGTATAAATAAAAAATTCTTTTTTTGTTTCACTTTTTTCCTCCTTATTATAAAAATTATAGTCTTGATTAGAAAACTCAAGGCTATATTTTCCCGAGTATTTTATCACATTAAATAGATGAAATCAAGTGTTTTAATTAGATTTTTTGACTTTTTAATTCATATTTTTTTGTTTTTGTGATAAGATGACATTTATTAACATTTTATTGTATTTTATCAAAAAATATGGATTATTTTATGTGATGAATTACAAAATAAATAATTAATATGTTTGTTTATTTTATTGAATTTTAATATATATTTGTTTTGCAAGATATATATTCATTATGGTATTCACAAAATAGTTTTATTTTGTTATAATCTACCAAAAACGGAGGTTATTTATGAAATATGGTTATGTAAGAGTTTCAACTTTAACTCAAAACATCGGAAGACAAATGGAAGAAATGTATAAGTTAGGATTAAGTGATGAAGTAATTTTCATTGATAAGCAAAGTGGTAAAGACTTTGATAGAACAAGTTATCAAAAACTAAAGTCACATTTAAAACAAGGTGATTTACTTATTATTAAATCAATAGATCGTCTTGGAAGAAACTATGATATGATTATTAATGAATGGCAGGATATAACCAAAGTTATCAACGCAGATATATATGTAATTGATTTTCCCTTGCTTGATACAAGAAGTGAAGCAGAAAATCTTGTTGGAAAGTTTATTGCTGATATAGTTCTTCAAGTATTAAGTTTTGTTGCGCAAAATGAACGTGAAAACATTAAACAACGACAAGCAGAAGGAATAAGACTTGCGAAAGAAAAAGGGATTCATATGGGAAGACCAAAATATACCCTTCCTGATAATTTTGAAGAAATAGTTAATAGATTCCATAAGAAAGAAATAACTAATATTGAAGCAGCAAAAATTCTTAATATGAAACGATGGACATTTTTAAAATATTCTAAGCAATATAAATAAAATTAAACATATTTTACATATTTATAATTTAAAATATACAATGTAAAATAAACATTAAAAGAAGACTGCTTTTTTATAAGTAGTCTTCTTTTGTATATTATATTTTAAATATTAGGGATATTATTTCTTACATAACATCCAGCTATAAAGGCTTTAAAGATAATCACCATATTTTACAAAATATTTATCTTTTGATATTAATCATAATGCTTTACTAATTGTTTAATGGATAATTCATTTTTGACTAATCCAAATTATAAATTAATTTATTTATGATAATTTCTCTACTTCTTTTTATAAAAAAGGGTCATTGCATTTTTATATGATATTAATTCCTTATCTTTTTCTGATATTTCAGCATTCACAATAAAATTTTTTGCTTGTTCATTACTTATAAATGGAAAATCAACTGAATGAATGATTCTCTCTTTTCCTAAAACATCCATACAAAATTGTAATTGTGGATAATCGAAGATACCACTAGGTGTTATGTAGAAATTACTTTTAAATGTTTCGGTTATTGTTTTTGATAAATGAGTAACTTCTTTTGGTAATGCTTGATCTAATCTTGATAAAAAGAAGGGAACAATTTTTCCCCAATGTCCAACAATAACTTGTAATTTAGGGAATCGTTCAAACACTCCCGATAATATCATTCTAATTATTTGAACTCCAACTTCATTATGCCATCCCCAGCCATATAAAGATAATCTTGCGCTTAATTGTTCACCCAAGCCGCTATAATATTTATCTTGAATATCTTTTAATGGGGGTGCCGGATGTAGATATAATGGCAAATCCATTTTTTCAATCATTTCCAAGATTGGATAATACTGCTTATCATCTAAAAAGATTGCTTTCATTGATGGTCTACCTGCTAAAATAATTCCCTCTAGTTTTAGTTCTTTTTTAATTCTAATTACTTCTTTAACTGATTCTTCAATATTAGACCAAGGAAGTAATCCAAATCCACCAAAACGAGTTGGATGGTTCTTAATAATTTCAAAAAGTTCATCATTAGCTTGTTGAACAATACTTGAAGAATTATTTGGATTTAATATTTGCGTTTGTACAGGACATGATAAGATTTGTTTATCAATTCCATATTTATCCATATCATTAATTCTTTTTAAATCACCATCAGCATATAGCTCAAAATCTGGAAAATAAGGTAGTCCTTTACTACCAGCAGATTTACTATTTTCACTATCTTCATTATAATATTTTGATAATTCTCCATTTAGTGATTTCAAATGGATATGTTCTTCTATTGTGATAATCTTCATTTTATTTCCTTCCCATTAATCCAAATTTTTTCCAAATTATCATAACTAATTTCAATATCACTATGGATTTTAAACAATAAAAGATTAGTCGATTTACCAACTTCAATTTTTCCTAAATCCATACTAAATGCTTCCCCCACCATCGATGTAGCCCCTTTCATTACATCTAAAAAAGGAACTCCAGCCTCTAATAATAAATTAATTTCTCTATAAATAGAATCTCCAAACGATACCTCCGGAGCGAAGTTTCCAATATTAGCATCAGTTCCAACTAATATTTTAACTCCATTATCATATAAAGTTTTAACTTGTTTTAAAGCATTTTTAAAATGTTCTTCTTTATAGCCATTTCTTTTGTTCTTAATAAACGCTTCCATCATTACTAAAGTAGGAACAACGTAAATTCCTTTTCTTGCAATTTCACTGGCAAAATTATCACTCAATTCTTCTTTCATTGGTAAATGTAATATAATATCAACATTAGCTTCTACTGCTTGTTTATAAGTTCCTAGTTCCGTTGCATGAGCTACAACTTTCAGTCCATGCTTATGAGTTTCTTCTACAATTGCTTTTAATGCTTTTAAGCCAATTGATAAAGTATTAAATAATAAGACCTTTATATATTTAGCTCCTTTAGAGATTTCCTTTTCAACATAATTTTTAGGATTAAAAACAATTCCCATAGCCATATCAATTGATGAAATTATATTTAAATCATTTGTTGATTTAATGATGTTGGTGCACAAACATCAAAAGTTGTATTTATTCCATGACTTATCATTTGATTAACTTGGTTAATATTAATCATATGTGTGTGTGCATCTATTAAACAAGGCATCATAAAATAATTGGAATTATTTATATCACTTTTTTCAATTGAGATAATTTTTTCTTCATCAATGATTACAGTTACATTATTAGTTAAATTTACACCATCAAATAATGTACAACTTATAGATTTATTCATGTTATTTAAACACCTTTACTAATTCACTATTTTTCATAACAACGCCAAACCAATTACTTAAAACCAAATAATTAGCTCTAACAATTACTTTATCACCAATAGAAACTTTATTATAAAACTCTTCATTTTGAAAGATTGTTAATGCACAACATTTTTCCTTTTTACCAGTTGAAATTTGAATTGAAGGTTTATTATGGATATCTGGTCCGACATATATTACAACACCTTCTACTTCAAACCTTTTATCTTCATATTTTTTTAGACTTTCTGATAAATCGTTTTGCAATTCATTTAATAATTCATAAACATTAAATGGTGATATTTGTTCTAAAATAGGCATTTTAGTTGTTTCAATCAAATGAGTTTTTTCATCTGATGGATGAAATGGATAAAACTCTAGTTTTTCTTTATTCATTGTATTCACCTCTCTATTTAAATTCAATATTTTCAACTTTCACTTCAAACATTAGGAAATGTTCATTCAAGCTGCTTTCATAATGTTTTTGTAAAATAGGACATTCAATATACATATCTTCTTTTAATTTGTTATCATTGCATTCATCCGCAATACCTGTTATTCTAATCCATTCTCTTGAATGATTTTTTTTAGCAATTATTTGAATATGTTCATTTTTTCTTAGTTGAATATGTGCTTGATTAAAATCATTAGTAGCCAAATATAGCTTATCTCCTTTTTCCATTATTGCTCCAAAGGGCCTTCCAGCAGGATATTCACCATTTATTGTTAATACAAAAAAAACTTCACATTCCTTTAAAAATTCATATGCTTTACTCATGTATAATTCACCTCTTTATTTACTAATAATTAATGGTACTCCATGTCCAGTTTGCAAAATTAAATTTAATTGTCACATTATTTTTTGCAATTCAATGTTCACTGATTTACTTCTTCCTTTAAAGAAATCTTCTTAAAAAAATCTGCCGGCAAACACCTGTTAATATAATTTCTATTCTATTATAATACATATATACTGCAGGATGAGTTTGATGTGACCACTTATTATGTAAACATAAATTTAGCCACGCTTCTTTAAAACAACTAAAATCAAATAATTTTATTTCTTGTCTTACTGCTCTTTCAATTTTAACAAACGTTTCATTTAATGATTTCACATAGTCAAGTACTTGTTGTATTGCTAAAATTAAATATTTATATCTGTATTCATTTCATTTAATTAAATTTATTTTGTCGACTCCACTTAATTTTGCAACTTTAATAGAATAAGTATTATTATCAGATAATATATCAGCCATTAAATTATATTTATTATTACTAATGACTAAGTTTAGATTATATTTAAATGTCTTTTCATTTCATTAATTGTTTTAAATTCTCTAGTGAAATATCTCTATTTTCATCTGATGATCTAATATAATATCTACCATAAGCAGAATATGGCTTGTTGTCTCCTTTTACTTCTACTTTTACAATTGTTTTATCATCAATAAATTCTACTGATATCGTAGGAGTAATTTGATACTTGATAAAATTGGCAATTGCTTAAGATATATTTTTTAAAGTCATCGAACTAATTTTTTTTCAATTACTGTTCCATCATTTTTATACCAAAATACAGTCTTCCATATCCACTTTTATTTAACTTTGAAGAAATAGATATTACACCTTCTTTTAACTCACCAATTGATTTTTTAAATTCCAGTGTCTCATTTTCTTTGCCAAAATTCATATTAGTATCCAAAATATTATCTATTTATATTCTACTTTTATCATACTTTTATTATACACTTTATTATTCATATTTTCAAATATAATAAATATTTTTATTAATTAATGTGTTCAATTTATTGTAATGTCTTAACCGATTTTTTTATTATTCAAAACAATAATTTTAAATTTATTTTATAGATTCAGTTCCCATAGAAAATAAAGATTCGATAAACGCAAGTCAAAGGTTCAGCTCTATAGAAAGCCTTTAACAGTTATTAAAACAAAAAGACTTTTATTTACAAAAAAAGATAGACTATTTCACTATATTTCAAACAAAACAGTCTATTAAATCAAAAAAATAAGCCTTTTTGAGAAAGACTTATCGATTTTCTTTAATGTTTCATTTCGACAAAAAGTATCAAATATATCTTTTTATCGTAATAACATAATTTAACATATAAAGATAAAAGCATATTTAATTTTTCAAACACCCAATAGGAATTACTATAACACCATCATCTCTTCTATATCCGTACTTAGTTCCTGTTATAACTATTTTTAAATCAGGCAATCTTAATTTACACTGTTTTTCTGATTGATTATATTCATTCACTAATCTTTCAATTTCACAAAGATGTTTAGCACCAATTTCAATCTCTTGTTCTCCTAATTTAAACTCAATTAAAGCATATCTACCATCATTTAAATGCAATACACAATCAGCTTCTAATCCGTATCTATCTCTGTAATACGAAACACGCCCATCAAATGATTGAGAATAAATTTTTAAATCCCTTATACATAATGATTCAAATAAAAAACCTAATGTTTTAAAATCTCTATCAAAATATTCTGGTGAAATACCTAATGCAGCAACAGCAATAGATGGATCTATGAAATTTCTTTTTTTTGATGAACGAATAGTAGTTTTTGATCTAATAGGAGGGCACCATGGTTCAATATCATCAATTATAAATAATTTATTTAAATCTTCTATATAAGAATAATATGTAGGTTTTGATAAATCATAGTTTGCTGCAACATCACCATAAATAGTTTTTGTTTCCGCAAGAGTACAAATATTTCTAGAATACGATCTTAGGATTGCTTGAGCAATTTTTGGATTTCTTTTTATATTAGAAATCTTGTTTATATCAACTGAATATGTTTGAATAAATAAATCTTTAGCAATTTCTAATTTTGCCTTATCATTTTTTAGATTTAACGAACGAGGCCATCCACCTCTACATATCGCAAATATCAAATCATCTATTGTTAAATTAGAAATGCACCCTTCAAAAGAATTAGGATTGTTAAATAAGTCAATTAATGAAACTTCACCATTTGATTCATTAGACTCATAAAGACTCATTGGTAACATTGTTAATCTTGAAATGCGCATAGTACCAGTATGAGGTGTATTTACTTCTTGTGAAGAAGAACCAGTTAATATATACATGCCTACTTCACCTGAATCATCAATTGATTTCCGAATAGCTCCCCAAATTTTAGGTGCATCTTGCCACTCATCAAATAGAATTGGTTTTTCTCCCTTTAAAAGCTTAGATGGCATTGTTTCTGCAACTTTTAATAAAGATTCTCTATTATCTTCATCTTCAAATTCAATTACTGAATTTGCGATTTGTTTGGCAGTTGTTGTCTTCCCACAACCTTTTGGTCCAACAATTAAAGCAGCTCCAAATGCATCCAATTTAATTTTTAAAAGTTCATCAGTAATACGTTTCTTATAATCCATAATATCACCTTTCTACCATTATTATACATTATAACTAAATAAATGTAAAGCATTTTGTTTAACTAATTTGTGCTATTTTATTTAACTAATTTGTGCTATTTCATTTAACTAATTTGTGCTATTTCATTTAATCCATTTTTTTAATCGTAAATTTCTTATCATCTCATACAACGTCCTTGAAATTTGGTTCATTTTTTTCAAAATATAGCCCCTAGTTGTTAATTCTTTTTTTTAAACCTGGACAAGGTTCTAAAATCGGTTTAGTATTTTAAAATATGTAGTTTTATTCTCTTGTTAATTCTGCAAGCCTAGTTAGCGCTACTATAAACCACTCTTCATCTTCAGTATTATATATAATACAGTCATCACATTAAATCATCACCACTTTGAAAAAAAATTAAATTACCTTTTGTATTAACTTCATCAATTGTACAATTAATTCTTTTATTATCTCCTATAGGTTAAGTTCTCATTGAAGGTAACCATTAAAATACTGTTGAATAAGTATTCTGCTCAAGACTAGTCTCCTATAATTTATATAACTAAAAGTCTTTTATTTATGCAAAAAAAGACTATTTCACATTATTTCAAACAAAATAGTCAATAAAACAAAAAAAGTAAGCCTTATAGAGAGATAATAGTTCTCTTAAAGACTTATCCATTTTCGTTAGTGGTATAGGCTATGGAATCAAAATAATATAAATAATACTACATTTTCTATTTAATCAGTAAAACCAATATCTGATACTTTTAATCTAGAATATTTATTTGATAATTTATAACTAGTTATTCTGGTAATTCCACTATTTGGTATTACTATACCTTTATTAATCTATTCAACCATCCAGTTAGAAATAGCTCTTGATGTTCGCCCATTACCGTTAATAAATGGATGAATGCTTACAAAACATAACTTACTATTGCAACTATAATTGGAACAGGTAGGAGCTGACTATTATAATTCCAAGTTATAAGTTCATCAATAAAAGTTTCAACATCACACCATTTTGGCGGAATATATTCTACCTACTTGATTTTTACATCATTTACTACAAATAAAATTTCTGGAGGAGAAGGTCCTCTAAAATCAATTTTTTTTAATTTACCATTTTTTTAGCTATATCATATAACATGAAAATTAATTTTTTAGATAAAAGTGTATTTTTTTGTTTTTCATCTTCTAAAAAGGAAAGTGCAGCCCTATAATTTTGTACTTATACTTCAGCAGAAAGCTTATTGTTTTGATTTTTCTCTTTAATAACATTTCTAAATTGTTTTAATGATAATACATGACCATCATTGCTTGTTTCTATTAAAGATTAATAAATTTACTTTAATAATTAACTATTATATTATATATTTTTTTAAAGTATGTAGAGTCGTATGTTTACTTTTTAATTATCTTTTTTTGATGAATGGTAGCTATATTCATATTTATATAAATTATAACCTTTTATTGTTTTATATTTACTATTTAAATTGCCATCTATAGTTTTAAAACTAATCGAGTCTTTTAATATTTCTTCTAAGTAATTATACTCACTATATTCGCCAATTGATGCTAATACAAGTGCATTTCTAAAATATTTTGCATGTTTGTCAATGAACTCTCTATTCACCTTAAATCCTATAGTTTTTAGAAAATAATACAAAAATAAAGTTACAACTTTTGCATTTCCCTCTCTAAAAGAATGAACTTGCCATATTGAAGATATTATTTTAACAACTTTATTTATCATTTCATTTTTTGACAATTCTTCCCATTTTATTGAATCAAGATCTTTTTGTATTTTTGTTAAATCGAGATTAATTTTCTTATAGTCTGAATAAGTAACTGATAATCCATTTAGTATAGGTTCGGTTTCATAAATATTTATTACTCTTTTTTGGCCTGCCCACTCATATACGTTTTCAAATAAAATTCTATGTATTAAAAAAATATCATTAACTTTGCTAATTTCAATATTTGATTTCAATAACTTAATTATACCTAAATTAACCATTGTTGTTTCATAATCATCTAGTTTATTTAGTTCTTTAATATTTGCAAGATTTTTGAGTACGTTTGTATCATCATATAAATATGGATCTTTATTCATCTATAAAACTCCTTTTTATCGCAAATACTGCAGTTTCATAATCAATTTGTCCACTTGCATATAAGTTTAAAATATTTTTATTTTTTTCACTTACTTTTCCATTTCCAGCAGTTGATTCTATAATCATAGCAAGATTAGTATATTCTTCATTTTTATTTTTAGGTAGCTCTATCTCAAAAGGAAAACCACCTCTTAATATAACTTGATTTAAAAACATTGATACTGCATATGAAGTATTAACACCTAGTCTTTTAAAAATATTTTCTGACTGAACTTTTACATCAGGTTCTATTCTAATGTGAATCAATTCAGTTTTATTTATTTCTTTATTCATTTTAAACACCTCACACTATTATTGTATCACATTTGATATACATTATTCAAGTTTTTTAGCTTTATTTTTCAAAATGTTTTTTTAAAGTCAGCAAGCGTACTGCCTTAATAATATACTTGATTTAAAATTTCTTTTGTAATCTCAATATAACTAACAATTAATCCTCTATCAATTAGTATTTGTACTTACTGATCAATATAGTTTTGGGATCTTTCATCACTTCTTACCCTTATGTGAATAAAAAGGTCCACTATAGTACGCTTATATCAGAGGCGTGGTGGGATCTATTATTAACATTACATCATACTTAAAAATAGAAATAAATAATTTAGAATATATTTATTATAATTTATTTATTATCTAACATTACTTCTAAATAACTATCTTTTATAACCTTATTAACGAAATTATTGTTTTGACCATAATTGTGAATTTTATTAAATAATCCAAGAAATGCATTTCTAGACCATCTTATTGCTTCATCTTCAAGATGCTTAGGGAATAATTTAGTATATTCAATTGCAAATTTCTTTACAATTTTGACATACTCGTCCATTAATGGTGATAAGTATTTTTCAACTATTTCATATAGTTTATTTTCATTATCTTTTGAAATGTAAGAAATTTTTAAAACTAGTTTATCATTTTCATCTTTAATAACAAATCCTTTCATAATTAAATCAGCAACAATTTCTTTATCTTTTGGTAGAGCACCTTTAACAATATCCTTACATGTTTCTACAACATTATCTTTAATAGGATCTCTTTTGCTAATACCATTTATTCCAGTAATTCGTTCGACAATAGTATTGACACCATCAGTTGCATTTCCTGATCTTACAAAACCATACATATGATTGAATATTTACCTGTTGTATATGTTACGATATAATTCCACTCAAATCCATTATATTTTGTTTTTAATGGTCTCCAAGACATTTTATTATACTTGCTATTTACATACTGTATTGATAACATTGTATATAAATGGAATAAGTTTTCATCTTTCATAATTTATTTATAAATGTTTAAGTTTTTAGCCTTACTGTAAATACTTTTAAAGGCTTCATAAATTCTATCTTTAATAGGATTAACATAGGCTAGAAAGTTTTCATCATAGAACTTGTCATATTTATCAACCCATATGATAAAATCAGTTCTATTCTTCCCTTTCTTTTCTTCAATTAATGCTTCTCTTTTTAATAAATTATCAACACTGCCTTCAATATAGTATGCAGGCACCCCACATATCTTTGCTAATTCTTCAATCGTCTTTGGTTCTTCATAGCAATTAAATAAAATATTTTGTGACAAAGCATCACTAATATAAGCATCCGGAAATGGGATATTTTCTCCATCAAAGTTTCCATTACCATAAATATTAATTTTCATTTTAATCGGTTTTAATGCACTTTCTTCCATATTTTCAAATTCCTCCTTAATTTTATTTCTAGCAACTTTTTATCTCCAAGAAATTGTTCCTTCAGGGATGTTAAGCTTTTCTGAAATTTGCTTTACCGAAAGGTCATCATAATAGTGTAATATTATAGTTTCTCTATATATTGATGATAACATTGCAATATGTTTTCTTAATCTATTGTACAATTCGATTTTTTCATAATCAGTGTCATCATTATCTGGGTATTCATCTAATATATCATAAGAATACAATGCTTTTTCTTTTGCCTTCTTTCTTCTAAATACCTTTGTTACGTTTCTTGCAATACCAAATAGCCAAGGCTCAAATCTGCTTTCATCTCTTAAATAAGGCAATTCTTTTACTGAAGTTAAAAGGATTTCTTGAGATAAGTCTTGTGCCTCAGCAGTTGAATAAGTATTATTTAAAGCATACCCATATATTCTCTCAATATATTTTTCTAAGATATTTACATCCATTGCTTCACCACCTTTCACTTATAAAGTGCATTTTTAGTTATTTTCATTGGGTGTTTTAACAAAATAATTATACTATTTTTTAAATAATTTTTCTAGATGATTAATTATCTTATTATCTCTTATAAGTTCGCATCCCCACGAAAGCAGGTTCGGTTCCGTGGCAAGTCTCCCAAGGTATGTACTACAAAAAGTCTTTTATTTGCATAAAAAAAGAAGGTATTCTAACCAAAATTGGCTAAAATACCCTACAAAATCAAAAATTAGCCTTCTTTATCAGAAGACTAATAGATGTCAATTAATGTGTGTGGTGAAAGAAATGTTTCTTTTAACCTTTTTACTGAACAATATGTTTCATAATGCATCTTTTTATTCATCACTATAATTTTATTAATAATCTATAAGTCTATTATATTTATGATAACAAAGAGGAACTAGTATGCATTGTACTAGCTCCTATAACTTTATTTAATCAAGAATGCCATATATAATGGAAGTTTATTAATCCCATTAGCACTGCCTATATTAGCATCTGCAAGTTTAAAATTACTATTTATTTCATATTTATCTTTATTATTTAATATTTCTTTTAATGATTTTGCATTACCATTATTAGATTTAACTTCTATTAATGCTAGTTCGTTATTATATCTTGTAACAAAGTCTATTTCTAATCCACTATGTTTATGATAGTAATATAAATCCTTATGCATTTTATTAAAAGCATCAGCCATAATGTTTTCAAATATTGCACCTTTGTATACCTTTAAATCTCCGTTAATAATATTATCAGTAGTTCCATCCTCTAACATTGTTATAAATAATCCTGTATCAGTCACATATATTTTAAATGTATCTTCATCGTTATTGCCATCTAGTGGAAGTTCTAAATTATTTAAATTATGACATTTACAAATTAAACCAAATTCTTCTATCCATGTAAAAGCATCACTATGGTTTCTAGCTTTAGCAGTACTTGCAACTAATTTATATTGAAACTTTTTATTTTTTTTGCAAGTTGATTTGGGATTGATTTATATACTTGCATAATCTTAGTAAGTTCAGTTTGATTAATTTCTTGTACTTCCTCTTTATTAAGATGTTTACCAAAATCATCTTTATGACTTTCAAGAATACTTTGTTGTATTTCTCTAATCTGTGTTAAGTCATGAGTTAAATTAAACACATTAACTACGTCAGGAAGCCATCCAACACATAGATATTCTTTAAAATATTTCATAAGTTTTTCATTAACGTTTGGAATGACTTGTGTTTTGTCTATAAATGATTTCTTTACATGATCTATAACATTTTTGTCAAACCCTATTGCCCATAGATATTCTTCAAAGTCCATAGGTTTCATAGTTATTACTTTTTCAAAACCAGTAGATACTCCTTTTGAAACTTTTTTATTATATCCTCTTAAACCAAGAAGAGATCCTGTACAAATAAGATCAAATCTTCCATCTTCCATAAATGGTTTTATTGCAGATCTAGCATTCGCACATTCTTGTAGTTCATCAAAAATAATTATTGTTTTGTAAGGTATGAATTTTGCTCCTAAATTAGATGCTGATAAACTTATTATTAAATCATTAACATTTAAATCTTTATCAAATAATGACTTGACAGAAGTATTATGCATGAAATCAATATACACAACATTTTCATAATGTTCTTCACAAAACTTTCTAACAATTGTTGTTTGACCAATCTGTCTTAATCCTTTAATTATTAAAGATCTTTTTTTAATTTTTAATGATTCGTGCCAAGAAATAATGTCATTATAAATTTTTCTTTCAAACATAACTCTCACCTCTAAATATATTATGCACTTTTTTATAGGGAGATTAATATCTTTATTTTATTCTTAATATTTTATTTAAGAGATTTGTGGTTTATATCAAAATGAAATTTTAATTTCTATGCAAATAATATTTTGCTTTTTTAACTATTTCTTTATATCTTTCATTATCTTTAATAGAGTTGAAACATTCAAGATTAAGTGAACATAAAACATCACTATCTTTATCAAAAGCACGATAATTAGCATAATTATATGTACCTGACTTATCCAAATATTTATTTTTAATTTTAAATTCTTTTACTTCTACATTATTATGGTAAATTTCTATATCAACCATTTGTTCTAAAAAATCAAAACATTTATCAGTATTTCCCATACTTAGCCATGTTCTAGCTATTAAAGCATAAACATTACCCATTTCTAATTTATATAAAGCTGGTATATAATCATCTTCTTTAAACACTTCGTTAATTATATTCAATATTGTGAAATACATTTTTAATGCTTCTTCATAATTTTTAGTATTTTCATATGATATACCTAGCAAACCTAAAGTATTAATTGATGAATGCATATGCTGTTGTAAATCTCTCTGTAAGTTAATTTTTTCTATTTCAAATTCATTAAAAGCTTTATTTATCCATGCACACATAGCATGAGCAGTCATATCTGAACGCATAGGTAATTCATTAGCATGTTTTACAGCACTTTCTGCGTTTCCAAATGAAGAATGTAATATTACCATAATCATATGAGCTCGTAAGATATTTGTAAGATTACTTGAATATTTGACAATTAATTCAGCTTGTCTAGTTGTTTCCTTATAAATTCTTTCTGCGTATTCTTCATTATAACAATAGTTTCCTTTATAAGAAAGAGCTATTCCATATTCAATGCTTTCTTGTAATAAATCTAAATTAGATGGATATTTCTTTAGAACATCTTGAATTAATAACCAACTTTCAACGTCATATTTTCTAAGTGATCTATCATTACACATATTTAAAATTTCATTTATTTCTTCATTTCTATTATTGTCTGAAATACCTAATATAATATCTGCGCTTACACCAAAGAATGTGGCAACTGGAATGATTTGAGATATGTCTGGTAAACCAACATTATTTTCCCATTTAGAAATTGCTTGTGGTGTAACATTTATAGCTTCCGCTAATTCTTCTTGAGTTAAATTCTTGTTCTTTCTTAACTCTCTAATTGTTGAACCGACTGTTCTTAACATTTTATTTCCTCCTAATATATTTTCTAGTAAGCTTACACAAATAGTATATCAACTAAAATGTAAAAAGTAAAGCGACTAAAAAGATACCTTACATCAACGGAGCGTTGAGTTAATTATATTATACTAAAATTTAATAATTATTTCCACCATTATATCTTATAGATTCAAGTCCCGTAAGAACCTAACATTCGAATCCCGTAAGTTACTGGTTCGCGTCCTTGGTCAGTGTCCTTAGGTGTTTAAATCTAAATGTTTCATAAATGCATAAAAAAAAGACCCTCTTTACAGAAGACCTATAGATTTCTTAAAATGGTGATCTGTACGGGATTCGAACCCGTGAGTGCATGCGTGAAAGGCATGTGAGTTAAGCCGCTTCTCCAACAGACCTCAAATGGCGGAGTAGAAGGGATTTGAACCCTTGCACCAGTTTCCCGGTCTATGCCCTTAGCAGGGGCACCTCTTCAGCCTCTTGAGTACTACTCCAATGCTATAATATTATATCTTTTTTTCAATATTTTGTCAACTAATTTGAGTATTTATAATTAATAATCTAATTTTTTTGTATAAAATATTAATTTAAAGATATAATAAAAATAAGAAAGGATGATTTAAATGCCAAAATTAAAATGTAAAGTAGAACAATGTATATATAACTATGATTGGTTATGTGGGAAAAACTATATTGATGTAGATGGACCTAATGCAAAAATGAAAAAAGATACATGTTGTAATAGTTATCAGTGTAGAAATGCAGATAATAGTAATTATGAATTTGCTGTTATAGATGCACTTAATCCTACATTAAATACGGAAGTATATTGTGACGCAACAAACTGTGTATTTGAAAGAGGACAAAAATGCCATGCTGATAAAATTGAAATTATGAATGTTAATGGAGATTTAAAATTGGGACTAAAAGATGGACAAACTGCTGATGTAACAAATTGTCAAACATTTGAATGTAAGGATTAAAATAGCAACTTTTCTTGCTATTTTTTATTTATAGTTTAAAACAGTTGCAATATTTATTAAAATTTGATATAATATATAAGCGCTAGGGGCATCGTACAACGGTAGTACACCGGTCTCCAAAACCGTCAATGTGAGTTCGATTCTTACTGCCCCTGCCATGGCGAATGTGGTGAAGTGGTTAACACAGCGGATTGTGGCTCCGTCACGCGTGGGTTCGAATCCCATCATTCGCCCCATTAATTGACATCTGTTAGTCTTCTTATAAAAGAGGACTAATTTTTGATTTTGTAGGATATTTTAGCCAAATGTGGTTAATTTGTAGTAATGACATATTAAAGTAAATTAATAAGTCTTTTGTATAGGACTTATTTTTTATTCTAATTAATATATTACTTATAAATCTTTTCAATTTTTATTTTTAAATTATTTGCTTTACTCAATTTTGTGTAGTATAATTAAATTAGGAGGTGTATAGTTAATGATTAATAAATTAGGGCTAGGAACAATGGGAATGAATTTTGAAAATAAAATTGATTCAATTACGACCATTAAGAAAGCATTAGAACAAGGAATTACTATTTTTAATACTGGAGATTTTTATCAAAGAGGACAATCGCAAATAGTCTTAGGAGAAGCATTACGTGATGTGCCTAGAGATAAGTATTTTGTATCATTGAAATTTGGAGTAACTTTTACAAGCGATGGTACATACCTAGATGTTAATCCCAAAAATATTAAAAGTAAATTATTAGATTCCTTAAATAAGATGGGACTTGAATATGTAGATTTATATCAACCCGCAAGACAAGATACTGAAATTCCAGTTGAGGATGTTGTTACTGAAATTAAGAAATTAATTGAAGAAGGATACGTAAAACATATTGGATTATCCGAAGTTGACGCCGAAACATTAAGACGTGCTCATAAGATTCATCCAATACATAGTGTTGAAGTTGAATATTCACTACTTAATAGAGAAATCGAAAAAGACTTAATTAAAACAGCTAAAGAACTAGGTGTTAATGTTGTTGTGTATGGTGCTGTCGGTCATGGAATTCTTACTGATAAAGTTTTTGACGAAGCAACATACAATCCAATGTTTTCAAGAGGAATATTTAATAATGAATATAAAGATAGTAACATTAAAGCACTAAACAAATTTAATGATATAGCACATTCATTAGGTCTTTCTATGAGTGAGCTAGCTTTAACTTACACTCAAGCTAAATATGATAATATTATCACTTTAATCGGAACAACCAAACAAAGTCATTTAGAAAGTTCTATTAAAGCAATTAATACAACTCTTTCAAAAGATACTATAAATTTAATTGAAGAAACATTATCTGATAAAACAATCTTAGGACTTAGAAAAAGAAAATGGATATTTACAAATGGAATCGGTAAATTACAATAAAAGGTTATTTTTATATTAACCTTTTTTCTTTTATCTTGACTAAAAAAATAGAAAGTAGTATAATATAGTTAATCTACATTAACTACTTTGGAGGTCATATGGATAAATATATAAATGCCAATATTATTTTTTCTAAATTTAGTAGAACATATATGAATTTGAAAAAAGACTTACCAATTAGGCCTAGTGAAATGGGTGTATTAAATATAATAACCAAAAGAGAAGGGTTATTTACTCCTATTATGATTGCTGAATTACTAGAAGTCACAAAGCCGATGGTCGCAAGTCATATAAGTGTATTAGAAAGAAAAGGATATATTACAAAACAATATTCAAAAACTGATAAAAGAAGTTTCTATATTATTCCAACAAATAAGGCTATTAAACTTGTAAATGATGTAGAAAATGAACTTAATAAGAAACTAATTAAATTAGAAAATGAATTAGGTCAAGATAATTTCAATAATTTAATTTTTATTCTTGAAAATGCAAGAATTTCTTTAGAAAGTAAATAAACTATGAAAAGAAACGATCCGACATGGAACCCCTGGCATGGTTGTAAAAAGAAAAGTGAAGGGTGTCAAAACTGTTTCATGTTTTATTTAGATAAAATACGAGGTCTTGATGGAAGTATTATTTCTAAAAATAAAACTAATTTTAATTTACCACTTAAGAAAAATAAAAACAAAGAATATAAAATTAAATCCGGCGAATTTGTTCGAGTTTGTATGTCTTCTGACTTCTTTTTAGAAGAAGCCGATATTTGGAGAAATGAAGCCTGGGATATTATGAGGCAAAGAAAAGACGTTACTTTCTCTTTATTAACAAAAAGACCAGAAAGAATAAAGGAATGTCTACCATTAGATTGGAATGATGGATGGGATAATATAACAATTGCGGTATCATGTGAAAATCAAAAACGCGTTGATGAACGAATCCCTCTTCTTCTTGATTTAAAAGCAAAACATATTTGGGTAAGTCTAAAGCCATTTATAGGAGAAATCACCCTAGAAAAATACTTAAAGACAGGACGAATTGAAACAGTCTTATGTGGGGGAGAAAATTACGCAGGGATGCGTCCCCTCTACTATGAATGGGTAAAAAAAGTATATGATGAATGTATTAAATATGATGTTGAATTTATTTTTGGACAAACAGGAAATACCTTTGTTAAAGATGGAAAGACTTATCATATAAAAGATTTAAACATTCAAATTGAACAAGCCCTAAAATCCAATTTACAAAATAGAAAATAAAGGAGTATATATATGACAAAAGAAGAAATAATTGAATTTGTTAAAAGACAAAAAACATCAATTCTATCATCTGTTGATGAAGAAGGATATCCATGGAGTCGAGCATTAATAAAACCAGTGCTAGTTGATGGAAATACTATATTTTTCGCAACTTATTCTTCATCTAATAAAACAAGACATTATCAAAACAATAATCTAGCAAGTATTTACTTTTATGAAAAAGGAAGAAACTTTCAAGGTGTAATGATTAAAGGAAAAATGGAAGTTGTTACTGACTTAAAAATAAAAGAAAAACTATGGATACCATTTTTCTATAAATTTTATAGAAAAGGAGTTACTGATCCAGAATATTGTATTTTAAAGTTTTCTTGTGAAAAAGCCGAATGGTTTAGTAATTTTAAAACAGAAACAATTAATATGTTATAGGAGGTTCAAATGCAAAATAAAGATATAGAAAATGCTATTCCTTGGAATACATGGCATGGATGTAAGAAAGTAAGTCAAGGATGTAAAAATTGTTTTGTCTATAAAATGGACAAAAGATATGGCCGTGATACAACACATATTGAAAAAGGTAAAACAACATATGAATTAAAAGATAAAGATGTTCCTGCTGGATCTCTTATCAAGCTTTGTTTTTCTTCTGATTTTTTTATTGAAGAAGCAGATCAGTGGCGAGATGGTTGTTGGGATTTTATTAGGAGAAGAAAAGATTGTATCTTTGTTATGACAACAAAAAGACCAGAAAGAATTAAATCATGTGTTCCTTCAGACTGGAATGATGGATGGGACCATGTTCATATTTCTATTTCAATTGAAAATCAAGAAATGGCGGACATTAGATTAAAACATTTTTTAGAAGCGCCAGTAAAACATCGTGAGGTCTTCTGTTCACCTTTAATTGGACCAATAACACTTGGAAAATATCTTGATACGGGATTAATTAAATGTGTTAATGTTGGTGGTGAATTTGCACCAAAAGATGACGTTAGAGCAACTTTATATGAATGGGTAAAAAACTTATATTTAGAAGCACATGAAAGAAATATAGAATTTTATTTTCATCAAAGTGGTTCAATGTTCATTAAGGATGGTAAAAACATTGGTAAATGGAATTTAAAAGACCAAATCAAATGTGCTGAAGAAATTCAACATGAATTAGAAAATAGCTATAATTAACAGAGTATAATTTATCATCTATTAAATAAAAATTCAAAAATGAGCTTCTTTTAGCTTCTATTCTTAATTTAAGAGTCTATTATTAATTTAATAGGCTCTTTTTATTTTTATTCAACAACTTTACCAAATTACTTCAATAACTTAAAATATATATTGGAGGTGATTTATTTATGACATACGCATATATTCGTGTATCAACAAAAGGACAATGTATTGACAGACAATATGAAGAACTAAAAGGATTTAGCATTAATAAAAACAATATTTTTATTGATAAAGAATCAGGAAAAGACTTTGAAAGAACATCTTATCAAGCTCTTATAAAAAAATTAAAGAAAGATGATTTATTAATTATTAAATCAATTGACCGACTGGGTCGAAACTATCAAATGATAATTGAAGAATGGGCAAGAATAACCAAAACGATCAAAGCTGATATATTAGTTCTTGATATGCCTCTTCTAGATACAAGAGTAGAGGCCAAGAATTTAGTGGGACGTTTTATTTCCGATATCGTATTACAAATATTAAGTTTCGTTGCTGAAAACGAAAGAGTAAACATTAAGAAAAGACAAGCTGAAGGAATTAAACTCGCAAAAGAAAAGGGAATTAAATTTGGTAGGCCTAAAAAATTATTACCATTTTCTACTGAAAAAGTATTAGATGATTATTTTAATAAGAAAATATCAGGAACAAATGCATCAAGTTTTTTAGGTATATCAAGAGGAACTTTTTATAGACTTGTAAAAGAAAGAAAAATAAAAAATAATATTTTTAAATAAAACAAATCTTTTGTTGCATTTGTTACACAATTTTACTTTATTTTATAGTATAATTACTTTGTAAATAAATAGGAGGTATATATGAAATATAAATGTTTAATTTGTGGACAAATATTTGATATTCCAGAAGGTGAAGAAATTATTTGTCCTGTATGTAAAGCAAAAGGTAGCAATGTTGTTGCTTATGTTGAAGAAGAATTAACTTGGCCAGCTGAACATAATGTTGGTATCGCTTGTGGAATTGATAAGGAAATCGTTGAAGGTCTTAGAAATAACTTCAATGGTGAATGTAGTGAAGTAGGTATGTACCTTGCAATGGCTCGCCAAGCACATCGTGAAGGCTATCCTGAAATTGCAGTGGTACTTGAACAAATAGCACATGAAGAAGCTGAACATGCGGCTAGATTCCAAGAAATGTTAGGTGATTTAGTTTCTAAATCTACAAAAGAAAATCTAGAAAAAATGCTATCAGGTGAAAATGGAGCATGCCATGGTAAAATGGCTATTGCTAAAAAAGCTAAAGAACAAAATTTAGATGCAATTCATGACTCTGTTCATGAAATGGCACGTGATGAAGCAAGACACGGAAGAGCTCTTCAAGCTTTATTAAATCGTTACTTTAAATAAGAAAAGCCACGGAAAAAACCGTGGTTTTTTATTTTAAGTCAGCCGTTCTAAGTGATTCTCCCATTTGAATTAATGTACAATAATCTAAAGTTGTTGAAGCAAGTGTATATTCAATTCCACTATCATAAAATTGAATTGTATTATTTGCTAAAATACAAATTGCTCCACCCATAGTATATATATCACCGCTAACATATTCAGTTTTAATATTTTCTGTATTTACAACATATTGTTGAATAATTGTAAATGGAGCCTCACCACTATATTTCATAATTACTCTTTTATTTTCACCTTCACCTAATGTTGTTTCTTGTTGTAAAGTGGTTTTATCTGGATAGTATGTTGGATAAGTAATTAATCGGTCGAAGGAAATAGGGGATTCAACATATGATAATCTAGCAGTTGACATTGAATCATTTACTTTAAAATATTTGTCATCAATATCAATATTTGTATTAATTGAATCAAACTTAAATCTAGTTAGTAATGTATTTTGGTCATCATATATAAGTACTTCTTCAGGCATTTTCATTTCATCATTAAACAATACTTTTTGTTTAGTAACCATTGCATTATTAAATAGTTTAGCATTAAATTCTAATGTTGTTTTGCCATTATCTTTATTAATTAATAAATTATCATCACCAATAATATCTTTACTTAATGATTGTAACAAATATGGATAACTTGAATTATCAGGCCAACTACTATTTATTTTAAATACTTTATTTACAGCTGGTAATAATACATATATACCATCACCATTTTTAATCATTATCTGTGGTTCATTATTTCCAGCATTTTTTAATTCAACACGATAATAATTAGGTTGTTTATAGTAAACAGAAACCTCACATTCTTTAGTGCCAGATGGAAACATTGATTCAAGTTTACCAGTTAATTTATAACTTTTTAAATTAGAAACAAGTTCTGGAAATGATTCTTCTACTTTTGTTTCTTTTTTACAACTTATAAGACCAAAAATACAAAAAAACAAAATTAGAAAAATAATAGTTTTAGTTAATTTCTTCATAATACACCTCATTCATTAAAATATATGTTTTAACTTTTGATTTAATGACAAAATATAAATTTTACCAGAATTAAAATTATATATATGGAGATAATATTATTGTAAATTTTTAATTAGGAGGTAATCATGAAAATTTTAAAAAATATAGCTTTAGCCCTTCTTATAGTAGGTGGTTTAAACTGGGGATTAGTTGGACTATTTGACTTTAACTTAGTTGGCTTCTTATTTGATGGTTTAAGTACAGTTATATCTAGAATTATTTATTCAATTGTAGGTGTCGCGGCTATACTTGGTATTATTACTTGGGCAATGCCTGAACATGATGAAGATTATTCTTTAGCAAAAAAATATGAATAAAAGAAAGCATAAGTTTTTTACTTATGCTTTTATTCTTTGTTAATTTTTAATGATAAATAATAATTTTCTAAATCTCTCATACAATGACTAATACCTGATTTACTAAGTGTTTTTCCAAACATTTTATCAGAAAACTCTGATAATTCCTCAAGTGATGAATCAGGATATTCTTCCCTCATTTTCGCAATTATTTGAAGACGAAGTGGCATTTTATCAAAATAACCATAATCACGAATTAACTGAATCATTGCCAGTTGTCTTTCACAAGATTCAGCTGATTTCCTGGCATTTGCGACATCACAATTGGCAAGTCGATTTGCTGTATTAACGAAATCACGATATATTCTAGAATCTTCAAAATAAAACACACCTGAACTCGCACCAATAAAAGCTAATGTATCACTAATATATTCGCTTTTCTTGATATATAGTAATGAATTTAAGCCCTTCATTGTAATCTTTGATTCAATTTGTTTTTGTAATAATATTTCTTGAATTGTTTTAGCTATAGTTTCATTCTTACAATTAAACTCTAAATGATAGCATTCTTTTCTAGGATCATTGATAGAACCTTTAACTGCGAACATTCCTCTAACAAAACTTGCTTTACAACATTCTTTTTTAAGCAAGGGATTACTAATTGATATTTCTTCATAAGGAAGTAACAAATAGTCTTTAATTATTTTATCTGTGTTTTCTTTTATTTCTAAATAATAATATCTTCTGCCTAAACTATTTTTAACTGTTTGTAATCCTTCATCAATTTGAATTTTATATTCTTCTTTTAATATCGGTATAATTATTTTAATTGCATTTAGGATTGGAGATTTAATTATTATTTTTACACCTTTATCACCAATCAATATTTCACTAGTACCTTGTAATATACCAAAAAGTAATGCTTTTTTACAACAATCATTCATATCATCAATTGATAGAATTTCTTTTTTTACTTCACTAGCAAAGCTCATACTTTTTCTCCAAAATATCAATTATTTGAAGAGCATTATCTACAATATATCTAACTCCATTATTTATAAAAGTTTCTTTTGTAGTTTGACACCAAGTAACTCCAATAAAATCAATACCTGCATTTCTTGCTGTAGACATATCAATTAAAGTATCACCAACAAGTACAGAATCTAGTGTTTTAAATTTATCAAATACTTGATATATTCCATCAGGGTCAGGCTTTGCTTTAGCAAGTTTTTCTGCTCCCACAATTAAATCAAAATATTTAGTTAATCCACAAATATTAAGTCCTTGTAAAATAGCCTCTGTTACTTTATTAGAAACCATCGCAATTAAGTAACCTTTTTGTTTTAATTCTTTTAACATTTCCTCAATTGATTCATAAGCAACAACATACTTAGGAGTTAACTCTTCACATAATTTTCTGTATACTTCAACAGCATAATTTACTTCTTGTTCAGTTTCAAAATATTTACTAAAGGAATCATTTAGAAAAGGTCCAAAGAAAGTATGAGCTTCTTTTATAGACATTTTATAATCTGGTTTAATTATTTTAAATGTATCTATAACAACTTGTTCAATTAGTTTAAATGTATCAAGGATAGTTCCATCACAATCAAATATTACTGTCTTTCTAAGTCCTTTCATTTTGTACCTCAATTTTCTTTATTTGTTAACATTGTATAAGTGTTTCCATGTAAAACATCTTTACAAGGAATTAATCGATATTTTAAAATTCTTCTAACAGTTGCCAGTGCAAAACCTACAATTACATAGATTACTGATACCACAATAGCAATTCTAATACCACTAGAACCAACAGTTAATGGGTCTGTTCTCATTAATTCAATAAAGAATCGAACTATTCCATACCATATTAAATAGAAACTTAAGCCATCACCGATATATAATTTACTTGTTCTTTTACGAATACCCATATAAAGTAATAATCCAACTAAATTAAAGAATGATTCATATAAGAATGTTGGTTGATAGTATCCTGCAACAGTAAATCCCGCAGCGGAACTATGTGTAATATACATTCTATTAATTACAAATTCCGGGATTAAATGATTTTGTAAATATACTCTTTGTTCAAGAAGTTGTGCATCACTAAGGCTAGAACCAACTACCTCACCAGTAAATGGAACTAAACCACCAAATGCTTCTTGATTCATGAAATTGCCCCATCTACCTACAACTTGTGCAAACAAAATCAAAGGCATCGCAATTTCTAAAAGCATAATTAAATCAATCTTTTTAACTTTACAAAATATTGGTAAAAAGATAAATTCAGCAAGTACGGCACCATGAATTGCAAGACCACCACTTCTTGGATTAATTATATCTAAGAAGTTATTAATATTCATATTTTGAAAATTAAATAATACATAATATAATCTTGCCCCTAAAATTCCAAATACAACCCCTAAAGTAATACCGGAAATTAAAGTATCTGAGTCCATACCTAATTTTTTAGCATATCTAAAATAGCCAAAACATGTACCAATAACAGCACCTAGCATAATAATAATTGCATACCAAGCAATATCAATATTACCAATACTAAATGCTATTTTTTCACTACTATCATGAATAGGTCGTAATTCTGTTAATAAATTTAACATTATTATTTCCTTCTTCCAATTACATCATTGGCTTTACGTTTAGCGTATTCTTTTTCACCACTTAATCCATTTAATAATAATTGTTGATTTAATGCGGCTGTTTCAATTAATGAAGCAATATTTCTACCTTTTTCAACAACAATTGTAATATGAGGAATTTCTGTTTCGAAATACTTAATTGATTCATCTTTCTTAATTTCTTCATCAGATGTAACAAGTTCAATAACCATCATTAATCTCTTACTCTTACGGTATGAACCGATACCAAATAGATTAACTACATTAACCATACCAATATCTTTGATTTCCATTAATTTTTCCATAACTTCTGTTGATTCAGCAATAACCATACCAGCTTCACGTTGATATAATCTAGTTTCTTCACCAGAAATTAAAAGATGCCCTCTTTTAATTAATTCAAGTGCAGTTTCACTTTTTCCAATACCATTACGACCAGTAATTAAAACACCTACTCCATATACATCAAGCATCGCTCCATCAACAGCAATTCTTTCAGCAAGTCTATTTGATAAATAAGCATGTAAATTACCAATTAAAGCAGATGTAATTAAATCACTCTTCAGAATTGGCATTTGTTTTTCAATTGCTACTTCAACTACGATTTTAGGTACTTCCACATTTTTAGTAAATACAAATGCAGGTGAATTATAACTAAATAATTGATATAAACGTTCACGTTTAGTTTTTTCATCTAATAATTCAAATATTGCAAGTTCTTTTGATCCAATTACTTGAATACGATCTTTTTCAAAATAATCGAAATATCCAGCATAAATTTCTACACAAGGTCTTGAAGACATTGGTTTAATAACTTCTTTTTTTAAAAACTCAGTTCCCCAAATAACTTGTAAATTTAAAGCCTTTACTACTTCATTTAACATTACTTTTTTCATTTTAAATTCCTCCTTAAATTTAATTTCTTTATATATGTTGTTATACATGATCTAACTATTAATAATATTAATATACAAGCAACATCAATAATAGGTTTATTAAATGATGCATCAAATAAATAATAAGCACCTACCATAACACCAACTAAAACTATTATCGTAATTAAAACAAACAATAATCCTAAAGTTTTTATATACCATTCAGGTTTCAGTTTAAAGACTAATGCTTTAATAAAATAATCAACTGTACTAAAAACAAAACTAATAATAACTAATTCATAGAAATGTTTTGTATTTATTACATTAAACCAACCACATAAAGCAATTAATAAGCCCATATTAATTATAGTCATAATCAAAAAGTCTAACCATATATTATTAACAACTTTATTAGTTATACCTATTTTTTTTACTGTTTTAACTTTTACTTGTTTATCATTACTATTATAAAGTTCTTCTAATATTTTTAAAAACTCTTCTTCATCTAAATTAGAATTTTTCTTTTCTTCTTTATCATTATTTTCTTGGTTGTCTTTTTTTTCTTTTTCTGTCATTTAGTTTTCCTTTCTGATGCATAAACAAATCCCTACAATAATTCCAATATAATTTAATACTATATCTATATAATCAAATATCCCCTTTTTAGATATATACTGAATTAATTCTAATAAAATAATAATAACTAAACATATTAATAATTCAATTATTAAATTAAGCTTAAGTTCATTTATAAAATATCCTAAAGGAATAAATAATAAAATATTTCCAATAATATTTAAAAATACAATTTTATTAGTAAATATTATATATATCCATTTTTTAATATAATATGGATTTGCAAGTATATAACTATCATTAGTTTTCCGATAAAATAAACTAAGTACTAAAATAATTAAATAACAAATTAAACAAAATATATATATCCCTTTATTAAAATTATGAATTATTCGATAGAAAAAATAATAAATAACAACTACACTTAAACTAATATAAATAAATGTAACTAATTCATTAAACTCTCTAAAAAAGATACTATTTTTAAATAAATAATATATATAAGTTATTAATAAAATATATATAAATATACTCAATAAAATTTCAGTTTTCTTTGTTTTCATTATACCACACAATTTCTAAATATTCAATTTATATGCGATTTGCTATCTTTATAGTTTTACCATTATTTAATAATAATATGTAATTATAAATTATTTATAACAAAAAAGTAGATTTGAGCTATTAACTCTTATCTACTTTTTATTTTTCAAATTGTGAATTATATAATTTACAATAGAAACCATTGTTTTTTATTAATTCATCATGTGTACCTTGTTCAATTATATTACCATTATTCATTACTAAAATTAAATCAGCACCTTTAATAGTAGATAAACGATGGGCTACAATAAAGCTAGTTTTATCTATCATTAATGTATTAAATGCATCTTGAATTTTTAGTTCTGTTCTTGTATCAATTGAAGAAGTTGCCTCATCTAATATCAACATAGAAGGTTTTATTAACATTACTCTTGTAATACACAATAATTGTTTTTGACCAACTGATAAACTATTTTCTTCATTAATTATTGTATCATATCCATTAGGAAGTCTCTTTATAAAACTATGAGCATGTGCTTTTTTTGCTGCTAAAACTATTTCATCTAACGTTGCATCAGGCTTACCAATTGCAATATTATCTCTAACTGATGCCGTTTTAATCCAAGTATCTTGAAGTACCATACCATAATTATCTCTAAGAGATTTTCTTGAAATATCTCTAATATCAGTATTTTCTACTTTAATAATACCACTATTAACATCATAAAATCTCATTAATAAATTAATTAGTGTTGTTTTTCCACAACCAGTTGGACCAACTATTGCAATTCTTTGACCTTTTTTAACCTTTAAATTAAAATCTTCAATAAGTTTTTGACTATCTTGATAAGAAAAATATACATGTTCAAATTCTATGTTTCCTGATGCATTTTCTAAAATTACTGATTCAATATTATCTTTAACTTCTTCTTGTTCATCTAATAACTTAAATATTCTATTTGCACATGCAAATGCATTTTGTACTTCTGATATTACTGATGATATTTCATTAAATGGTTTTGTATATTGATTTGCATAACTCAATAATGAATTAAGATATCCAACCGAAAGCAAAAGTTCTGGTCTAACTTCTTTAATAACAAAGATTGACCCAACTAATGCCACCACCGCATAAACTAAAGCATTAATAAATCTAGTTAATGGATTAGTGAGTGATGAATAAAATATGGCTTTTAATGAACATTTTTGTAAATTATCATTTATTTCTTTAAATCTATTTAAACTATCATCTTCATAATTATAAGCTTTAACTACTTTGATATTTCCAATCATTTCATCAATAAGTCCTGTCTGTTGAGCTCTAATTTCTGCTTGTGATTTAAATAAATTAAATGTTTTACTTGCAATAAATTTAGCAACAAAAAGTGACATCGGTGTAAGAACAACAACAATTATCGCAATAACCCAGTTAATCATAAACATAAAGAAGATTGTACCAAGTATCGTTATTATTCCTTTAAATAATTGATTAAAGCCAAGGAGTAATCCATCAGCAAATTGGTCTACATCATTAATGATAGTACTTACTACTGATCCTGTTGTATTAGAATCAATATACTTAAGAGGTAAAACTTGTAACTTTCTAAATGCTTCTTGACGAAGTCTACGAGTTATACGATAAGTCATTTGATTAGTTAAAAGAAGTAATACAAAATCAATTATACTTGTACTAAAAACTAAAATTACTATTTTTACAAGTAAACTAATTAATTTATCAAAATCTACCTCACCTATACCTATAAGTAAATCAATAGCATTACCAAATAATATTGGTAAATAAATGGTAAATAAAACACTAATAAGACAAAGAATTAATGTAAATATTAATGTTACAATATCTTTTTTTAGATATTTTAAAATTCTTTTTAATAATCCTTTATTCATTATTTATCATCCTCCTTAAATTGAGAATAATAAATTTCTTGATACACAGGACAACTTTCTAACAAATTATTATGTGTATCAAAGCCAACAAGTTTACCATCATCTAAAACAATAATTTTATCAGCATGCATTATTGATGACGTTCTTTGAGAAACAATAATAGTAGTAGGATGATAATCTAGTTCCTTTATATTTTTTCTTAGTTCTTTTTCTGTAATAAAGTCAAGGGCAGATGCGACATCATCTAAAATTAAGATGCTAGGCTTTTTAACCAAAGCTCTTGCAATCGCAATACGTTGACGTTGACCACCCGAAAAATTCCTGCCATTTTGTTCTACTTCTGAATAAATTCCTAATTCTTTCTTATTTATAATATCTAATGCTTCGGCGTTTTTACAAGCATTTAGTACTTCTTCATCAGACTTCGTTATTCCCATACAAATATTATCTTTAATTGTACCTTTAAATAAGACCGACTTCTGCATTACAACTCCAATCTTATCACGTAAATATGAAGGATCATAACTTTCTATATTTTGACCATTTATATATATATCACCACTTGTCGCATCATAGAATCTAGTAAGCATATTTATCAGACTAGTTTTACCACTACCAGTACCACCAATAATTCCAATTGTTTCTCCTTTATTAATTGTAAAAGATATATCTTCTAAAGAAGAAACTTTAGAATATCGATAATTTAAATAAACATGACTAAAATCAATGAATGATTTAGTTTCGTCTATTATTTTTTCTTTTATAATTACTTTAGAATCAATTTCTAAGATACTACTTACTCTTTTTGATGATGCAATTGCTTTAGTAATAGTAACAATTAAATTAGCAAATTTAATTAATTCAACAAGAATTTGGGACATATAGTTATATAAAGCAATAACTTCACCATCAGAAAGGGTACCATTATTTACTTTAATACCACCTTGATAAATTAATAATACAATAGCAATATTTATAATTGCATATGTTAAAGGATTTAACAAACTAGCAAAACGAGACACTTTATTTTGTGATCTTTCTAAAGTTTTCGTTGAAGTATTATAATCATCTATTGCTTCTTGTTCATTAGTAAATGCTCTAATAACTCTTGTACCTGTTAAATTTTCTCTTGTATCTTTAAGTACTACATCTAAGTTTTTTTGTACTTTTTTATGAAGTGGAATGGTAACAAGAATTATCGAAAAAACAACTACAAGTAATATACCAATAACAATAAAAAAGATATATGACATACTAGGAACAAGAATTGAAGCAAGAATAGCAGCTCCAAAAACAACAAATGGAGAACGTAAAAGTAATCTAAGTGTAAGATTAATTCCTGTTTGTACTTGATTAACATCATTTGTCATTCTTGTTATCATACTTGATGTTCCAAGCATATCAAGATCGGAAAAAGTTAAACTTTGTAATTTTTTAAAGACATCATATCTTAAGGATGTAGCAAATCCTACAGCTGCTTTTGCTGCAAAATATTGAGCGGTAACCGAAAATAAAAGTCCAACTGTGCCACTTAAAATCATTAAAGCAACCATTAAGATTATATATGATGTATCATTATTTCCAATTCCATTATCAATTATATTTTTAATAATAATTGGAATAAATAATTCAAGTAATGCTTCTAATAACTTAAATAGTGGAGCAAGTATAGTTTCTTTTTTATACGGTTTAAAATATTTAAATAATTGTTTCATATCTAATTATCTATTCAACCTCAATAATTCTGATTGTATTTGTAACACCATGTTTTTGACCAAATCCACTTGTAATAATAATATTAGAACCATCCTTAATATCTAAACTCTTAGATACTTCAATTGCAATATCATCACACATACCAATATCATTAACATAATTACTAATAACTGGATATACACCAAAATAATAACTAAGTTTTCTACAAGTTGCAGGATTATCAGTACAAGCAATAATCGGAGCTTTAGGACGATATTTACATATACGTTTTGCTGTACCACCAGTTTCCGTAAATGCAAGCACAGCCGCAACATCTTGAAGAGTTATACAACATTGAGAAATACATGCTCCTATTGCATCACTTTTACTCTTCGTATTATGCTTTTCATGTTCTTTTAATTTATGTAAATAATCGATGGTTGCTTCTGTCGCAATTGCGATTTTATTCATATAATTAACACTTTCAACTGGATATTTACCAATCGCAGATTCACCACTTAGCATAACCGCATCACTTCCGTCTAAAATTGCATTTGCAACATCACTAGCTTCTGCTCTTGTTGGACGAGGAGATGATATCATTGATTCCATCATATGGGTTGCGGTAATAACTGGTTTACCAGCTTCATTCGCAAGTCTAATTATTTGTTTTTGATATAGTGGTACAAGTTCAGGTGAAACCTCAACTCCAAGGTCACCACGAGCAACCATTATACCATCAGAAACGTCGATAATTTCCTCAATATTATTTAAACCTTCTTGGTTTTCAATCTTTGAAATTATTTCAATATTAGGGCATCCTAAATCTTTTAATATTTGTCTAATTTCTAATACATCTTCTTTTCTTCTTACAAAAGATAAAGCAATTAAATCTATTCCTTGTTCACAACCAAACTTTATGTCTTCATAGTCTTTTGTTGAAACAAATGGCATTGAAAGTTCAACTCCAGGAACATTAATTCCTTTTTTATTTTTAAGAATACCTGGAGTATTAACTACACATTTAACATCTTCTTCTGTTTTTTCAAGAACCGTTAGAGACATTTTTCCATCATCAATTAGAATTTCATTATCTTTTTCAATATCTACAAAAAATTCAGGACAATTAACATAGAATCTTTTTTTATTACCAAGTACTTCTTCGGATGTAAGAGTAACAATGTCACCTTGTTCGAAACTACATTCTCCATTTTCAAAATTACCAATTCTAATTTCTGGACCTTTAGTGTCAAGCATAATTCCGATATATTTATTAGTTTTCGCACTAGCTGTTTTAATTCTAGCTATTCTTTTAATTGCTTCTTCATATGAGCCATGTGAAAAATTTAATCTCGCTACATTCATTCCCGCATTAAACATTTTAATTAACATTTTTTCAGAATCAATAGCAGGACCTACTGTACATACAATTTTTGTTTTTCTTATTTCCATATTATCACCTATTTAATACTTTCTTTAAATATTCTCCTGTTGCACTATTACTATTTTCAGCCACTTCTTCTGGAGTTCCCGTCGCAACAATATAGCCACCTTCATCTCCACCTTTAGGGCCTAAATCAATAATGTAATCAGCAAGTTTTATTACATCTAAATTGTGTTCAATAATAACAACACTGGCACCTAAATCAACTATTCTTTTAATCATTGCCATTAATTTTTCAATGTCATATGTATGGAGACCAGTTGTAGGTTCATCAAATATAAACATCGTACGTTCATTAATTTTTTTATATAATTCACTTGCAAGTTTAACTCTTTGGGCTTCACCACCAGATAAAGTAGTTGCACTTTGGCCAAGTTTTATATATCCTAGACCAACATCATTTAATGTTTTCATTTTATTATATATCGCAGGTATATTTTCAAAGAAACTACATGCATCTTCAACTGTCATATCTAAAACATCAGCGATAGTTTTGTCTTTATATTTTACTTCTAGTGTTTCACTATTATATCTTTTACCATGACATGCTTCACATTCAACATATACATCTGGTAAAAAATGCATTGCAATTTTAATTACACCATCGCCTTCACACGTTTCACATCTTCCACCTTTAACATTAAAAGAGAATCTGCTTTTGTTGTATCCTCTTTTCTTTGCTTCGAGAGTTTCCGAAAATAAATCACGAATAGCATCAAATACTCCCGTATAGGTTGCAGGATTAGACCTAGGAGTTCTACCAATTGGAGACTGATCAATTTGAATTACACGTTCAATTTGTTCAATTCCTTCAATTTTATCATGGGCACCAACTGTTAAATTACTTCTATATAGTTTTTTACTTAATGCATTATATAATATTTCATTAACAAGTGATGATTTACCACTACCTGATACACCAGTAACTAAAACCATTTTATGTAAAGGGATTTCAACATCTAAATTTTTTAAATTATTTTGATGAGCATTTTTTATAACAATTGAACCTAAATCAGCAGTTTTTCTTTCTTTTGGTACTTCTATTTTTCTTCTACCTGATAAATAGTCGGCAGTAATTGAATTAGTATTTTTTATAAATTCAGCAGGCGTTCCACATGCAACAACTTCACCACCATGGACCCCAGCATATGGGCCAATATCTACAATATAATCGCATTCATTCATTATTTCTTCATCATGTTCTACAACAATTAGAGTATTATCTAAATCTCGCATTTCTTTCAATGAATTAATTAATTTATGATTATCACTTTGATGGAGACCAATTGAAGGTTCATCAAGTACATAAAGCACCCCAGTTAAACGAGAACCAATTTGAGTTGCAAGTCTTATACGTTGAGCTTCACCACCTGATAAAGTACCAGCTTTTCTTGATAATGTTAAATAATCTAATCCAACATTTTTTAAGAAAGTAAGTCGAGATAAAATTTCTTTAAAGATTAAATCACTAATTTGTTTTTCTTTACTTGTTAAATCTAAATTTTCAATAAAAGTGATAGCATCTTTCACCGACATTTCCGTAAATTCATGAATATTTTTACCACCAATTAAAACCGATAATACCATTTTTGATAATCTTTTTCCACCACAATCATGGCAAGTAATTTCACGCATATATGAACCATAATATTCCTTCTGCATAGAAGATGATGTTTCTTCATATCTCCTAGAAATAAGAGTCGCAATACCTTCAATAAAACGATTTTTTCTCATTGAGATACCACCAGATGAATGAATTTCATATGATATTGGTTCTTTTGATCCATGTAAGATAATATCTTTTTCTTTATCCGTTAAATCTTTATATGGTTTAAATAAATCAATATGATAGTGTTCAAATAATACTTTATATTGTTGCCATTCAATATTTTCAGTAAATACGATATTTTTTAAGTAACGTATCGCCCCATCAGCAATTGATAATTCGGGATTAACTATAAGTCTATCTTCATCAAGTTCATTAATAAAACCAAGTCCTTTACAAGTAGGACATGCACCTAGAGGAGAATTGAAAGAAAACATTGCGGGTTCTAGTTTACCTATTGTAAAATCACAATGTGGACAACTATAATGTTCACTAAATAGTACTCTTTCTTCACCAAAATCAACATATATTTTACCATCACAAAGTTTTGATGCTGTCTCTAATGATTCATATAATCTTGATTTAATTTCAGGTCTAACTTTTAATCTATCAACAACAACAAGTATACTATGTTTGTTATTTTTTTCTAATGATATTTCTTCATCTAAATCTAATAACTCGCCATCAATAATAGCTTTTGAATATCCATCTTTTCGAAGAAGTTCTAATGTTTTTTCAAATGTTCCTTTTCTTTCTTCAGCAATAGGTGATAAAATCATTATCCGTGTATCTTGTGGATATTCAAGAACACGATTGCACATTTGTTCAATCGTTTGACTACTAATTTCACAATGATGAATAGGACAACAGGGTCTGCCAATTCTTGAATATAACAAACGTAAATAATCATATATTTCTGTCACTGTTCCAACTGTTGAACGGGGATTTCTGCTTGTTGTTTTTTGGTCAATTGAGATTGCTGGTGACAAGCCTTCAATTACATCAACATCAGGTTTATCAACATTATCTAAAAACTGACGAGCATATGCTGATAAACTTTCAACATAACGTCGTTGACCTTCAGCGTATATTGTATCAAAAGCAAGTGATGACTTACCACTACCTGATACACCAGTCATTACGATTAATTTGTTACGAGGAAGTGTAAGATTAATATTCTTTAAATTATTAACTCTAGCACCTCTAATTATAATTTTATCTGTCATGATTATTCACCTACCAAAAGTATATCATCTATTTATTATACCATATTTTTTAATTTTTAATATTTAATATACAATAGATTTTTTAATATCGAATAAAAAAAGTATCGACTATTTAGCCCATACTTTTTAAAAAATTATTCTTCTAACATTTTTAAGAAAGTCTCTTCATCTATTATTTTAACACCTAAACTTACAGCTTTATCAAGTTTAGAGCCTGCTTCTTTTCCAGCAAGGACATATGAAGTTTTCTTACTAACACTAGATGATGCTTTCCCACCAGCATTTTCAATTAACTTAGTAGCTTCATCTCTAGATAAGGTATTAAGTGTTCCGGTTAATACAAAAGTTAAACCATTAAATTTATTGGAAGTATTTTCATTTTTAACAACTGGATTAACACCTAAATTATATAATTTATCTAATAAATTTAAGTTTTTAGGATTATTAAAATAATCAACAATACTTTGAGCCATAATCTCACCAATATCATCAATTAATGTTAAAGCTTCTTTAGAAGCATTTTTTAGTTCTTCGATACTATGATAATATTTAATCAAGTTCTTAGATGCTTTAGAACCCACATGTCTAATTCCTAAAGCAAATATAAACCGGTCAAGAGTATTATGTTTAGATTCTTCAATTGCATTTAAAAGATTTTCGATTTTCTTTGTTCCAAATCTTTCAACCGATAATAGTTCTTCTTTATAATTATGTAATAAATATATATCACTAACATCCTTAATAAATCCCAGTGAAACTAATTGTTCAATTTGTTTTTCACCAAGTCCATCTATATCCATAGCAACTCTAGAAGCAAAGTGAATAATGCCTTCTAACATTCTTCCTCCACATTCAGGATTTTTACAGTAATGTTCTGCTTCATTTTCACCTTTTTCAAGTTTTGACCCACAAACAGGACAGACAACCGGCATTTTAAATGGTGGTAACTCGTTATTTCTTCTTGTGAAATCTACTTCAACAACTTCGGGTATTATTTCTCCAGCTTTTCTAACCTTTACATAATCACCGATTCTTAAGTCTCTTGATACAATAAAATCTTCATTATTAAGTGTTGCTCTGGATACCATAGTACCACCAACATAAACAGGGTCAAGTATGGCGTTAGGAGTTATTATTCCTGTTCTACCAACAGTAAAAATAATATCTTTTAATTTAGTTGTAACAATTTGTGCAGGAAATTTATATGCAATCGCCCACTTAGGAACTTTAACTGTATAACCAATTATATCATATAAATCAAATTCATTAACTTTAATTACAACCCCATCGGTTTCATAATTAAGTTCTTTTCTTTTATCTTTATATTCTTCTAAATAAGCAATGACTTCTTCAATATTTGACACATGACGATAATGAGGATTAACATTAAAACCTAATGTCTTTAAAAACTTTAAAGTATCACTTTGGGATGTAATTCCATATTGACTAGCATTAACTAATGTATAAGCAAAATGATCAAGTTTTCTTTCCTTAGTAATGCTTGGGTCTAATTGACGAAGACTACCTCCAGCCGCATTTCTAGGATTAGCAAGAAGAGGTAAATTATCACTCTTCCTTTTCTCGTTTAAGGAGTTAAAAATATCTTTAGACATATATACCTCACCACGTACTTCCATCGATAGATGTTTAGATAGTACTTTTGGTAGAGTTCTTATTGTCAACATATTTTTTGTAATATTTTCACCAGTTACGCCATTACCACGTGTTGCCCCTAGAGTAAGGAGACCATCTTCATAATGAGCACTACTAGCAATACCATCTATTTTTAATTCAACAGTATATGTATAATTACTTACTACCTTTTTTATTTTTTCATCAAATTGTCTTAATTCATCATAAGAAAATGCATTAGCTAGTGATAACATTGGATTTTCATGAGTTATTTCTCCTAAATCTGTTTTAAGAAAATCACCTACTTTTTTAGTTGGTGTATTTGGTAATACCTCTTCAGGATATTTTTCCTCTAGACTTTGTAGTTCTCTCATTAAGGAGTCATACTCGATATCAGCAACAGTTGGATTATCTAGAATGTAATATTCATAATTATATTGATTTAAAATATTAACAAGATATTTTATTCTTTCTTTTATTTCCTTCATTGTCTTTTTCCTCTAGAAAATCTTTTACTTTTTTTATAATAATTCCACCCTTTGGTGTTCTTAACATCATATGACCAATACCATCAACATTATATACTTTAACATTGGAATTATCTACTCGATTAATACATTCAGTAATTACTTTTTGAGGTACAAGTTCATCAAGTCTTCCTCTAATAATTAGGACCGAAGCATGAATACGACCACTAGTACGATTTATTTTATCAATTATTTTACAAAATGTTATTCCATTTGCTAAATTAAATTTTGGTAAAGTATTATGAATAGTAAAATCAATAGCGTTAAAAGAATTTTTATAAAAATTAGCTTTTTCATCTTTTTTTATTTTTCTTATATAACTTGTTCTATCTAATAATATGTGATGATTAAAATATTTAATAGCCGGTGATAATAAGACTAATTTATGAATCGGATAAGTAGAAGCAATGTAAATAGCAAGGGCACCACCAAGTGAAAAGCCTATAACATCTACTTCATTACCATCAATTATCTTCTTCATTTCATTATCAATAGAATTAAATGTATTCTCCATCGTAAATAATCTCAAACAAGACTTATGATTATGACCAGGTATTTGATATAAAATAACTTGGTCATATAATGACATTATTTTATTTGGAAGTCCACAAAAATCACGATAATCTGTTAAATATCCATGTATTAAAAAACATATTTTACTCATTTACCACACTAATAGTTGGATGGTCTTTGGTTATTTTCCTTATGGCACCGTCTTTTTCAAATAATATTTGTACAAACTTTTCGTCAGATGCAACAACTATACCATAACCAAAATATGTATGACTAACTTTACTTCCAACTTTTATTTCCCCTTTTTCCTGTTTTTTCTCTGTTTGTTCTTCCACCATCTTTTTAAGGTCATTAGAAAGGAGGAATTCAGTTAAAAATCTTGATTTTTGATTTCTTACTACTCTACCATAAATTAACCTACGATTAGATGATGTTAAATATAATTTTTCTTTAGCTCTTGTGAAGGCAACATAAGCAACTCTTCTTTCTTCTTCAATATCAATTTCATCTCTAATTGAAGGGAATAGTCCTTCTTCTAGTCCTACAACAAAAACAACTTTAAATTCAAGTCCTTTTACAGAATGAATAGTAGAAACAGTTACCCCTTTAACTTTTTCTTCATCTCCATATGATTGGTCTAGAATTATTTCATCAAGACTAATTTCAATTTTTTCTTTTTGAGTCATATTTTGATCTTCAAAAGTTTCTTCTACTTTATAAAGAATTGACTTAAATTCCATTAAATTATCAACTCGATTAGTTTCTTCACTATCTTCTTCTTTTAACATTTCTAAATAACCAGTTTTATTTATTAATAAATCAAAGAAAGAAACAAGGTCATGTTGAAGAAGGTCTTGTTGTAATTCTTCAATAATCTTTCTAAACTCATCCAATGCTTGATTTTTACTAGATGGATTTGATGCATATAGTACTTTAATCGCACCAAGAACCCCAAGATTTTGATCAGCCATGATGTTGGCAATTTTTTCTATTGTCTTATCACCAATACCGCGAGATGGACGGTCGATGATTCTTTTAAAGTGAACTAGTTTAGAATCATCTAAGATAAAACGAAGATAACTAATTACATCTTTAATTTCTTTTCTTTTTAAATATGTGAAACCACCATAAATATTATAGGGAATTCTATTTTCAATTAATCCAAGTTCAAAAGTTCTTGATATGGCATTATTACGATATAAAATAGCAATATCTGAATATTCATAATTTTCTCTATTAATTAAATGAATTATTTCATTAGTTACAAATCTAACTTCATCTTCATAATAATACGCATCATGAACAACTACAGGCTGAGTTATTGAAGATATCTTTGTATATAATTCTTTAGGTTCTCTTAAGACATTATTTTTAATTAATGCATTCGCACCATTTAATATACTTTCACTTGAACGATAGTTTTGTAATAATTTAAATACTTTAGCATCTTTAAAATCTTTTACTGAAAAGTTTAACATATTATCAACACAAGCTCCTCTAAAAGAATAGATGCTTTGGTCATCATCACCAACTACAAATATATTTTTATATTTACTAGCTAATTTCTTTACAATTTCATATTGTTCAACATTAGTATCTTGAAATTCATCGACTAAGATATATTTATACCATTCTTGATAATATTCACGTACTTCTGGAATATCAAGTAATTTATTAGTAAGAATTAATAAATCATCAAAATCAAGCATATTATTTTTCTTTAAAAATTCATTATATGCATCAAATACTTTTTCTTCTTCTGTTCTTAATGGTCTAATTCCATTTTTATGATCACCAATCATTCTAGCCATTGCTTTAGGTGAGAACATTTTTTTATCAATTCCATTTTCTTTATAAACATCTGATAAAACTTTTTGAATTTCTTCATCATCGATAATTTCAAAATCACGTTTATACCCAAGCAATTCAATATTTCTTCTAAGAATACGATTGCATAAAGAATGAATAGTAGATATATGAACAAGACTTGCTTCTTTTTCATCTAAATAATTACTTAGACGTTCTCTCATTTCTGCTGTTGCTTTTTTAGTAAAAGTTATTGCTAAAATATTACGAGGATTAATATTAGATTCTTCAATCATATATATAATTCTCGAAATTAAAGTTTTAGTTTTACCAGTACCCGCACCAGCAAAAACCATGACTGGGCCATCTATACAAGATGCAGCTTGTCTTTGTTCTTCATTTAAGTTATCTAATATACTTGACATATTATCACGCTGTAAATGATGATTTTAAACCAACAATACGGTTAAAAATCAATTCATTACCTTTCGAATCATAATCAACAGCATAATAGCCATTTCTTACAAATTGAAATTTATCACTTGCTTTAGCATCATGTAAAGCATATTCAACAAATCCATGTTTTTCTATCCATGAATTAGGGTTTAGTCTTTCCTTAAAGTTTTCACTTGATACTTTTTCATCAAGAATTAAAGGTTCAAATAAATTGAAAGTTGCTTTAGAGGCATGAGTTGCTTCAACAAAATGAATATTACCATTTGGTTTACGTTCATTAAAGCCAGTTCCACTCTTCGTATTAACGTCATATGTACAATGTAACTCTTTAATACTACCATCTTCATTGTAGATTACTTCATTACATTTAATAAAATATGCATGCATTAGTCTTACTTCAAGACCAAGAGATAATCGCTTCCAATGTTTATTTGGTTTTTGTTCGATAAAGTCTTCTCTTTCAATATAAATATTACGTCCAAAAGGAATTTTATATGTTCCAAGTTCAGGATTTTCAGAATTGTTTTCAGCATCAAGCCATTCTATTTTTCCTTCTTCGTAATTAGTAATTACAACCTTTAAAGGATCTAATATCGCATTACGACGATTAACTTTTAGTTTTAAGTCTTCTCTTAAGAAATGTTCAAGCATTCCATAATCAATTGTAGAATTAATTTTAGATAAACCTGTAGACTTAATAAAATTCTTGATAGAATCTGGTGTAAATCCTCTTCTTTTTAAACCAACAAGCGTAGGCATTCTTGGATCATCATATCCTTTTACTAATTGTTCATCTACTAATTGTTTAAGATATCTTTTACTCATTATAGTATTAGTAATACCTAAACGACCAAATTCAATTTGACGAGGATGGTGCTCTACTTCAGCATTATTAATAACCCATTCATAAAGTGGACGATGGTCTTCATATTCCAAACTACATAAAGAATGAGTAATACCTTCAAAAGCATCTTGTAATGGATGCGCAAAGTCATACATTGGATATATGCACCATTTATCTCCAGTTTGATGATGATTTACTTTCATAATACGATAAATAACCGGGTCACGCATATTGATATTAGGACTAGCCATATCAATCTTCGCTCTTAAAGTCTTTTCACCATTTTCATACTTTCCAAGTCTCATTTCTTCAAATAACTTTAAGTTTTCTTCTACACTTCGGTTACGATATGGTGAATTAACCCCAGGTTCATTTATTGAACCACGATATTTAGCAACTTCTTCATGAGTTAAGTCATCAACATATGCTAAGCCTTTTTTAATAAAAAGAATTGCTTTTTCATATGTTTTTTCAAAATAATTTGAACCATATACAATTATTCTTGGGGTATATCCAAGCCATGCTAAATCTTTAACGATAGCATCTACATATTCAGTATCTTCCTTCGCAGGATTAGTGTCATCAAATCGAAGGTTAGTGCTTCCATTAAATTCTTTAGCAAGTTCAAAGTTAGTAACAATTGCTCTAGCATGACCAATATGTAAATATGCATTAGGTTCTGGTGGAAAACGAGTTAAGATATGATCTACAACTCCAGTTTCCAGTTCATTTTTCATAATTGTTTTAATAAAATTAGAATTTTCCATAATCAACCTCTATTTTTTTTATATTATTCGCTCCTACATATTTTTTATATAATGTAAGTAATAAATTTTCATCTTCAGTTATTTCATTAGATGAATAACAAATAATCATAACCAATATTCTTAAAGTATTATCTTGGACCATTGTTCTTTCTGTATCACTAGTCGGCGTACCAAAGGGACCGATACTATCTTCATATACTGGTAAATTACCAATATTAATATGACCACGGTTTATTCCAAAATATTCTTCACTACTACTACCTATACGAATATTTACATCACCAACAATTTTATCTAAATCAACTACACAAACACTTCTATTTGTTAACACTGATAAAATATTACCTATATCAATTGCATCTCCTAATCGATACAGTTTATTTCCTTTAACAATGCGTCTTAAAAGTGCCTCACATGCAGGTCGAGTATGACTAGGGTCTTTACCAAGTTTTTTATATCCATCTCTGGTTTCTTTTAACTTAGGTAAATTCACTATTTCTGTCATTTCATATTTGTTGTAATATTCAAGATATATTTTATTAATAAATTCTGTTGCTTCACTTCCAATTTTATTATCAATATCCATCGTATAAGCAATTACATTAAAACATGGTATTTTATTTAATATTTCTTGACTAATTGTTAATTTCACTTTCTAAAGCCTCTATTTTTTCTTTAATTTCCTCATAATCCTGTAGTTTCTTTTCTAATGAACGAAGTTCTTGATACTTTTCATTTACACTTGTTCCTAGTTCTTTTTGTTTGTTATAAAGAGAAGGAAGTTTAGTATTAATTAATGAACGATCTTTTAAGATATTAACTAGTTTAAGATTCTTTTCATTTTGTAACATTTGTTCAAGTTCAAGTTTACTATTTCTAATGTCTTCATTATATTGTTCTAAAACTTGTTCACATTTCTTTATTTCTAAAGTTAAATTCTGAATTGCTTCTTTCGCATATGGGTCAAGAGCTTTTAGTTTTCTTTCATCTTTTAATGATTTAAGTTTATTTTCAGTATTTAAGATTTCATTTTCAACTATTTTTATTGTTGAATTTAAGCCATCATATCGATTTACAAATTCAGTATATTCAACTTTAGCATTAATCATTTTATTTGTATATTGAAGATATTCTTCAAGTTTAGAAATGTTTGAAGTAACATTTTGATAGATACTATCTAACTGTTGATAGTCTCCTAAAATAACTTCATATGTCTTTTTAATTTCATCAAGTTTGGCTTTTTCTGCAACTAGTTTATTTAGTTCCATTGTTTTATTTAACTCAATATTTGTTTTAGTATCAAGGGTACGAATTTTTTCAGTATATTCTTCAATTAATTCATCCATTTTACTAGCTATTTCTTTTTTAGAATATTCTAATACTTCAAAATGATTAATTTCATCTTGTAAGGCTTTTAAATTTTCACCTTTTATTATTTTAAATAACTTTTCTAATTCTTCTTTTGATTTATTTACTTTCGTAATTTCTAAAGCTAGTTCATCTAACATTGCTTCAACTGTTTCAAGAGAAATAGTTTGAATTTCACTTTCAAGTAATTTCTTTTCTGATGTCAAATTCTTAACTTCAATTTTTACAGTTTGTTCTAATTCATTAATTTCATGCATGCGATTCACTAGTTTATATTTATTTTTACTAATTGAAACATTTAACGGATATAAATTAATTCTAATTGAATCCATGATTTCATTTGCGATGGAAGCAACTTTAAGTTTATCAGGTTCAGTATCCATTAATTTTAAGATTTCATTTAAAGCATTAATAGATTCATTAAATGAATTATTTTCTAATTTAGTTACATTAGTAACTTCTGATTCAAATTCATATTTTGTTTTTTCAAGTTCATAGTACTTTTGATTAATTAATTCATCAATTTCTTTTATTCTTTTTAATGATTCTTCATTTTTACTAGCAATTAAATCAAGAGCATCTTCTTGTTTCATTAGATTATCATACTTTGTTTGAAGCATTATTCCTTTCTTTTCTAAAGCTTCTAATCTTTCTTTATAAACTTCTTCATGAACCGATAAATACTTTTTAAGATAATAACTACTAATTGTAAGTGGTTCATTATCTTTTCTTACAAACCCAACTATAGCTAGTTCTTTTTTTAGATCTTCAATTGTTCTTTTTAACTCTAGATTTTCTTCTTCAAGCGATGCTATTTGTTTTTCTAATAATTCTTTTTCCATCATGATATAATATCATCCTCTCTTAAAGATGCATCTTCTTCTTGAACAATTGCACATTCAGTAGTTAAAAATACCCCCGCAATACTTATCGCTGTTGTTATTGCACATTTTTCAACACTAGTAGGGTCAATAATTCCTGAAGATTTTAAACGAACCAATTTATTAGTACTTGCGTCATACCAATAAGTACTATTAACTTCTTTAATAATTTGACTATAATCTCCACCAGCATTTTCAACAATTTGTTCAAATGGTTTTTTCAATACATTACTTAACATATCAGCGATAACAGCGTAATTAGGAATACGATTAACCCCTTTTAATTTATCACTAATTTCATAAAAGACTTTACCGCCACCTTCAACAATACCTGACTTAAAGGCTGCTTTCGTTGCATTAAGGGCATCTTCAACTCTTAGTTTTAATTCCTTTAATTCTAGTTCAGTGCTCGCCCCAACCTTAATTAAAGCAACACCACTTAATATTTTAGAAAGTCTTTCATTTAGTTTTTCAGCGTCATATTCTGATTTACAGTTTTGTATTTCTTTACGAATGTTTTCAGCTCTTGTAAGGATTTCATTTTTATCTCCAGCCCCATCAACAATGATTGTTTCATTACTGCTTACAACAATTTTATTTGCTGAACCTAAAACAATACCTTCATCAGCTAAACTCATACCAATACTTGCGTCAACAAATGTGGCACCTGTGATAACTGCTAAATCTTCAAGAAGTTTAGCTTTACGATCACCAAAGCTTGGTGCTTTAGTTACAACAACATTAAAGACGCCACGCATTTTATTAACTAAAATAGCACTTAAAACTTCTGGTTCCATATCATCACAAACAATAAATAATGGTTTACCATTTTTCATTGATTTTTCTAAAAAGGGAAGTAGTTCCTGCATATTAATAATTTTCTTGTCAGTAATTAAAACATATGGATTTTCTAATACAGCTTCCATCTTTTCTTTATCATTTGCCATATATGGAGATAAATAACCTTTATCATAAGAATAGCCTTTAACAACATCTAAATAAGTATTTAAGCTTTGTGACTCTTCAACCATAACAAGACCATCACTACCTACTTCTTCATATGCGGAGGCGATGAATTCACCAATTTGTATGTTTTGAGAAGAAAGAGTTGCGACTTGTTTAATATCTTCAATTGACTTAATTTCCGTACTTACTTCATCAATCATCTGAAGGATATGACCTAAATAATAGTTTAAGCCATTTCTTAAAACGACAGGATTTAAACCTTTATCAAGTAGGCCCATCCCTTCTTCAATAATACCAGAAGCTAGAATAATTGCGGTTGTAGTACCATCACCAACTTCATCATTAGTTTTTGTTGCTGCCTCAATTAATACTTGGGCACCTAAATTTTCAAATTTATTTTTTAATTTTATTGATTTAGCAATAGTAACTCCATCATTAACAATTAATGGTGCACCAAAGTCTTGTTCAATAATAACGTTTCTTCCTTTAGGACCAAGTGTAACTTTAACCGCATCCTTTAAAGTTTTAATCCCCTTTGCCATCAACAATCTTGCTTCTTTATTAAACTTAACTATATTAGCCATACTATTCCTCCACTACACCTAAGATATATTCTTCAGATATTAAATAATATATTTCATTTTGATAGTTAATTTTTTTACAGAAAGATTTATCAATAATTACAACATTACCATCCTTTACTTCGACAACATCTTTGCCTACCTTAACAACAGTAAATAAATCGTTGTCATTTTCAGGTAAATAAATACCAGTTATCGTCTTTAATTCCTGATGCTTTACTAATACATTTTTATTAAGTGGTTTAATCATATGTAAAATCCTCCCTATTATATATTGATTATAGCACAAAGTCAGTTTAATTTCAATTAATTTCACCATAAAAAGAAAAAATGTAAATTAGCTTTTTTTTAAAGCATTTAATTTACATTGTTTTTATCGATAATTATTCTTTCAACTTCACCCGAATATAACTTACGTTCTTCATTATTAACCACAACTATAAGTCCTCCATCATCACTAATATCTTTTACTTTTGCGATATAAGAGGTCTCCTTTTCTTTTACAGCAACTATTTTTCCAATTAAATTGGAACGTCCTCTATATTCTTTTCTAAAATTATTGCTACTATAATTACTAAGTTCTTCCTCAAATTGATTTAATATTTTAATTATTATGTCATTTCTGTTTAATAAATTATTAGTATTATTTTCTAGAGAAGTTACTTTATCCATTAAGTCTATAGGAAATTCTTGTTTATAAACATTTATTCCAACACCAATGATTAATTCATCAATTTGATTATTTTTAGATATTCCTTCAACCAAAATTCCACATACTTTTTTATCATTTATATATATATCATTTACCCATTTAATATATGTTTTAATTCTCGTTACTTCATCTAATACCTTAGATATTACTACTGCCATAAGACATGTAATTGAGGTTATATCTTTTAATTCATCAAACTTTTTTAAAACAATGGACATATATATACCATTACCTTTTTGACTAATAAAAGTTCGACCAAGTCTACCTCTACCATTTGTTTGATAATCAGCTATAACTACTGTTTTATCAGATAAATTTGTTTCTTTAACAAATGTATTAGTAGAGTTTATTATATCTAAAACAATACATTTATAAATTGTCTTATTTTCTATTTCTAAATAATTTAATACATCTTTCATATGATTACCTTTTTCTTACTTTTTTCTTTACATATTATATCATACTTATCTTTTTTTATAATTAAAAATACAAAAAACAGATATAAATTAATATATCTGTTTTATAATTATTATCCAAAAATACTTAGTAATAGTCCAGCAGCAACGGCACTACCAATTACACCAGCAACGTTAGGTCCCATGGCATGCATTAATAAGTAATTCGATTTATCTTCTTCAAGACCAATCTTATGAACTACACGCGCTGCCATTGGAACAGCTGATACACCAGCAGCCCCAATCATTGGATTGATTTTGCCACCTGATAATTTACACATTAGTTTACCAACAAGGACACCACCAGCTGTAGCAAAACTAAATGCGATCATACCTAATAGTAATATTTTAACAAATTCAAGTGCTTCTGAAGGACTACTTAATGAAGCTGTTGCGCCTACAGATAAGCCTAAGAAAATAGTGATTGCATATAATAAAGTTTTTGCTGCAGCATCAACTAAATTAGGAACGACACCAGATTCTTTAATTAAATTACCAAGCATTAGCATACCAATTAATGGTGCACAAGAAGGTATTAAAAGAATTACAACAAACATAACTACAATTGGGAAGATAACTCTTTCTCTTTTTGATACAACACGAGATTCTACCATTTTAATTTGTCTTTCTTCTTTTGTAGTTAATGCTTTAATAATTGGTGGTTGAATAACAGGAACAAGTGCCATATATGAATATGCAACAACAGCAATTGAAGCACATAACATTTGACCACCTTGTGCTCCCTTCAATAATTTATTAGAAAGGAAGATTGCGGTTGGTCCATCAGCACCACCAATAATACCAATGGATGCAGCTTCTAATGCATTAAAGCCAAGAAGTAAAGCACCAAAGAATGTGATAAATATACCAAGTTGAGCAGCAGCTCCAAGTAATAAACTACTAGGTCTTGAAATTAGTGGACCAAAGTCAGTTGTTGCGCCGATACCAAGGAAAATAAGTGGAGGGAAGATTTCCCATTCAACACCTTTATGGAATGAATATAATAAGCCATTAGCTTCTCCATTTGTTCCTTCAGCATATAACCCAGGAGCTAGATTTACAAGTAACATACCAATACCAATTGGAATTAATAGGTATGGTTCAAAGTCTTTCTTAATAGCTAGAAAGATTAAGACACATGCAACTACTATCATTACAAAACGTAATAATAAAGCAGATGGTTCTTCTCCCATAAATCCCATTTGGTCGATAAAATTTTTAATTAAATCGCCAACATTCATAATCGATTACCCAATCTTTGCTATTAATTGTCCGTTTTTAACAGATGTACCTTTACTTACAGCAATAGCAGTAATAACACCATTTGCATTTGCTACTACTTCGTTTTCAAGTTTCATTGCTTCAAGAATACAAACAACATCACCAACTTTAACAGTTTGTCCAACTGAAACTTTAACATCTAAGATTGTTCCAGCCATTGGTGCTTTTAATTCTTCACCAGCTCCACTTTGAACAGGTGCTGCAGGAGCACTTGTAACAGGTGTACTAGCAGGTGCTTCAATTTTAGCATCTGATTCTTTTACACTTTCTAATTCAACTTCATAAACTTTTCCATTAACTTTAACTTTATAAACTTTCATGGTAATTCCTCCTATTTAATTTCCTTGATTGAAACGACTCTAACGTCTTCTTTAATTTCATTGTGATAATCGATTGATGCAACAAGGGCTGCAGCCATCATATCATCATCTGTAATATCTTCTAATTTTAATGGTTGTCTTGTTTCAACAACTGGCACTACACTTTCAGTTTCATCATGTTCTTCTTCTTTAGGTGCGAAATATCTGAATAATGAAACTATTAGCCATAGTAGTGCAAGCATTAAGAATACTATAATCATACATACAAGAACAACTAATCCACTTTCACCATAACCAATATATTCAGCATATACTATACCATTACTTTCTAAATCGGCTACTGATGTAACTCTTGTTACATTATTATCACTATCTTTTACAAACCATCCTTTAAAATTAGTTCCTACAGATAATCCACTTGCTAGTTTTGGAAGTGAATATGTATCACCAGATTTATCTGAGTCTTTTGAAAAAATAGCAACAACTTTATCTTTTAATTCAGCACTAACATCAGTATAATGTCTATAAATAACAGCACTACTTGGTTCTTCTTCATTCCAATATATATATCCAATAAATTTTGGAGTATTTTCTAAGTCGGTAATTTCAGCCTCACTTAATGTAGGTAATGATTTATTTTGTTCATCATAATTTTTAGCAACAGTACAACTAGTAACTGTAATAGCAAATGCTAAAACCATAAATAGTGAAAATATTTTAATAAACTTTTTCATATAATCACTCCTTATCCTATTAATACATTAAATTCTTCTACTTCATCGCCACTGTTTTCTTTATTACGATTTTGTAAGAATTTAACAGCCACATTTTCAAATAATGCACATGTAAGTACATCTTCATCACATTTAACAATGTCCGCATATTTTGCTTTCATTTCATCAAATTCTGGCTTAATAGCATCAGCAGGACGATATGTAATTACTTCAGCATCACCAATGATTTTCTTTCTAATATCTTCATCAACTTGTGCTGGAGCTTTACCATAGTTACCACATAAATATTCTTTAACTTCTTTAGGTGACATTTTATATCTTTCACCACTAATTACATTCATAACAGCTTGCGTTCCAACCATTTGAGACATTGGAGTTACAAGTGGAGGGTATCCTAAGTCTTTACGTACTCGAGGAATTTCCTTTAATACTTCATCATATTTATCCATTGCACCTTGAGCATTTAATTGACTCATTAGATTTGATAACATTCCACCTGGAACTTGATATTTTAAGATTCTAGGATTAACAGTTAATGCCTTTGGATTTAGGCCACCTTCTTTTAAGAAACGATCTTTAGATACTGTTAATTTTTCACATGCTTTATTTAAGGCATCAATATTTAATTCTGGATCATATTTAGTTCCTTTTAATGCATAAACTAGTGATTCAGTTGAAGGTTGGCTAGTACCACCACTAAGTGGAGATAATGCTGTATCAACAATATCAATACCAGCTTCAATTGCTTTCATTATAGTCATTTCAGCAACACCACCAGTACAATGAGTATGAAGTTCAAGAGGAATACTAATTTCAGCTTTAATTCTTGAAACAAGTTCATATGCATCATTTGGTAATAATACACCAGCCATATCTTTAATACAAATAGAATCAGCTCCCATAGCTTCAACTTCTTTAGCTAATGAAACATAATAATCAATTGTATGAACAGGACTTGTGGTATAAGATAAAGCAATTTGACAATGACCATGATATTTTTTAGTAGCATTTACAGCACTCTTTAAATTACGTAAATCATTTAATGCATCAAATACTCTAATAATATCTATACCATTTGATAAAGATTTTTCAACAAACTTTTCAACAAGTTCATCTGAATAATGACGATAACCTAAAATATTTTGTCCTCTAAATAACATTTGTAATTTAGTATTTGGACAAGCTTTACGAATTAAACGTAGTCTTTCCCATGGATCTTCATTTAAGAAGCGAATACAAGAATCAAATACTGCTCCACCCCATACTTCTAATGCGTAGTACCCAGCTTTATCTAATTCTTCAGCAACAGGTAATACATCAGAAATAGGAAGTCTCGTTGCAAGTAATGATTGATGTCCATCTCTAAGTGATGTATCAACAATTTTTACTCCCATTTTTTCTTACCATCCTTTTATATTATTTTATTTTTTATTGTTTCATAATATGTTAAATAATTTAAACATATAAATCGAAAAAAATCTAATGTTTTTGATAAACAAAAAAGCACCAAATTTTTTAATATTATAGCACAATTATGTTTTTTTTTCATTTTAAACACTTTATTCTTTTTTTTAACTTTAAAAAAGTGAATATAGATTTTTCTATAATCACTTTTTGTTTATTCGATATTAATATATATATTATTTATTTCATCAAAAAAGACACTGCTTCCACTAAAATTAGGCGTCTTATCAATGGTTAATGTTTGTTTCCAAATACCTAAACTATTACAATTATTTAATAAATAAGTTACTTCTCCATTATTAAATTGATCTAAAGTTTTAGGTATTCCATAACCATTAAAATAAGTACTTCCCATTATATAAAATGAATTCTCAATAGTTCCTAAATTATTACAACCAACAATTGGTCCAAAATCAATACCCATATTACCAGTATCAATAATTGAGCCCGTACTATATGAAGAAGATATGATTCCTTTTTTTGTTTTATTATATCCACTAATACCACCAACATTTCTCGTCCCACTTATTATACCTAAGTTATAACAATTGCTTATTTTAATTTGATTGTATCCACTAATACCACCAACATACATTTTACCAGTAATATCACCAGTATTATAACTATTAGTAATTCCTGTTACTCCATTTGCTTCAGAAAATCCAGTAATTCCACCAATATAATGACCTAGTCCCGTTACATTATTAGTATTATAAGTATTTGTAATATTACCAAGAGTTGTATTATATCCAGCAATTCCTCCTGTATAAGCATAAGATGAATTAGTAATACAAGTAATTTCGCCAGTATTAAAACAATTAATTATCTTACCATTATTAATTCCCGTTATTCCTCCAAGATTAGAACCACCCATAATATTAGCTATATTACTACAGTTATCAATTTCACCATAATTTCCCCCTGCAATTCCTCCAACTGCTTCACAAACAATATTTTTATTATAAGTCACTATTTCTTTTGTTCCATTTACAAGTTTTTCGAATGATTCTTCTATAACAGATGCAATCCCCTTTACTAAACCTTTGTTAATGGAATTTTTAATTATTCCAAAATTACCTCCAGCAATGCCTCCTGCACCTTCTAATATACAAACAATTTCAGCTGAACTTGTGGAATCAATAATGGTTCCTGTATTATCACCAGCTATACCACCAACAAATTGCTTACCACATATATATGAATCTTTTAAATGTAAGGCCTTAATTGTTCCACCATATATACTTCCAAATAAACCTACATTACTACTAGTTTCATCATTTATATATAATCCATATATTGAGTGATTATTACCATCAAATGTTCCCATATATCGGTTATTAGAATTCCCAATTGGGGTAAATATATACTTCTTTTCTTTAGAATATATATTCTCATTAATGATAATATCATTTGTCAATATAGCACAAATACTAGTATTTCCATTATTAACTTCATCAGAAAACCAAATTAAATGACCGACATTATCAATTTCATAAGGAGCATCTATTGTTCCTTGGCCATTTGGAACTTTTACTTCAAATTCTAATTCTACATCTTTATAGTAACTACAAGTTTTACAAGTATATCTGATTAATTCTGAACTATTTACACTCATTAATCTTAATATTTTACCATCATCAAACGCATGTAATGCCTTTTTCATTTTTAAAGAATGTCCACAATTTGACATATGATAATGAAAATTATCATCATAACTCCATTTTTCTTCATAAGTATGAATATGATAATCAAAATCATTACAACTAACTAGTAAGAACAAAAATAATATAGGAATGAGGTACTTAATTTTCTTCATTTATATCTCCTTCATATTTTAGAAAAAATACAAAGAATTACTTTGTATTATTTTCTTTTTTATCTTTAAAATAACCTGCAACTGCAATCATCGCTGCATTATCGGTACAATATTTAAGTTTAGGTACCGTTAATTTAATATTTAACGCATCCATTTCATCTTGCATTCTTTTTCTTAAGCCTTGATTCGCAGCAACCCCCCCAGCAATAATTACTTGTTTAACATTATATTCTTGGGCGGCTTTTTTGGTTTTCATGCATAAAACATCAACAACTGCTTCTTGAAAACTTGAAGCAAGATTATTATAATTTAACTTTTCGCCTTTTAATGCGGCTTTATTATGCAAATTAATTACTGCAGACTTTAATCCTGAAAAACTAAAGTCATAACTATCTTTGCCAAGTTTAACTCGAGGAAGTGGATAAGAAGCTACACCCATACTTGCCATTTTATCAATTATTGGTCCTCCAGGATATCCAACTTCAACAACTCTTGCAATTTTATCATATGCTTCTCCAACCGCATCATCTAAGGTTTCACCTAATAATTCAAACTCATAATGACCTTTCATTAATACAAGTTCAGTATGTCCACCTGATACGACAAGAGCAAGAAGAGGAAAAGTAAAATCAGATTCTAAATAATTAGCATATATATGTCCATGAATATGATTAACCATAATCACAGGTTTATTATATACTAAACCAATTGTCTTCGCAGCATTAATACCAACCATTAATGAACCAATTAATCCAGGTTCTTGAGTTACCGCGATTTTATCAATATCATCTAGCGTTAATCCTGATTCTTTTAATGCTTGATCTATAACATATGTTATTTTTTCAATATGATGACGACTAGCAACCTCAGGAACTACACCCCCGAATTGTTTATGAATTTCAATTTGAGTATATATAATATTACTCCATACTTTCTTTCCATCTTCAACAATAGCTACACTAGTTTCATCACAACTTGATTCAATACCTAATATTTTCATTTTATTTCCTTCATCATTACTATTGCGTCTTCACCATCTTTATAGTAATGCTTTCTTATTGAAATTTCTTTAAATTTATTTTTTTGATAAAAGGATATACCTTTTATATTCGTTTTTTTAACTTCTAATGTTATTTGTTTAATTCCTTCTTGTTTGGCTTTTTCAATTAATCCATTAAAAAGAATGGTTCCATATCCTTGATGTTGATATTTATCATCAATTAAAAAATTGATAATTTCACCAACTCCATCAAAAAAATATCCACCAATATATCCAATAATTTCTTTTTCTTCTAATACTAAAAACCAAACTAATGGATTACTTAATTCATTATGAATCATTTCATAACCTAAAGTTTCACCAAATATTTTTTCTTCTAATATTACAACTTTAAATATATCTTCTTCTTTTAAAGGTCTAATCATGATAGTTCACTTCTTAAATAATTAGGAACATAATCATATATATCTTCTTCTTTAAACATATGATATTTTATGATATTTTGAGCCATATCTTCACTAAATTTAAATGTATTTTCATCAACAACAATACTTGAATAATCTGCATAATTATCTAAATATTCATCTGATAAGAATGTATCAGATACATCAACATTTATTTTATCATTTATTGTATATGCTTTTAAATAACTGTAATTCTTTTTTGCTTTAATTAATGCCTTATATTTACCAGGTTTATCAAAATAAATAGATGCGATTAAATCAAGAGAAGAAAAACTATATAAAGGTAACTTTTTAATAAAAGCAAAGACCTTTCCAACTGTCCCCGCAATTCTAAGTCCTGTATATGAGCCTGGACCTCTGCCTACATAGATTTCACTAACATCTTCTACTTTTAAATCATGACGTTTTAAGAAATCATCTAAATAATTAGTTAAAGTTTCAGAATGGTCATTTTTACCAAGTCTTGTAAAAGCGTATGCTTTATCACCATTAATTACTGCCAAATATAAATAATTAGTAGCACTATCAATGAATAATTTCATAATTATTATCTCCTAATTCTTTTATTAATTTTTCATCTGCGTTAATTGTTACTTTTCTTGTGTCATCACCTAAATCAATAATTTCTACTTCCCAGGCACTTTCTGGTAATAAATCATCTATAATATGAGCCCACTCGATAACCGCAATGCCATCCATGTAAAAGTATTCTTCAAGTTCAGCATCATCATGAGAATTTGTAATTCGATAAACATCTAAATGATATAGTTTTTTTATTGCTTTATCGGTTGTATCATATACCTTCATAATTGTAAATGTTGGACTATTGATTACTTTTTTAACTCCTAAGGCTTTACCAATACCTTTAGTAAGTGTTGTTTTACCAGCACCAAGGTCTCCTACTAAAGCAATAACTAAATTAGGATATGCATTAGTAGCAATTAACTCACCTAATCTAATCATTTCATCTTCATTATTTATTTTAATTGTTACTTTTGCCATAATGACCTCCTTTTACTTTAAATAATCTAAATATTCAAGTATACCTAAATAAATAGTAAACGCTAAATCTTGTTTATAATAGCTATTTGTTAATTTAGTTAAATCTTCATTATTGCTTAAAAACCCAACTTCAATTAAACATCCAGGTATATTAATATGATCTATCAAATATTTATCTTTTATTTTTAATGCTTCTCTTTTATTATTTTCATCTAACATCTTTAATTTTTTCATAATAATATTAGATAATAATTTATTTTCATCATTATCTTTATAAAATACCTGAGCCCCTTTAACAATACTTGATGGATAACTATTAGCATGAATAGATATATATAAATTAGCATTTGAATCATTTATTAATTTAACTCTTTTTTTAATATCTTCTGATTTATTTGAATGTACAGCTTCATCGTTATTTCTTGTAAGTTTAACAATAAATCCATTTTGAACTAAATAATTAGCGAGTAAAACAGTAATATCTAATGTTACATCTTTTTCAAGAACTAATTTATCTCTACTCGTACATCCACCATCATATCCACCATGACCAGCATCTAAATATATATATGTTCCTGTTTTTTTATGAAAGGCTTTTACGGTAAATGTACTAACAAAAATACATATACATAATAATACTATACTAATAATAAATAATCTTTTTTTAATAATATCACCTAAAAAATTCTATTATTAAAAATTATTATTTATGCATTAAAAGAATGCACGATATATTTCTTTTAATTCTTCGATTTGTTCTATAGTCATTAAAGGAAGATTACCATCCACAAACTCATGAGAAGAAACGGTACCAACATTAAATCCCGTAACTTTTCCATCTACAAGTGCAATAACTGTAGGTGCAAATATTTTTTCAGGATTACCAATATCATCACTAAGGAGCTCTAATAATTCTAAATATTTAGGATGGTCACTAGAGGCTGTATTATCGCGCATATCTTTAATATCTAAATATAATACTTCTTCATACCCTTTTTCTTTCGCAATTTCATCAACATAAGAAATAGCTGCTTGACACCAAGGACAAGCCTTAAACCCAAACATCATAATACCAGTATAGTTATTATTTAGTTTATACATAGCTTCATCTAAAAGTGTATATCTAATTATCGTATCACTATTAAGTGAAGGATAATCAGTGACAATTTTATTTTTTCTACATCCTGTTAGCGTAAAACATGAAATAAAAGTTACAAGAAAAATTATAACTTTATTCATGATGATCACCATTATACTCACTTATCCAATTATCAAGAGATTCTTTAATTGGTTTAAAGCCAATTTCATAACTAGGAACAAGGCATTTCACACCTCTTGTTTTATGTAATTGTTTATAACTTAATTTTAATAATTTTTGTTCATCATCAACTTCAATAACACGAAGTCTTACTTCTTCACCAACATTAACAAAATCAGTTATTTTTCTTACAAATCCATCAGAGAATTCAGAAATATGAATTAAACCATCATATTCACCAACTTTTGCGAATGCACCATATCCTAAAATATTCGTAATTTTAGCAATAACAATATCACCAGGTTGCATTATTATTCACCTACTTCCACTTGTTCTACACCAATTACTCCAGGTACTTCTTCAAGTAGTAATGCTTCGATTCCTCCTTTGATAGTTTCATCACTTGATGCACAACCAATACATGCACCTAAAAGGCGAACAAAAACAATGCCATCTTCAAATTTAATGAAGTCAACATCACCACCATCAGCTTGTAAATATGGGCGAATTTTTTTTAATGTCTTTTTTATTATTTTAACAATTTCATTATCTGTCATAATTAATATCTCCCTTGCTTATTATACTATTATACTACATATCAACTTTTTTTTGTTAAAAATTGATAAAACTATAAAAGAAAAAGACCAAATTAATGGTCTATAAATATTATAGTTTTGAAGATAATGGTCTAGATGGATATTTAAAATAAACATCATTTCTTTTAACAAAGATAAGTCCACCAGAAATAAATAACATTAAACATCCTGCATACCATAATACAATTGTTAATACTAAGAATGTAGTCGCAAGTTTACCATCTTGTAAATCAGTAAATACAAAGAAACCACTTTCCATAGCAACAAAACCTAATATCATTAATGCGGCAGCAATAACCATTAAAGCAATGCCACCAACAAATCTAACTTTTCTTATTCTTCTTATTTGTTTTTTTGTTCTCATTTTATTCACCACTTCTTTTCAAATATATTTTACCAAATGTTTAAACAAAATGCAAGGAGTTTGAGTTCTTTTATTCTTTATCAGAAATTAAACAAACAACTTCACACCCAATTCCTACACCATTACCAACTAAGCCCTGTTTTTCCGTTGTTGTTGCTTTGACATTAACCATTTCACAGTTGGTAAGCTTTTTAATATTTAAAGCCATTTGAGTTTTGTAATTTTTAAGATTAGGCTTTTCAATATAAATAATAGCATCAATATTTTTAATTACTTTATTTTTACTATTTAAAATGGCCACTACTTCTTTTACAAAGTATGATGAATCCATATCTTTATATTTTTCTGAAGTATCTGGAAATAATGTTCCAATATCACCTAAACCAAGAGCTCCAATAATTGCTTCGGTGACTGCGTGATATAATGCGTCCGCATCACTATGTCCGAGAAGTCCTACCTCATATGGTATTGTAACCCCACCTAAGATAAGTTTTCGATTTTCTTGAAATTTATGAAAATCATAAGAATGACCAATATATGAACTAGATAAATCCATTAATTTTTCAACAAGTTTCAAGTCTTCAAAAGTTGTTACTTTAATATTAAGCGATGATTCTATGACATAATTTATGTCATACTTATTCTCAAATATTTGTAGTTCATCAGTACAATCATTATGATTATTAATAATATCACTAATCAACATCGAACTAAGATATTGAGGAGTAGAAACTGCTTTTAAATTATCTCTGTTAATTGTTTTTGAACCATTATCATCAACAAATTTAATTGTATCAGTTACCTTATGATATAAAGTACCAACCTCATTTGTCGTATTAACAAGAGTTATTATATCACTTGTTGATACAAGTGGTCTTGCAGCATCATGAATAATAACATCTAATTTATTACCAGAAGCAATAAGGGCCTTTTTTACACTTTCACTTCTTGTTGATGCGCCTAAAACTAGATTAACATTTAAATTATTTTGTTTAATAATATCATTAACTATATCAAAGTCTTCACTTCTTACGACAAGATAGATATTTTCTATAAAATCTAGTTTCATAAACTTTTTAACAGAATACATAAATAAAGGCATCATATTGATATTATATAACGCCTTGTTATAATTAAGGGTTGTTCTTTCTCCCTTACCAGCCATTAAAATGATTGCATTAATTTTCTTCATCTTTACCAACTACCGTATTTAAAATATTTTCCGTTTTATTCATGATATCTTTAATATCAGAACTACTTAAACTATCAAGCATTGTTTCTGCTTCATTAGTTGAAAGAGGAACATCTTTACGGGCAGATTCATCAATTTTATTAAGCACTCTAATAACCGAAACTAAATCTGCATCTTTATTAATGTTAATTGAATCCTCCATAACATAATAGTAATCATCATTAATAAGCATACGATATTTAAGTTTAGTAACATATATACTATTAATGGTTGCGGCTTGTTCAATATAACTATCAACATCATTAGGATGCATCATATCTAGAAATTGATTAAACGTATATTCTCTTTGATGGTTTCTGTTAAACTTCATGAACCCTTCTGTCGCAATATATGTTCTTGTATTATAATCAAAATATAATCCAACATAATCAGTAAGACTCATCATAATATAAGTAAAATTATATGATGTTTCTAAGTCTATGCTTGCTTGTTTTAAAGCAGAACGTAAATCATTTAATACTTGCATACGGTCTTGATAGAAATAGATATTTCTTCCAATTAACTTCTGACGATAATACACAGGTTGAATGATACCTAAATAATTAGTGTATTCTACCTCAGTTTCATCAGTTGTTAAATCATCAAGTTTCGGCATTTCAAATGTAAATTGATATGTAACATGTTTACTATTAGCCTCTTTAAATTGAGCAAGAAAATCACTAACTACATTTAATTCAACATTCTTATCATTAATTTTAGATACTTTTAAATAATCTAATAATAACTTCCAACAATATATGCCTTTAATATCTTTTCCAGACATCTTAGTTATCTTTAATAATTTATTGCTATATCCTAAGATACGATCTTTTTTATCAGTTTGAACAAAGAAATCAAACTCATTATTTTTTAAATAATTATTTAACTCTTTTTCATATGATGAATATATATGATATGTTTTTATAAAGTCATATATACTATAACCACATATAAGCCATAAAATAGCCGCATATAATATTTTAACAACAATATGAGTACTTGGAATAAAGAATAAACTAGCAATTACAAGTACAAGTAATAAAGTTTCTAGTGATGGAATTTTTTTAAATAAAGTAAATGAAATAACACCAAGTAAAATTGTAATAACAGTCGCTAAAACACCATAAAAGAATGGATTAGTAAATAAACTTGTTAATATTTCTAAAATCATATAATCACCTATCTAACAATGATATGTTGTTCTAATGACATTCTTAAACTATCTAATGCAACATTACCGGTAATCGTACCACCAATTGTAGTGGCAAGTTGTCCTGTCTCTTCTGATACAACAATTGTAAAAGCATCACTTACTTCACTAATACCGATTGCTGCACGGTGTCTTGAACCATATTGTTGAGGAATATCATTTTTATCACTAGATGGATAGAATGCACTAGCACACATCACTTGATTACCTCTAATAATTACCGCACCATCATGTAGAGCAGTATTAGGATGGAAAATAGTATCTAATAATTCAAATGAAACGATTGCATCTAATTTAACACCTTTTTCAATATAAGTATTAAGGGTATGTTCTTTTTCAATTGTAATGATTGCTCCAACTCTGCGAGAACTTAAATGATCAACCGTTTTAATTAAAGTATTAATTAATTCTTCTTTAGTTTCTTCATTTGATAAGAATTGTTTAGAAGCTTTTGACTTAGTACCAGGATTAACAATATTTTTAATTTCAGGAACATAATATACTATTAACATCATAATAATAGCAATTAATGAGCCAAATAAACATATGATAAGTAGTGGCATTTTTAAAGTAAAGGCAACAATAAATAATATAATATATGCTGCTAAGCTCGGAAAAAAGACAGTTTTTTTAATATGTTTTCCAAGTAAAATTAATATACCAATAATTATTAAAGCAGTAATAAAAATATCAATACCAAAACCAATCCACTCTGGAATACTACGATCATTACTAGTAAAATATTTTATAAAAAACTCACTCATAATTATCCTTCCTTTCATTATTTTGTACTTCTATTAAATAATTAATTATCATTAAATCTCCTTCATCTTTCGCATAATCAAGAGGAGATTCATTTTTTTCATCTACCATTAAGCTATCAGCACCTTTATTAATAAGTAATTTAATTATATCAATATTACCACCAATAACAGCTCGATGTAATGGGGTTTGGTCAAATTCACCTAAAGCATTAATATCAATATTTTCAAGTTTTAATAACTCTAATACCGCATAATAACTATTATGGTCAACAGCAAAATGAAGTGGTGTATTATAGTTATCATCACATACATTTGCATTAACTCCTGACTTAGCAAGAAGTGATATTACTCCGCTATTATTTCCTAGTACCGCGTAATGCATTAAGGTACGACCTTTATAAATTCTACTATTTAAATCAATTTTTAATTTTACAGATTGTTTAATAAATGTTTTAAGTTTTGCTAGATTTTGATTTTCTTTTTTTAATTCTTGAGCTAACTCTTTTATTATTTTTCTTTTATTTATGCTATTATTATCTTTCATTGGTCGCAAGCTCCACTAATTCATCAATAGCTTCTTGAAGGTTATTAATTAAGTCAGTAATAAAGATAACCTCAACAATCCAGCCATTACGTTGGTATTCACGATAATAGTAGTTGTATTCATCAAGTAATGAATATTCTTCATCCTTTACTTTTCCAACTAACATTATTGCAACGGTATTTTTTTCATCAATAATTAAATCAAAATAGCCAAATCCTTCTCTAACACGTAATTTCTTTTCTTTTAATTTTTCACATATAATTGTCGAAATACCTGTTAATTTTTTAGGATGACTTATAATTTTGCCAATACTTGAATTTATATTTTTAAGTATTGCTTCATTTTGTTCATCTATTTTTGTTCCAACATAATATATATATACATTATTACTTACAACAACAAAATTTTTAAATATTAGTTCTTTTTGATTTTGTTCAAATGTTAAGAAATCATTATAATATATCATAACATCATTAACATATCGTGCTCCTTCATGAGTTGCATCAATTATTCTTATGTTATAACATAATATCTCAATTACTTCATTTGATGAATAACTTTTTTCAAGTTCTTTAACAACAGCTTGATATATACTACGTTTACTTGTATCACTACCAACTACAACATTGATAATATGATTATTATTCTTTTCAAAAAATTCAACTACTTTTATCGCAAAATGTTCAATTGAATTAACCATTTGTTTATTAATTCTAGTATCATAATTATATATATAGCGATTATTATTGGTCCATATATTATTAAAACGAGAACTCATTCTAATATATCGATTGTGATATGTAACAATAGAGGCATCATCAACCCTTTGCATTAAAGTATTCGCAATTGAACTTTGTGATGATTTATCACCAAAAATAACACATTGCTTACATTCATTAATACGATTATACTTGTTCGCAGAAGATAAATGACCATCATCAATGATTACTAAATCAAATAATTCTAAATCAAAATCACTATTGAAAATATTTAAATCTGATAAGAAGATATTAGCATATTTTGACATGACATCAACAATCTTATTATAATCATCAAATTTTACATTAGGTAATTTTGTTTTTACTTTTTTGTCATCATCTTCTTGTAAAGAAATTATATTTTTAGTACAAAAGTTAATTTCAAATTGATTATATTTATTAATAAGATTCTCGTATTCAGCAAAATCAAATACAAATGGTTTTTCTTTTTTCAATATCTCATATATCTTATTTAATGTAACATATAAATAAGTATTACTAAGTTCATCTGTTTCTTTCGCATTTACTATATGTTTATGAAGACTTTCTAACTTATATAATTTACATTTTTTTAGTACTTCATTAATAAATAAAATAGATTCAATTTGATACGTTGTATCTTTAAACTCACCTAATAATACAACATTATCCTCAAAGTTATTTGCTTGAATAACATTCTTACCACCTTTAAAACAAACAGAAAAAGCTCTGAATGCTGTAAACCAATCACTCCATAAAGTACGAAGACGAATACCATCTTCAATCATCGCAGAAAGTGTCTTATCTACAAATAATTGTTCTATTTTAATTGAACTTTTTACTCTTCGATCAAAGTCATCAAAATGATCTAATACTTGAACAACATCAATAATACTTGTATCAAAACCATTGTAGTTATTACCAAGTAAATTATGATATCTTGTATCATTTAATTCTAATGTATCCATATTATCAGTAAATTGTTCATCTATTTGAATTAATTCTAAAATGTTTGAAATAGATATATTAGGCTCATTCTTAAAGATTTGAATAAATGAAACTTTACAATCAATAAATTTTCTTAAATAATCTTTAACATTACCTAAAGATTGTCTTTTTTCAAATCCAAATGAACCATTAATTTTAATATTTAGATTAGCAAGATAATCACATAATTTATCGGTTTCTAAGCATTCATCATAAAAAGATTTTAAAACACTAGCAATATGAGTTAAATTTAATCTTGTTTCTTTTTTGCTCTTCGGCATTATTTTATAAAAATAAACAAGTTGTTGTGGTTCTAAGCTAGAAGCAAACTCATAGAAATTAGTAAAAGATTTAATTAATTCTTCAAGTCGTTTCGATGAACGATAATTATCTTCTAAGATATATGATTTTACCTTATTCATCAATTCATGATAATCTCTAACTGTTTGAATTAAATCAGTTAGATTAGCATGTCTTTGTCTAATTAAAGATTTATTAAAGAATTTTTTTATTGAACTAGCAAATTCTCTATTAAACATTAAGGCATCGATTTCATCATAATTTAAATTATTGTCACCTAAGATATAACTTAAATATTTTTCATGCATTTCTTCTGCCTTATTATATAGTTCTTTTACTTTTTTTCCTGTTACTATAAAGTTAGAATAATCAGAAATTAATAAATCAAACCAATTTCTTAAAATAATATTATTATTTAAGAAATCTAATAACTTAATAAAAAATGAATAATCTTCAAAAGTAATATTTTTATTAAAATTAGGTGATTCAAACATCTTACTTAATTCAACTTGGCATTTAACAAGTTTTGATTGATTTTGTTCTAGTTTTATAACTAAATCATTAAGATCTTCTTTTACTAATAAACGATCTAAACAAGCAATGTTCTCATCATTAATTGTACGATAATATTTTCCACATAATTCTTTAAATAACTTTTTAGCATCACCAATTTCATAACCATGGTCGATGTTTTTTTCATAATAATCGATACTATTATAATGCACATCTGCTAATTGTTGGATTTCAAATAGAGCTTCTAATGCATTATTTCTTGTTTCTACATCCTTCCATATGGCAAGTGGTTTAATTGAGTTAAAACTTAAAATATGACCAATTAAGCGATCTAAGTCATTAATATCACTTGGAATAGTTAAATGATATTTATCACAAAATGATGTTAACTGATTATTTAATTCAATATGAACATCATATAAATGATTAGCACGTTCTTCAATTTCCTTAATAGTAAAATTATTATGTGAAATATTTAAATTACGCCATATGTTTTCATTATAATTCTTAATTATTTTAAAATAATGCTCTACTTTTCTTAAATCTTGACATAAATCAAGGACTTCATATCGTTGAATAATTTGTTCAACATCCATATCTAAGAAATTATGAGGTGTATTCTTTAAAACAGCTAGCGTTTCCATAACATAACGGAAGTTAAAGCCAAAGAATCTTTCATCAATCGTATTTTCAAAATCAATTATTTTTTTCTTTTCTTCATCAGTTAATGTAACATCCACTACTTCCGGTAAGCTAACTTTAGGTACTTCTATTTCTCTTAAGCTTTTAGTTAAATTATATACATGTGAATCAAGTCCTAAAAATTTAAGATTTTTTTCAATATCCCAGACATTATCTAAGTCTTGGTCAACATATAGGATTTTTTTGCCCTTATCAATTGCGTCGGCCATAATATTTAAAATAGTATATGTTTTTCCAGAACCAAGTCTACCATCTACCGTAAAATTATCACCATGCATAGTTTTTAGAATTACATACTTTTGGTCCATATTTGTTGGTAAAATAGCTTTTATTTCATTAAAATATTCATTTAATATTTCATGACTTGGAGTTTCATAAATAGAACGCTCAACATTAAAATAATTATTATTTAATGCGAAATCATAATATTCAACATTACAAACAGTTAAATAATTACATGGAGAAAACTTAAACCCTAATTCATCAGCAAGACTTTCCATATATTTATCAATTTGTCCAATATTTGTTAAGATCGGATTTGAAAAGTTATCAATAAAGCGATTTTGTTCGTCTTTATTATCTTTAATGATTGTTGATAATTTTTTAAGTAATAAGCGATTAGTCATAGGTGAACCAGCATTAATTACTCGACCATTTTTATAATCAATTTCAATAGGTATTAATACAACAGGTGCGTACTTTTGGTTTTCTAATGAATCATAATATTTAATGGTTCCACAAGTTAAAAAGAACTTGTTAGATGATCTTTTTTGACGTAAACTTAATAAATAATTTAATTGATAATTAACATCATTTTCATCATCGCTTATTTTTCCAATTCCTTCATTTAATAAATCATAATATATTAAATTAGATAAATCTAAAACTTGATGATTAATTAATTTATCAATTAACTCAATCGCAATAACACCAAGTTCCATATAATAGTTATCATCTAAGATACTAAGTAAATGAAGATTATCAGATTTAATATAAAATTTTTGTTCACCTAATCTTTTCATATTATCACCTATTCTTATACACTTAATTATTTATTATAACACGAATAAAGAAAAAATAAAAGAAAATTGCTAAAAGACTTATTATCACTTTTTTAAAGCAAAAAGAAAAAGGTAGAATAAACTACCTAATTATACTATGACTGATAATACAAGTAAACCTACAACAATTACCGGGATACTAATTAAAAATCCATACTTAATAAATGTAACAAATGAAAATTTAATATTATGTCTTTTTAAAGATGTTAGCCACATGATTCCAGCAAGAGCACCAACAGGAGTAAGTAACGCCCCAATATTAGAACCAATTATAACCGCATATAATGCAGGCAAACCTAAGGTGCTATTTTCAAGAATACTTGCGTAGGCAACACTCATTGGTATATTATTAATTAAACTACATGATAAAAAGGAAGCTATACCATATGTAAATATTCCACCTATTTTTGTATTTGAAATGCTATCAAATAAATTAGATAAATGTAATAATACTTGTTTTTCTTTTAAGGCAAGAACAATAATAAACATTGAAAGCACAAAAGGAATTAAACTCCATGGTGCTTTTTTATATACCTTTATTTCATGCGATTCATGATGGGATATATCATATACAAAAAGATACAAAGAAACAGATATTGCGAAAGCAAGACATATATACCACATTTCAAACTGCATATAAGAAGAAAGAACTAAAAGAATTGTACATAGGATTAAATGGATAAGACCAGCAATGATTAAATTTTTATTATATTGAGGACTAACCTCATCAACAGATGATTCCATTTTACTATTTAGTTCTTTTCTAAATATTAAATAAACCATTAAAAAACCAGTAGCCGAAAGAGCAATAGTTGGAAGTACCATTACCTTAAAATAGGCGAAGAAACTAATATTATAGTATGTCGCAAGATATATATTAGTAGGATTACCAATAATAAACATCAAAGATAAAGTATTCGCAGCAACAAATTCCCCTACTAAATATGGTATTGGATTAATATTCTTCTTTTTAGTAAAATATGCAATAAACGGAGTAAAGGTAAGAATAATTATATCATTTGATGTAAACATTGTTAGAATAGCAACAACAACATATAAGAGACAAAATAATTTCTTTTGAGAATGTTTTACTTTTTTAAGAGTCCATGTTGCGCATAGTTCAAAAAAGCCAGCATCTTCTAAGACAATCGATAAAAGACTAATTGAAATAAATAAGATTAATATCTTAAAGGGATTCATTGTTTCATTAAAGTCTATTAATTCTTTTAAACTAGTAGTAGAAACTTGTCCACTAATTAAAATAACTAACGCGCCTAATAAACTGACAATCCAAAAAGTTTGTAACGAAATTTTTTTATTTTTAATTTTAAATGTAATAGTTGGTTTTATAATTATTGAACAAATTAAAATAACCATTGTAATACTTGCGATAATTATTGTTGTTATCATTTGTCTATATCCTTCTTTTTAAATTAATACCTTAAATATTTTACTCATATTTTATTTTTTTACATCATAAATGCTATAAATTTTCAAATATTATTTCATATATATCTTTTTTAATTTCATTGTTTAATATTTTATTAGCTAAATCTTTATTTAAATGATATTTATCGATTAACTTTTGATAATTATTATTATTTCTTTTAATAGTTGGTAATATTAATTTATCATCTAAATTTTTACTATCATCAATAAAACCAATATTGTCAACATTTACTTTATTTTCAACAATAAACATTATATTTTGAAGGTTTATCTTGCGTCCCTTATTATCATAGAAATAATCTGTTTTCATCATTTTATCTAAAATCGATTTAATTGAATAATGAATGTTATGATAATTCTTAAAGTAAATTAAAGATAATGGATACTTTAATATATGTTCTGATAACAAACCACCTTGTTCATAACCTACATACCCTTTTGAAGAACCTAGTAAATTATTGATCATTGTACTATCTTTATAATTATCTAAATCTATTTCTAATAACATTTCTTTTTTAAAGTTAAAGATTAGATATAAATCGTCTAATAAATAACTAATATCAAAATCACTATTTACGTATACTTTAAATATATTAGGATATATCATTATTTTTTCCATAAATCTAAAATAATATGGTTTTAGTACATCATAATTTAACTTGGCTATTTTTAGTTCATTAAATTTTAAAATATGAATATTTGATATATCTTGGATTACTTCATCTATTACTTCTTCTTTTTTCTTTGTTAAGTCATTCATATGATATCTTGAACCTACTTCATCTAAGACATCAATGGCTTTATCTGGAAAAGACCTTTGAGGTAAGTATAATACACATTTATCAATTATTAAGTCAATATCATGACTTGTAAATTTAATATTATGATATTCTTCATACTTGTCTTTAATCTTCATTAAAATATTTTTCGTCTCACTAATTGTAGGTTCATCAATAAAAACAGTTTGAAATCTCCTCATTAGAGCCTTATCTTTATCAATAAATTTATAATATTCATCAAGAGTAGTCGCCCCAATAACAGAAATTTCCGTTTTAGATAAATATGGCTTTAAAATATTAGCAATATCTAGTGAACCTTCATTAGAACCTGACCCTACAACATTATGGATTTCGTCAATAAATAAAATAGCTTTTTTATTTTTAATAAAATCCATTACTTTTAATAATTTTTCTTCTAGTTCACCCCTATATTTCGTCCCCGCAACAACTCCACCTAAGTCAAGTTGATAAATGATATCATCGGTTCTAATTTTCGATAGTCCTTCAATGATTGATGTTTTACCAACTCCAGCACTACCAATTAATAAGGGATTATTCTTTTGTTTTTTATTTAATATATAACTTATTCTTTCGATATAATTACTTCGTTTAATAAAAGGATGGATCATACTTTTTTTTGTTAAATTAATTAAATATGGAAAAGGCTCCTCCTCTTTTTCATCTTTATAAAAATTAAAGATATCTTCTATATCCTCTATTAAATATTCAATATTTATATTTAATTCTTTTAATACTTCGTTTCCAGCATTTTCATCATCTTTTAACATTACATAAAATAAGTGTTCATCAAAAACATATTTACTATCAATTGTTTCAATAAATTCTTCTGCTTTAACAACTAATTCTTGAAATTTGTCCGTAAACATTAAATCAGAAGTTGCTTTTTTATGAATAATCGTTAATCTATTTAATGAATCTAGTAACATTTCATATGTAATGTTTTTTTCTTGTAATAAGAATCTACAAATAGAGTCTGGTGTTTGATACATGGCAAGTAACAAATGTTCAGTACCGACTACTGTAGAACTTTGGTTTGATGCGATTTTTTTCGCATCTTCAATTATTTGAATAGCTTGAGCGCTAAATGATTCTAACATTTCTTCCTCCTCATACACTAATAACATTATATGTTTAATTAACAATTAATAAAACTAATTTTATCAAGGAGATTAAACTATAAAATGCTTGACAAAAATAAGTAAATCATTATAATTTAAATAAAGAGGTGATATAGATGGAAACAATTAATAATCTCAATAATAAAGTATTACTTGTAGGTATTAATACTGGTAATGATGAATTATTTCATTATGAAATGACCGAAATGGAAAATCTTTGTGTCGCCCTTAATTTAGAGGTTGTGGAAGTTATTTCTCAAAGTCTTCCAACAAGCATTACAAGTACTTATCTTGGAAGTGGTAAACTAGATGAAGTAAAAAGATACGCAGAATCACTAAATGTTGATTATATTGTTTTTAATGATGAATTATCACCTGTTCAATTTAAAAATATAACTAATTATATGAATACTCCAGTAATTGATCGCACGATGCTTATTCTTGAAATTTTTAAAATTCGTGCGAAAACAAAGGAAGCCGTTCTTCAAGTTATGCTTGCTGAAGAGAAATTTAAGCTTCCTCGTCTTGCAGGGTCATATACAAATTTATCCAGAATTGGTGGTGGCGGTGGTGGTACTAGTGGTGCCCGTCGTGGTAGTGGTGAGACTAAACTTGAACTTGATCGAAGACACATTGAAAATAGAATCAGTAAAATTAAAGATGAATTAGAAAAAATAGTTCAAGCTAGAAAAACTAGCAGAAAAAAAAGAACAACAAACGAAATACCTGTTGTTGCTTTAGTTGGGTATACAAATGCTGGTAAATCAACGATGATGAATAGCATATTAAATATATATAATAAAGATGAAAATAAATTAGTTTTTGTAAAAGATATGTTATTTGCAACTTTAGAAACATCTACTAGAAATATAAAATTACCTAATAATTTAGAATTTCTCATTACTGATACAGTTGGATTTGTAAGTAAACTACCCCATCATTTAGTTGAGTCATTTAAATCAACTTTAGAAGAAATAAAAGAAGCAAATTTAATTATTCATGTAATTGACGCTTCTAGTCCCTATCTTGACCTACAAGTAAAGACAACTAATCAAGTACTTAGTGAACTAGGAATTAAGGATATTCCGATTGTATATGCGGTAAATAAAATAGATAAATTACCAAGTGATATATATATACCTAACAATTATTCACCATCAATAAATACTTCATCAAAAACTACGGAAGGTTATAGTGAACTAATTAAATATATTGAAAATGCCTTATTTTCTAATTATGAAACAAATACTTATATGTTACCTTTTAGCCAAGGCAATATATATAATATCATGAAAGAAAAAGGTGAAGTATATGAAACTTCATACTTACCTGAAGGAATCAAGGTAAGAGTACGTCTATCTGTTCATTTAACTAATCTATATTCTAAATATAAAATAAATTAAAAACACCACTAGGTGTTTTTATTTTTTTATATTATCTAAAATACTAGAAGCAATCATTTTCATTCCTTCATTATTCGGATGATATCCATCAATTGATTCATAAATATATTGTTGTTTATATATATCAATAAACTTACATTCTAATTCTTTAGAACATTTATTTATTATATTACAATATTCTTCAATATTGTATTTTCTATTTTCATTACAATACTTATTAATTTTATTATCATTTATACTTCCATATGGTAAACTCACACACCAGATTTCAGCAGAATTATAGTTTTCTTTTAATCTTTGAAGCATTGACTTATATGAATAATAAAACAATTCATTAGGATTAAATCCACTTCCCCAGTCATTAAGTCCCATAAAAACAATAATAACATCTGGTTTTTTATCCAAAGTACTTAAGGATGAAGTTCTTTCCATACTACAGCCAAAAGATGGAAATAGATGTATCGGTGTTTTAGATACCGTACTTCCCGAATATGAATTATTAACAAGTACTATTCCACCTAACTTATTAATTACTATTCCCCACCATGTATCATGCACTTCATTGATTTGTGTTTGACATCTATTAATTAAACTATAAAAACATGCTTCACTTGGAATACTATCGCCCTCTAGTGTACTGATTGAATCACCTAAAATAGAGAAATATTTATTATTGTATTTATTTAAATCATTCATAATTTGATTAATAATTTTCTTTAATATAATTTACAAGACTAACTATATTTTCTTCTGGTATATTAGGTGTTTTAATACTTTCTTCTTCATATAAATAGCCACCAGAAATTGCTTCACCTACTTTATTAAATGTAATACTAGTCGTAAAATTATTTAGCATTACTTCTGGTAAATTATTTACATAATTACTATTTATCGCAAGTATTAAATAAATACCAGCCGCACGAGCTTTTTGTAATATTAAAACAAGACTACTGTTTACATCCTCACTCATTGATTTTTCATAGTCATCAATTATAACAACTATTTTTTGTAATTTATCATCCTTAACTTTCTTATTATACTCATTAATATTATAAACTTCTTCTTTTTGAAATAAGTTATAACGATTCTCTAATTCATTACATATATATTTTAATAAGTCATCTTTTTTAATTATATGTGGTAATTCATTGTATAACTTAAAACTATCACTAGATAATAATATTAAGCCTAGGTCAAGTGGAGAATAATTAGCAATTAAGCTTGCGATAATAGTATTTAGAAGCGTTGTTTTACCATATTTATTATCGCCAATAATAATAAGATTTGATGCATCTTCTATGTTACAGTCAACTGAATTATTTGTTTCATTTTTTCCAAGATATATATTAATTTCTTTTGATTCATTACTAGAATAATCTTCAATATATTTTGTAAATAGTTCTTTTGGTATATTATATTTTTTCATTATTTATCATCTCCTATATATATGTTCTTGATAATATTGCCTTACTTAAATTCAATAATTCTTGATAAGTTTTAATAGATACAATACTTGTTCGATATTGTTTTGTCATTGGTATTTGTTTTAAATACCATGCGGCATGGGTTCTCATTTCAATTATTGCAATATGTTCACCCTTTAAAGTAATAAGCCTTTGTGCATGGTCAAGCATTGTTTCAATCACTTCTTTAGTTGTTGGTTTTTCTAAAATAATGTTATCCTTAAAATAACTATTCAACTCACTAAATATCCAAGGATTACCGAGACTTGCTCTTCCAATCATTAAGGCATCAACATTTGTTTCTTCATACATCTTAATTGCGGAATCAATTGACTTGATATCACCATTGCCAATTACAGGTACTGTTGAAACTTCTTTTACCATTTTTATATAATCTAAATTAGCAGTACCGTTATAAAAATCAGACCTCGTTCTTCCATGTATAGCGATTGCGTCAACACCAGCTTTACATGCAAGTTTAGTTACTACATCACAATTAATATTATTATGGTCAAATCCAGCTCTAATTTTAATTGTAATAGGAATATCAATATTATCTTTTAAACTTTTAACGATATCATATATTTTATCAGGGGTTTTTAAAAGAGCACTTCCCGATCCATTTTTAACCACTTTATTAACAGGACACCCCATATTAACATCAATTACATCAACATTAGTATTAGATACAATTAATTTAGCAGCATTTGTAATTGTTTCATAATCACTACCAAAAATTTGCATTGCAATCGGATGTTCAGATTCAGCTGTTTCTATCATCTTTAATGTTTTTTCATTACCATACATTAAACCTTTATCACTTACCATTTCCGCATACACCATGCCAGCCCCCATTTCTAGAGCTATGGTCCTAAATGATGAAGTAGTAACTCCAGCCATTGGTGCAAGTATTAAGTTGTTTTTTAATTCGACATTACCAATTTTCATCACTACCTCCTAAGATTTAAAATTATAATACATATAAAACAGCACATTTTAAATATGTTGCTTCTTCCATTCCCAATAACATTGGATGATCTATGGATTGAAATCTAAAGTCAAGAAGACGAACTTCTCTTTTACTATCCATAATTGCTTCTTTTAACATTTCCATAAATAATTCTTTAGTCATATTCATAGAACAAGAAAAAGTCAATAAAAATCCACCAGATTTTATCATTCTTAAAGCTTGTAAATTAATTTCTTTATACCCTTTATAAGCTTTTTTAATTGTATCTTTACTTTTCGTAAATGCTGGAGGATCTAAGATAATTACATCAAACTTTTGATTATTATTTGGATCTCTTAAAAACTCAAAGACATCACTACATACTACTTTGATATTATCAAAATTATTTAATGTTGCATTTTTTAATATATCATCACATGCTTTTTGACTAATATCTACAGCAACAACTTCTTTAGCATTATATTTTGAAGCATGTAACGCAAAACCACCTGTATGTGAAAAGCAATCTAATACTGTTTTATTAGAAGCATAATGTTCAAGTTGCTTTCTGTTCATTTTTTGGTCTAAGAAATATCCAGTTTTTTGACCATTAACAACATCAACATACATCTTTATTCCATTTTCTTCGATTATCACGGGGTCTTTTAAAGTACCATATAATATACCCTTATATTCTTCTAGACCTTCTTTTTTTCTTACAGGAACATCACTTCTTTCATAAATACATGTCGGATTAAATATTTTTACTAAACTATTAACTATCCATTCTTTGTGGTGTTCCATCCCAAGAGATAATACTTGAATAACAATGACATCACTATATTTATCAACAATTAATCCTGGCATATAGTCTGCTTCACTATAAACTATTCTTGCATTATTTGTTAAATTCATTTGTTTTCTTAAATTCCAAGCTTGTAAAATTCGATTATAAAAAAGTTGTTCATTTATCTCTTCTTTTTTTAAAGATAGCATTCTTACCATTATTTTACTAGTTGTATTTAAGAAACCAACACCTAAAAATTCATTATTATAACTATATACTTCACATACTTCTCCTGATACAATATGACCCTCAAATTTAAGTACTTCATTTGAGAAAACCCATGGATGTCCTTGAAGAATTCTTTCTTCTTCAAATTTATTTAAATATACCTTCATATCTTTTTTCCTTATATATTATTACTTTCAATATACTTAATTGCCTTCTTTAATATTTTACGATCATCTTCATATGTAATTTGATTTATTGCTTCATGAATTTCAACCCAAGAAGCATTAAGTAATTCTTCTTTTTGAATAATTACATTATCACATTTAGAAATAGCAATAAAATAAATTACATCTTTTAAGACATCAGGTTTAGGACTATACGTCGATATTTCTCTAAATCTTGTATCAATGACGACATCTAGGTTTGTTTCTTCTTTTATTTCTCTTAATGCTGTTTCAATCTCAGTTTCATTATTTTCAACATGCCCTTTAGGAAATGACCAATGGCCACCAAGCATCTGAATAATTAAGGTTTCTATATTCTTATCAATTTTTCTAATAACTACTGCTCCACATGATTTTTCAAATGTCATTGTTGTCACCTCACTTAATTATTTATTTAAATATATTATATAAAATTTTTTAATTGTAGTCAAGATTTATGAAATAAGTAGAGTTAAAATAAAAAAAGATTTACAAAAGAAAACTTGCAAATCTTTAATTTAAAATATTATATTTATCGATTAATCCATTATATTATGAAAAGTAATTTCATATTTCATTGATAACATATTTAATAATTTATGTAATACTTTTTTAGCCATATCAACAATGTCAAGTGCAAGAATATTTGAAATAATTACATCTTGAGCATTTTTTTCTACATTAAAGATTTGTAAACTCATTAATAAGAAGCGTTCAATTTTTCTTTTTAAAGTAAAGTATTTATCACATGGGGTAATCATAAAACTTCTCATTAATCCTGATGTTCCAATTTCAGTTTCATAGAAATCACTTTCTTCATATGATGGTAGTGTTTCTTTAAATACTTTAGATAATACTTGAGATGTCTTTTCATTAATAAATCTTAATGTTTCAGGATGGCTATATGCTTCAACATATATTTCTCTTAAATTTTCATTTAATTCAACTAATGTCATTTGAATTGATGTTTCAATAGCATATAACATAATAGGATTATTTATTTCTTTAATCATACTACTAGCCATATCAAATTGCATATCAAACATTACATCAACTAGTTCTCTTAATACACCATCTTTAGTTTTAAAAATATTTTGGAAAGTACCAGCAGATACATCGGCTTCTTTAATAATATCTAACATGGTAGTTTTTTTATAACCTTTTTCTATAAACATTTGTACGCATGCGGTAATAACTCTAGTTTTAGGATCTTTTACTTGGTCTCTTGATATCATTAAAACACTTCCTCTCTATTTTCACTTATTAATTTAAAAAGATTCCATCTTAAATCCCCCCACCCACAAGTTACAGAAGCTTAAGGCTGCTCCGATCAAGGCCTGACCTGGTTCACACTGGAGCCTTGGATGAAGGTATTTAAAATGGAATCCTTTATCTAATTATATAATGTTTTAGTAATTTTGTCAATTAATAAAATCTTTTTTTCTTAACTTTTTAAAAAATGATTTTAGTAAATTACTTGATTCATTTTCAAGTATATTACTAGTTACTTCTATTTGATGATTTATATTAGGTATTTTAGATATATCAGTTAAACTACCTAACGCACCAAACTTAGGCTCATTAGCTCCAAAACATACTCTTTTCATTCTTGCTTGTATAATTGCTCCTGCACACATTAAACAAGGTTCTAATGTAACATAGATAGTACAATCTTCTAATATCCAAGCATTAAGTTTTTTGCAAGCTTTATTTATTGCAAGAATTTCTGCATGATTTGTTGCTTGGCGTTTTGTTTGCCTTAAATTATGTGCTTTCGCAATAACTTTATTATCTTTGACTATTACTGCTCCTACAGGCACTTCACCAATATCAAAGGCAAGTTGTGCTTCTTTTAAAGCAAGTAACATATATTTTTCATCATTTGTTTCCATAATTTTTGTGGGGAACTTGATGACAATGACGACATCTAGCTTCATATTTTTCTGAAGCACTAACTAATATAATAGGGTCATCATAGTCAGCAGGATGACCATCGATGATTCGTTGCGTTCTGGTTGCGGGGGCACCACATACTTGACATATCGCTTGAAGTTTAGTTACATATTCAGCACGAGCTAGGATTTCAGGCATAATACCAAAAGGCTCTCCCTTAAAATTCATATCAAGACCAGCCACAATGACTCTAACACCACTATTAGCAAGTCTTTCAATTATGTCAATTAAGCCATGGTCAAAAAATTGAGCTTCATCAAATGCTACCGCGTAAGGTAGTTCTTTGATATGAGATAATACTTCATCAGATGAAGAAATGGGAATTGAATCAACTCGTTTATTAGAATGTGAAACTACTGCTTTCTCATCATATCGATTATCAATTTTTGGTTTAAAAACGATTACTGATTTTTTAGCAAAATGAATGCGATTAATTCTTCTAATCAATTCTTCTGTTTTCCCAGCAAACATACTTCCACATATTACTTCTATCCAACCATCTTTACATTTTAAATCCATATTACCACCAACCTTTGTTTTATCTATCATACTATATTTGACATTTTTTCTCAAGTAATTTAACTTTTTTTATTTTTTTTAATTTATTCGACAAAATTCGACACACTTTTATTTTTAATTGTGATATACTATTGGTGCATAAGGGGGAATAATATATTATGAACACAAACAAAAAAGCAGAAAAAACAAAAAATTTATGGGAAGTAAATGATGAAATTTACAGACTTAGTTTAACAAATGAAAAGAAATTACACTCTATTTATGACAAAATTAAAAGTGATGAATCAGACTATAATTTAATGGTTATGCTATTATTATGGGTAAATCCAAATAGTATATTTAAAAATAGTGATAATTATTGTAATTCATTTACAAAGATGCTACATTCATTAAAAGATGAGTCTTCTGAGTTTTTTAATCAAGAAATTAAATGGTTTTATACAAGTGATAATCATTTAGTATTCGTTAAAGATGATTTATTATTTATTATTAACAATAATGAATTTGATATATCATCACAACTTCCAGATGAATATATTAATCAAACATTACATTGTGAAAATTGTAATGAAGAAATTAGTGTAACTACTTTTATTAATGTTCCTGGAAATACTTTTTATATAATTAGTAAATAAGAAAAAGAGGCTTAACCTAAACTAATAGGTCAAAAGCCTCTTTCTTTATTTTCTTTTTCTAATAATTAAAACAAGAGCACCAAGTAGAATAGTAAACATTATTGGGAAGAAAACAGTATTTGTACTACAACTTGAACAAGTATTATTATTGTCATCAATACTAGGAGTAGGATCAGTAGGTATTTCTTCTTCATTTATAATTTCTTGATAACTAGAATCAATCGAATTATATATCTCTTCAACTTCTTCTATTGTTTTAGCATTGGTTAAAGCCTTTTTCTTTTCGCTAAACATAGTATTAAGTTTATTTTGTTTATATTCAGATAAACTATCATAATAGAATCCATTGATATAATCTAATACTTCTTGTTTTCTTGAATTTAATGCTTTAACTTTAGATGTTAAATCATCAATATAATCTTGAACAAGTTCTACTTTTTCTTCGACTTCTTCTTTTGTTGTTTTACTAGTTAAATTACTTGTGATTTTATTTAACTCACTATTAATATTTTGTTTTTGAGTATCATCAAATAAATCATATTCAATGCTTTCTGCAAGTTCATTCTTTTTCTCAAGAGCATAATCTTGAATTATGATTAAATCGATTGAATCTTTAAATTCATCCACTAAATCTTCAATAATTGTAGATGAGGTTGCTGCAACGATTAAAGTAGTTGTTGTTGTTAATTTATCATTTACTTCTTTAATAGCAGTATCAGATAAAATAGTTAAGTCAACATATTCATTTATTTGTTCAATTGCTGCATTCTTTATAATTTCTAATTCTTGTTTAATTGTTTTAACTAAATCAATTTTAGCTTTAGTTGAAGAAACAACCTTTAATATTTCATCTTCACTTGTTGCTTTATTAATATTTGTTGATGCTACATTTAAATATGAATTAATTACACTTTGATTATCACTTGAATAATCTGATAAATTAACATAATTAGATAATTCACTAATACTTGAAATTTTTAAATTATTTAGTTTTTCTTTTAATTCCGTTATTTTAGCTAATGCTTTATTTAATTTATCTAAATTAGTTACATATGTTTTAGCTTCACTAGAAAGTTCATCATATGCTTCTTTAATTGAATTAATTAATTTTTCATCATTTAATGTAACATTAGATGGAATAGTATTAATTAAAGTAACAACCGATTCGCCTTCTTCTTTTGATGTAACTTCAATAGAATTATAATTAGTAACATAAGCAGATGTACCTACACTGATATTAGCAAGATTTGTAAATGGAGAATCAGTAATTGCTCTATCTAAATATCTAATAATAAATAGTGCTTCATTAGGTAATAGTGTCACCTCAACTGAATCACTTGAATCAGTACCAACGGTTTTTACTTTTTGGTTTTCACCAATTACTAAATATCCATATGTAGGACTAGCTACACTAAATGCTGAACTTAAAGGCACTTTTACATTTGATGGAGTTTTATTAACATATACACCAGCACAAGAAGTCCAGTTACATGCAGGAATTGAAGAAGAGGTTAATTCAAAGTAGTTATTACTTGCAATATATAAAACTTTATTACCTAGAGTCAAAGTAGAATTAGACCATCCAATGAAACTAGTTGTTCCTGTATATTGGCCTATATGGTCAGTTGATAAAGCTGACGGGTCATTTCGATAGAACAAGCCTACTTGTGTTGTTTTTAATAATCCAACATTGATTTTAACAACTTCTTTATAAGTAATTCCATCTTCTGTTATTTCTAAATATAAATCAATTAAATAAGTATTTAAATAATTTTTAAGTCTTTTTCCTGTTGATATGTTATATATATCCGCATCACTTGGTGAAACATAACTCCACTTCATATTATCTTCTTTTGGAAGTATACGATCACTATTTACATTAATATCTATAGTTTTAACAAATGAAGTTAATTTTTGTTTTAAAAGTGTTAATTTAGCTATTTTTGTTTCAGCTCGAGTTAATACAGAATAATTAGTAACTAAGTCTTTATTTGTATTAGATAATGCATTATACATTGTTCTTATTGATTGAATATCGCTTGCGTTATCTAAAGTAACATCACTTGGTAAATCATTGATTAAAGCAATTACTTGTTCATAATCTTTTAATGTAACACTACCAAGTTGAACTGGAGTACTAACAACATTAGCTCTATTTACACTAGATACATAATAATCATATTTAACTGTATTAATACCCGTAACTGAAGTATTTTGTGTATATACTTTAACGTGGTCAATATTATTTGTGTCAAGTGTCTTTCCTTTTGGAACTTCATATACCATATAACCAAATACATTATCAACACTAGTCCAAGATAATGTAGAACCACTATTTACTAAATTACTAACACTAACAGAAGGAAGGGTTTTCGCATATTTTTGAATAACAACACCAGGAACACGTTTTTTCCAGTAGTCATTAGAAATTAAATCAACACCATTTTTTACTATTTGATTGTTTGTTTGTAATAAAGTAGCATATTTATAGAAGCAGAAACCATTAACTTCATCATACATACTAGCATTTAATATTTGATTTTGAACTTCATTTAAATTACGTTTCCAGTATTGGTCAGATTCACTACTTAATGCTTTATATATACCAACGCCTAAATATAGGTTCGTTTTCTTATTTTTTACACACCAACTCCACCATTTACTTAACTCGTAAAAATTAGCATTTGTTTGTTCCATTGCCCAATATGTTTGAGGAGTAATGTAATCAATCCATTCCATATCAATCCAGTACTTAGTATCTGAGAATAAATAACTGCCATAGTGAGCAAATCCAGATGTATTTGAATATAAAGGGCTAGCTAAAGAGCCATCTGAATTGTAAGTTGGAGTCTTCGTATATCCACCATTTCGATAAATACCAGATGGAGAAATACCAAGTTGAACTGCACGACCTTCTTCAACATTCATGTCATACATCGCTTTTTGTAATTTAAATATAAATTGATTTACATTAGCACGTTTTTGATCATCAGATAAGTCTTCAGCAACACCTGTAATATAGAAATAATCATCAAAATGAATTGCGTCAGCATCATATCTATCTAAAAACTCCATACAAGTATCAACAATAAAATCTTGAACTACTGTAGATGCAGGATCAAGAATAGTTGCTCCTGAAGAATTTTTTAATAATAAACTAGGTGTATTACATGGATGTCCTTCAGGATAATTTCCAACTACATAATAATCACTAACACGATATGGATTCATCCAAGCATGGAATTCGATACCACGTTTATGACATTCCGTAATTAACCATTCGATTGGATCAAATTCATCAAATTTAACATTTGCGAAAAAAGTTGCAAGTGGATTTAAATCAGAACGATATAATGCATTATTATGTGTACGTACATGAAATACTAAAGCATTCATCCCCATTGATATCATATTATCTAAAATTGCTGTTGCATCATTGATAAAGCTTGTTTTATTAATATATGAACCAATATCACCAGCAAAAGCACTAACCCATACAGCTCTATATTCAGCTGTTGGATAATCATATTCAGATAGTCCATATACTTTTTCTGAACTATTTCGATAAGTCAAATCACTTCCAGTTGATGATTTAATAACTTGCAAATTATTACTTGCCTCTACTTTATTAAAAGATATACTAAATAAAGAGATTGATAAAATCATCATCATGATTAAAATAAATAATTTGTTTGTCTTTTTCATTTAATTCTCCTTTATTTTATTTTACCACACATTTAAATTATATCATAAAAGCGAAGGATTTGTAACTATTTTGATAAATATTTATGTTGGTAATTTATAGATAAATTTATCAATAATGTATATATTTTAAATTATCAATCATAATAAATATAAAGGAAGGTATAATTATGACAAACAAAGAATTATTATATTTAGAAGATGCTTTAAATCATTTAAAACATTTTGACTGTGTATGCGAAGAAGCATCATCTTTTATTACTGATGATGCATTAATTAAATTTACAGATGATGTAAAATCTTATCTTACATCAATTTACAACAATTTGTATCAAACATTATCTAAGTAGGTGAATTTATGAATAACAAATATTATATGGAAAATTTATTAACAAGTGCTAAAAGCATGTGTAATTTATTAGTTAATGGAACAATTGAATCAACAACTCCTTTTGTTAATTCAAGTTTTAATCAGGCATTATTTGAAATGTTAAGTTTACAAAATTCTATTTATAAACAAATGGAAAGTATGGGGTGGTATAAAGTAGAAAATGTGCCTATCACCAAAGTAAATCAAACAATAAGTACTGTTATGAACTCATAATTTAGTAATATTTTATTAAAAGAAATAATATAATATGGTGAAAGGATAATTTTTATTATGAAGAAGCATTGGCCTAAATTAGTTGTTTTTGTAATATCTTTATTACTATACTTTTTACCATCATTTTTATTTCCCGTTGATACATCGTTTTATAATTCTTTAAATGGGCCTCATTTACCATCATGGTTATTTGTGGTTATGTGGATAATAATATATATAACAATGTCAATTTTTGATGTATACTATATCTTTTATCCTAAAAATAAAAGAAATATGGAAACTAAAAGAATATTAATTTTCTTAGTTATTAATTATTTTTTACAAGCATTATATACACCAGTATTTTTTAAACTACACAATTTATTTTTCTCTTATATTTTAGTACTATTTACTTTTATTACTATTTTAATTATTGCTTTAGAATCTTTATTAGTAAATAAAAAAATTACTCTTTTAACTCTCCCTTATATTATTTGGAGTGCACTAGCAAGTGTGGTTTCAATTCTAATCTATCTCCATAATTAAAATAACAAGCAGTTTACTACTTGTTATTTTTTTAGGAAATAGTTGCTTAACTATTTTACTGTTATATTATTAGAACTAGTATATGTTATATGTTTGCTATAGAACATTTTTAAGGCATTTAACATATATTCTAAATCTTTAGTTCCTGCTGTTTCATAGGTTGAATGCATAGCAAGTTGAGCAAGACCAATATCAACAGACATTACTGAAACACTACTTAATAAGATGCTACCAAGGGTTCCTCCACCTCTTAAATCTGAGCGATTTGTATATACTTGATAAGGTACATTCGCTTCTTCACATAGTACTTTAAATATACTAGAACTTAAGGCATCAGATGTATAACTTAAATTTGAATTATATTTAATTACTACACCATTATTAAGCTTAACATTATTTGTTGGATCTGATTTTTCTGGATGATTTGGATGAATGGCATGGGCATTATCAGCAGATACAATCATTGAACGATTCATTATTTCAAGAATATTATTTTCTAAATTAAGTTCTTTTAATATTTTATTCATTATATCAATTAAGAAAGTTGAGCCAGCAGCATTATTAGACCTTGATCCAACTTCTTCGTGATTAAAGCCAACCCACATATTAATATTTTCTATATTACTGCTATTTAGAAAAGCAAGAAGAGAAGCAAAATAACATTCTAAATCATCTAAACGAGGTGAAAGAATAAATTCATTATTCATCCCCGCAAGGCATCCTTCTTCCTTATTATATAAAAATAAGTCATAATCAATTACATCAACATCACCTAATTCTTGTTTTATTAAATCATTAATAGTACTAGAACCCTGACTTAGTAATCCAAGCATATCAACTTGAGGATTTAGGGAATAATTACTATTCATTTCTCGATTTAAGTGAATAGCAAGATTAGGAATAATTGAAGTTGTTTTAAATGAAACATTCTTTGATACAATATTTCCTTTTTCTTTTACAACAACTCTTCCAGAAATACCAAGTGGGCGGTCCATCCACGTCGTAAAAATTGGTCCCCCATAAATTTCTGTATTAAACTTAGTGTAATCATTTTGAGTAATAACTCCATTTGGTTTAATTTTTAACATTGGTGAATCATTATGTGATGCTACGATTTGAAATGAAGCATCTTTTAAACTTGAACCAAGTGTAAAAGCAATTATACTAGATTCATTTTTTACAATAAAGTATTTTTTTCCTTTTTCTAATTTCCAAGGTTTTACAAAATCTAATTCAACAAAGTTATTATCAAGCAATATCTTTTTTGCCTCTTCTACTGCTTGATATGAAGTATGAGCTTTATTAATAAAGGTTAATAATTCTTTTTCCATATTAAATCACAAAATTACCCTTTCTAAAAATTGCTATTTTTTCTCCAGTTTTTGTAGTACCTGTTATTTCCATATCACTACTACCAAACATAAAGTCAACATGGATATTAGAAACATTATATCCATATTTTTTTAGTTCTTCTTCTTCCATATTAGTACCACCTACAATGTTCATCGAATAAGCATTACCAAGGGCTAAATGGCATGAAGCATTTTCATCAAATAAAGTATTATAGAATAAAACATTTAACTTAGATATTGGTGAATCATAACTAACTAATGCTACTTCACCTAAACTATTGCTTCCTTCATCCGTTTCAAGAAGGAGTTTTAATGTTTCATATTCTTCTTTAGCTTCAAAATCAACTACTTTACCATCTTTAAAAGTTAATTTAAATTCTGGTATTAATTTACCACGTACATTTAGAGGTTTAGTACTTACAACTGTACCATTAATTTTATCTTTATGAGGCATTGTAAATGTTTCTTCAGTTGGAATATTAGGAGCGAATAATACACCATTACTAGATAATTCTCCACCACCTGCCCAAATATGATTTTCAACAAGTTCTATATCGAGATTAGTTCCTAAACTATTTTCAAAATGTAGAGATTTAAAATTGTATTTATTTAATATTTGATTATGTACATCTAAATTATTGATATGTTTTTTCCAGTTTTCAACAGCACTTGATGATTCATCAACTCTTGATGTATACAAAATTGCTTCTAATAACTTTTCAACAGCATCATTTTCATCTAAAGAAGGAAATACCTTTTTAGCCCATGTTTTATTAGGATATGCAATTATTGCCCATTGGCTTTTACTTGCCATCATATAGTCACTATAAAACTTAGTTTTAGGACCTGATGCTTTAGATACCATACTTATAATACTAGGATTTACATCTTTATACATCTCTGGATTAGGTGACGAAATAGAAAGAACACAGGCATTATTATCTACAATATATTTTAAACGATCAACGACATAGTCTGGAACTTCTTTTAACTTTTCTTCACTACCATGTAGATAGAATAACTTAGATGAAAAATCATCTTGCCAATTAACAACTACTTTACTTGAACCAACATGATAGGCATCTTCAACAATATATTCAACAAGTTTGGCTGCCTCAATAGGAGCGTTAATAAATAACATTTGATTTTTTTGAACATTAACTCCAACCTCAACAGCAAGCCTAGCATATTCACGTAATAATTTTTCTTTATTCATATATATTCTCCTTTAATTTTTAGATTTTTTATATAGTATTATTTTTTGATTAATATCTTCTAAATATTCCCATCTTTTCATTTTCTCTTCTATTTTGTTTTCAACTACTTCTTTTTCCTTATTTAATTTTATTAAAAGTTCATAGTCAGTATCTACTAAACTAATCTTTTCATTTAGATTATTTAGTTCTATTTCTAAGTTTTCGATTACTTCTTCTATATGGTCATATTCTTTTTTCTCTTGCGATGTAAATTTTGGTATATCTTTTTTTACTGTTGGTTTTTCTATTTCTTTTTCTTTTTTACAAGAAAACTATTTTGTTCTAAATATTCAGTAATTGTATTCATATATTCAGTTATTTTTTTATCATTAAAAATAAATAAATGATTACATACTTTATCTAAAAAATAACGATCATGAGAAATTACTAACACTGCTCCATTAAATGTTTCTAAATAATCTTCTAATATTTCAATAGTATATATATCTAAATCATTAGTAGGTTCGTCTAAAAGTAAAATGTTAGGATTAGTAATTAATACTTTTAAAAGACCTAGTCTTCTTTTTTCACCACCAGATAAACGGGATACAGGAAGTTGTTGCATTGTTGGTGTAAAAAAGTAATTTTCAAGAAGTTGTGATGCATTTAATTTACCAGTAGGGGTTTCAATATATTCACCATATTCTTTTAAATAATCGATAACCTTGATATTTGAGTCCATTATTTTATCACTTTGTTTAAAGTACCCTATACGAATAGTCTCGCCGATTGTAATCTTTCCAAATTCGGCTTCTTTTGACTTCATAATTGAATTAAATAGTGAAGTCTTGCCACAACCATTATTTCCAACAATACCAACACGATCATATCGATATACATTATAATTAAAGTCATTTAAAAGCGTAACTCCATCAACTTCTAAATTGAAGTGCTCAAAGATAATTGTTTTCTTTCCGATTCTTTTATTTAAAGAAGTAAACTCCATTTCTTTGTTTGTATCTTTAATCTTTGTTCTTAATTCTTTCAATGTTTCTTCATTTTCACTAAATCTTTCAATTCTTTCTCTACTTTTGGTTGAACGAGCTTGAGGACTCATCTTTATCCACTTTTCTTCTTTTTTAAGAATGGCTGATAACTTTCTTTCATTAGCTTTTAAATATTCTAAACGTTCAGCTTTTAAGCTTAAAAAGCCGGTATAATTAGTATTATATAAATAAACATTACCATTTTCAATTTCTAGAATTTCACTAGTTATTCTTTCTAAAAAATAACGATCATGCGTTACTAGAATAAGAGCTTTATTATATTTAACCAAATATTTTTCAAGCCAAGATATCATTGCAATATCTAAATGATTAGTTGGTTCATCTAAGATAAGCATATCCGTAGAACTTATTAAAACACTAGCAAGTTGAAGTCTTTTACGCTCTCCCCCAGATAATGTAGATACCAATTTATCATGATGAATTAAACCAAAACGATTTAAAATACTAGATATTTCATAGTCATTGATGTTTTGACTTAATCTCTTTGTTTCTTCAAAGATCGAATTATTTTCAAAAAAATTAATATTTTGGGATAAATAACCCATTCTTAAATCATTCTTACGATAAATTACACCACTAGAAGGAGATAACTCACCAACAATTAATTTAAGGATGGTACTTTTGCCAGCACCATTTATTCCTATAATTCCAACCTTACTATTATCATTAATGGTAAAACTAACATTATTTAATATTTTACGGTCAGTATATGATAATGAAACATCATTAAATGTAATAAGCATATTTTACCACCACTTTCATTAATATATTATATCATAATAATTAAAAAATTACATAAAATATATATTAAAATAGATATATACATTATGTAATAATAATAAAATTAAGTAATGAATTTTAAAAAAAAGACCAAATTAATGGTCTTAATTATATCTTAGATAATCTTTCATATATATATGTTGATATATTATCAGCTTCATTAAATTCTGTTCTAAATTCACCAATTTCTTTAAATAATTCTTTAATTGTAACTTCAAGTCGTGCAGATTCCTTAACCATATTTTCACGATATTTTTTGCGTTTACGTGTATTAAGAACTACTTTAGTAATAATTCCTTTAACTATTAAATAAGCACCACTAATTAATGCGAAAATAGAAAGAACAATAAATAATATTCCAAGAGCAGCTGTATCTTGTTTAAAAATTAAACCAAGAATTAATAAAGCAATAAATGCGGCTGAAAGAATACCACCAAAGACAATACTAATAATCGCACCACTATCTTTAACAGTTGCAAGAAGTCTTTGAAGTTTATTTTCAATGAACTTATCTTTTTTATTTAATTCATCATCTAAACTATTAAAATTAGTTGAAGAACTAAAGTCATTAATAGCGTATGTATATTCATTAGGAATTAATACTTGATAAGCACTTCGATATAAATCATATCCATGGGTTGTATAGTCTTTTGTTAACGCAAATAGATTCCAATTAGTTAAACTATTTAAGTCTTGGTTTTTATTAATATAAACTAAATTAATAACTTCATTTACTGTATTTAATTTACCATGGTCATGAGCCATTTTCTTTTTGTGATTTTCTTCAGCAAGTTTTTTAAAACTACTACTATTGACTCTTTCATCTTCATTTAGGTGTTTTAAAGGCTCCATTGTCGCAATTATTTCTTCATTATAATTAATTTCATCTAAGATTTTTTGTTCTTCTTCACTTGGAACAGAAATTAATTCATCAATGTATTTAGCAAGATATATATTTTTTTCATTAAGATGAACTTTATTTAAATCTTCTATAAACTTAAGTACGTCAGCATTTGCTTTGGCAGCAGATAAGCCAGCAGCCATCGTATTTGCGTTTTTAACATATTGACGAATACTATTATATTTAAAGGTTTCATCTTTAGACATCCTAATAAAGTAATTAGTAATTACTTTATTAATATCTTCTTTCTTTACATCACTCATATCTTTATCAAATTCTTTTTTGATATATTCAGAAAAAATCTTAGATACTTCATCTTTAGCTTTTTCATCATTTATACGAGTTGGAAGACTAGATATTAACATTAAGAAAGTTGAATTATCGGTACCAACTTTTGCGCATTCTTGGTATTGTCTAAACCAATTGATTGCGGGGATAACACGTTGAAGTTTAAGATTAAATAACATAAAGAAAACAGATGTTAATTTTTTATTTTTCTCTATAGCAAGACTAATACTTTGTTCTGTTTTTTGTTTATTATCTTCTTTCCAGTACATAATTGCTAACAAACAATATGCTAACCAATAATTAGGTTCTTGAAGGAATTCTTTTTCAAGTGACTTTCTAATAGTCTCATCTTTTACCATATTAAGGTCAAGATTATCCATAAAGCCACGAACAATTTTACGGACAGTAGCTTGGTTACGGTAATCAAAGTATAACTTATTAGTAAGCATTCTTATACGTTTATTAGCTGTTTCAACATCTTTAAATATATAATACATTTCTTTTAATTGAAGTTGAACATTATAAGTTTTCTTTAATTGATTATCAGAGTAATCGATAATATTACGATTATCTTCAAGAGCTGCTCTAGCATTATTAGCTGTTTGAATTAAAGTTAAATTACCACTATATGCAGAATTGGCAATGGCATTGATTTCTCCTTCTAATCTTGAGTTTTCAGCCTCTACAACTCTAATTTCACTATTGATTTGATTTATTTTTGATTGTAACTCACTTATTGAGGACATACATTTATTTCTCACTTTCTGTCGATGCAGGGACAGCTCTTTCATACCCCCACTTACGACATTTTTCAATTATTTCAGGATTGCTTTTTGAAATAGGCATTATTTTATTAAATTTTTCTTTTATCATATCAATATTAACATTAGTATCATTACTAATAATAATCTTTTGCGTTACTTCCTTTATCGCAGTTTCGATATCAGCATAACTATAGTCATTAGATATTTCAATTAATTGTTGTAGTTCTTCAGTAGTTACTTTATAATGTAATGATTTATCTAAATAATATAATACAGTTGATGCTCTTTCTTTTCTGTTTGGAAGATCAACAAAGAATATTTCAGAAAATCTTCCTTTTCTAAATAACTCCGGTGGTAAAAGAGAAATATCATTGGCAGTTGCAACTAAGAAAACACGTGACTTAGATTCTTGTAACCAGAACAAAAATTGCGATATAATTCTTTTACCGGTATCATTGCTTCCTTCTTGAGAAGAAAGGGCCTTTTCAATTTCATCTATCCATAAAATACATGGTGCGATATTATCAATAAACTTTAAGGCATCCTGCATTTTTCGTTCACTTTCACCTAACCATTTATCATAAATAGTATCAAGATTAAACTTAAATAATGGTAATTGCCACTGACTACTAATCATTTTCGCTGATAAGGATTTACCACATCCAGGCACCCCCGCAAGCAAGATACCCTTAGGAAATGTTAAATCATATTTAGCAAGTACATCATATGGTGAGAAAAAGATATTCTTTTTCTCTTTTAACCATTCTTTTAAATTATCTAAACCTGAAACTTCAATGGCATTATCTACTTCAATATATTCTACATTAGGTATAGTTCCAAATAATCTATTTTTTTGTTCTGTTAACTTATGGATATTTTTTTTGAAAAGTCCAGCATTAACCGCAATTTCAGCAGATAATATATTATCAATTTGCATTTCTGAAAAACCTTTTAAAATACTTGATACATATAAAATATCAGATTTATTCCAATCAACTGGATATCTATTTTTATATTTAGTAATAAAATCAATAACTTGATGTTCTATTTCTAAATTATCAGGATAATCTAATGTAGTTACTAAACCAACACTAATTAGTCTTGACCATACTGGGTCACCAGTAACTAATATTAAAGTATTTACATTTTCACGTGCAAGATAAATAGTACTTAGTACATCACGGCTAAATATATTATCATTTGATATATGATTAACATCATAAATAGTAAATGTAACATATCTTTTTTTCTTAAACATTTCAGTTGCATATACGATTGGATCATTATTGATATCTAGACTACTTGATAATCCAGCTGGTTTATATAGTTGTTTAGAATCAGAATAAAACTCCATATCAATATTACTTTCCATTGCAATTTCTGTAAGTAATCTTTCAACTCTTTCTCTTTCTGATGTTTGAACAATGATTAATGGAATTCTAGCTAGTATATAATTTAATATTTCTTTTTTTAATGTTTGAAAATTAGCCATATAATACCTCTAAAATGAAAACTTGAATTTATTTAATATATAATATATTTCAAAAGCATATTCATTTTCTATTGTTTGTTCTTTAACCTTATCTAGTAATTGTTTATAAAATAAATCAATGTTTTCTTTTAAAGAATCATTTAATTCTTTTATAAAAGATTTATCTAAAAAAACTAATTGATTAAAAAAGGTTAAATATTTGAGATTATTTTTAATTTTAATTGTTTCTCTTGCAATTTGATTAACATCATTAAATTCTAAGAGAAGATTCACTACTTTTGTATATCTTTTAAACTGATAATTAAGATAGTGATTAATAAAGCAAATTAGTGCTTTTTTAAAATTAATTAATGATACTTCTTTATCACCTAAATTTTGTTTAACTATATTATTATATAATTGTTCATTTAAATCATTTGATTCATAATATTTAAATAAATCTAACCAATCATGATAATAATATAATTTCTTTGATTCAAAATCAGAATTCATTATTTAACAAAATTATGAGGTGGTTCAATACTCCATGAAGGAAGTTTTTTATTTAATTCCTCAATTTTATCACTAGTTAAATCCATATCATTTTCAACATCTGCGAAATTTTCAACTTCAGGTGCTGCAACTTCTTGAGTAGTTGATTCATCTGCTAAACCAGTATCGATATCTTTTACATTATTATTTTCCATATTATTTTCTCCTTATAAATGTTCTATTAAACTAAATAAATCACCTTTTTTAGCCAGGTTTGCGTAATAAATACGACGATATTCTGTTAGCTCTGACATACATCCTTTTATCTTTTGCATTGCATTATTTAGAGTAGTCTTATAACGTTTATCTCCATTACGCCATCTAACAAACCATAGTATGAAGAATATAATCATACTAACAGCACAAATACCAGCAAGAACTAAACCAAATCCAGGTTCATCTTTACCTACAACAAGGAATAATAAAGCAGCGATAGCAAGTAAAGTTGAAATAACAAAGATAGATAAACGAACTTTAACTTTCTTATCCCATACAATATTCTTTTTCATTGCTTCTACTGTATTTCTAACACTAGCAATTTGTTCATCTTGGTCTTCACCATTGCTAACACAAGACCATGTCTTATCAGATGTAATATTAAAACTAATATTATATTGTGTAGGGAATGCATTTTCAAAAAATTCACTCCATAATCTAATTGCATCTAATAACCATACTTTAGTATTCTTAAAGCCAAATTTACGTACTTGTACATTAATGTCAGCATTCTTTTCATAAAGCGCCCATTGAACACATTTCTTACCAAAGTTATGTTTTTGATGTCTAACTTTCATTAGATAATCAAATTGTTTTTGTGCAACATCTTCTTTTCCTTTATTATCAATAATTAATTGGAAATATTCTTGTTGTTCTTTTAATTCTTTTTCTTCATCATCATAATTAGTAACTAAATCTTTTAAGATTAAGTCTACACGTTTCTTATAGTTTGCGGCATTTTGAATTAAGCTTGGAACATCAACTTCTTTAATTTTCTTAATTAGTAAATCAAACTTCAATGCTTCATTATAAGATGTAGGAAGTTCAGAATAATTAGTACAATATTTACTTAAATATGAAGTTGATAAAGTATTGGCTGGTGCTAAGTTTTGAATGTAAGTTTCATACATATTGATTAATTCAACGGAAACCCCTTCATCTGTACCAATTTGGTCAATCCAACCATCAATTACTTTTTGTACTTCATAACTTAATTGTTCATCAATTCCAAATAAACCATTAACATATGCTTGAATCATAATTGATGCTTCATCTTGTAAATCTTCAGGAACGACAGTTCTAAAGTATTCTTGTAACCATTCTCTAGCTATTTCAATTCTACCAAAACGTAGATTTGTTAAACAGAAGAATAAAGATGTTTTCGCATCATCTGTTCTAAATGCTTCAGCTGCGGCGTTATTTGCAAGTTTTTTGTTATCATTTACCCATGCACTTAAAGCAATTAAAGTATATGATAGCCAATATCTTGAACTAGTAATCCATAATTCTTCTGATAATTCTTCAATAGTTTTATTACGAACTAAATTTAAATCGAAGTCTTTAACAACTCCTAGAACTGTTTTTCTGATTGTATCATAATCATAGAAACGTTCTCTAATTATTTGATTAATTCTTAAGATACTCTCTTGAGCACTTTGTTGTTGCTCATTTTCAATCATGCTTGTTCTAAATTTTTTTATTTCTCCAAGAGTAGTATCAGCAGTAACTTTAATTTTGGCTGTTGTTTGATTTACTTCTTGTACTTTCGCATTCACATGTCCAGTAAATCCACCAATAGTCGCATTTAATTCATTAATTATTTGTTGGGTATTACTCATTTTTCACCACTACTTTCTAAATTTTTCTAAAGTTTCTTGTAAAATAATAAATTGTTCATCAGTTGCTTTATAATCATCTAGATATTGACTATATTCAGCCATTAATTGTTCTAGAAGTTTTAAACTTTCCATTTTACGCTCATATAATTTTGCAAGTATTTTCTTTCGTCTTAAAGCACATAAAGCAGTAAAGACACCTAACATAACCATAAACACAATTAAACAAATCCAACCAGCAGGGTGTACTTTACTATATGGATCGATAATTGCTGGAACAATCATTGTTGCCATTGATATTAGAATACCTAAAGTACCAATACCAGCAAAAATTACAAATATACGATGTTTTTTATCTTCTTTAACTTTCTTAGATTTAGATTTATCATAATATGCATTTAATGTTTGTTTTGCAACATTAATAGTTGATGGATTAGCATTAAATTCACATCCATCAATTTTGAATTTAGGACTTTCAATTTCATTATTTTTACATGTAATATGATAGTTTTCATATCCTTTTTCAATATTATCTAATAAAAACTTAATTGCAAACTTTCTAACTAGATTATCAATATTTGCATTTAAATTAGCAAAAGCAAATTTATAAATTAAATCAATTAATGATAATTTACCATCTTGTTGGGCATCTAAAAAACTCATTTTAGATGCGGCTGCTAAATCACCTTTTGCTTTTATTACATATTCATTATATTTAATTCTTTTAATAACTTCATATTCTTCTGCGTCATATGCATTTATTAGATTATATAAAATATCTTCAATACGACGAGATAATGTAGTTTGATAAGTAGGATTTGTTTCAATTATACTATTATAATATTTAGCAATTTCAATTGATTTTTCAACATTTGTTAAATTAGTAAGTAATTTCTTATAATCAAAACAATGACGACTTAATAATTCATATTCGTTTTTAGTATTATGTGGATATGCATCAGCGAATGTTGAAACTTTTTTGACTACTTCATTTTCATAATTTAGCGTATATTTCTTAACTTCTGTTAATAAGTTTTCATATTCTTTATTTATTTTTTCTTCAAACTCTTTATCGTGACCAAATGCCTTATATAAGTATGCTTGTAATAAATATTGCCATTCTTCACCAATATCATTTACATCAATTGATTCCATATATAAGTTATACCACTGTTTAGCAGCTTCAATTCTACCAAATCGTAAATTAACAAGTAGGAAAAAAATTGTGCTCTTTTTAGGGTCAGTTTGCATTGCTGTATTTAATGCACGCATTGTAGCTTCTTTTTCATTATTTACCCATAACATCGTTGCCATTATACAACTTGCAACCCAATAATCACTATTTGCTAAATAATTCTTTTCAAGTGTAGTACGTAATGTTTCATTACTGATGATATTTGAATCAATACCAATAACATAACCAAGACATACTTTTCTAAATTTATTGTATAATCTAAATTTACGTTCATATTCATCATCACATTGCGTTAAATTTTTAGTAGCAGTTGATACGTTTTTTATTGTAGTATATCGATTAGAAAGTTCAATAATTGCATTTCTAACATTTTCAAGCATTACCCTTACATCATCAACTTCATCAGCACAATGATTGATAATAGGCATAAATGTTTTTGCTAGAGATTTTGAGTATTTAATTGAATCGATTGCAGCACTTTGAGACATTTGTAATTCTACTTGTAATTGAGCATTTAACTCAACTAACGCATTATATCGTGCCACTGCTTGATTATACTCATTTATTAATCGCTGTTCTTCAGCTAACTGGCGTTCATATTCTTCTTGAGTCATTTATCTAATATCCTTTCTAGAAAAATAACTTATAGACACCTAATGATTCACATAAATTGTCTATACTTTTATCTAATTTTTCTTTATTTTCTGTAATATATTTTTTAAATTTAATTGACTTATCATTAACAATCATTGCTTCAGACAACTTAACATATGATTTTAAATGTTCAATTATTTTTAATTTACTTCCTTCATCATCAGTTGATGTAAGTAAATAGCATTGAGCGATATTTGCTTTAATGCTATTACCCATATGCGTAAAACAAAGTTTTGAACTAAAGTTTTTATTAATACAATTATTCATTAATACTTGATAAATATTTGCTTTTTGAACCGATACATCTTTACTATTAAGTAAATATTTTTCAATAAGTAAAGCATCTACAGTAATTCGATGATTTAATAAATATTCGACTAAAGCACTATCACAATTAGAAAAATCATTAAGTGATTTATAATATCTCATTAATGTATCAGCCTCAGGTGATACCGGATAATTCATAATAACATTTAATAATTCAGTTGGTACTTTTGAGTTACAATATTTCAATAGTAAACTTGATAAGTCATTAGAACTACACTTTAAACCATTTTTCATAAAGAAAATAACAATTGAAGATTTAATCTCTAATGAATCAATATTTGTCTTCATATAATCTGATAATAAATTATTAAAATATACTTTGTTCATTCCAAGTTTAAAGATTTCTTCAATTACTTTTATTTTTAATGTTTTATCGTAGTTTACCTTTAAAACATAATCATTTAATGTTTTCATTGTTATAGATTTAACATTCTTTAAAAGGGTAGTAATTAATTCTAATCTTTCTTGTGGGCTATATTTACATTCAAGTAATACATAACTACAAATATTATCTAATGATTTACTTGAATAATTAAATTTTTCTAACATTGTATTTACAATATGAATTTGTTCAATATTAGAAAAGTTATTGCTTTTTAATAATGGAATAATATCATTATCATCTACTTCAAATAATCCACCACTATTTTTTAGATAAGTTAAACCTTTAATTGCAATATCTTCATTTGGGCAATTCTTAGATAAGCAATAATCTAAAACAATTTGGACATCATCTCTTTTTAATTTCATTTGTGATAATGAATCAAATATACTATCAGCATCACTCGCTGTTGAACATTTTTTAAATACTTCTTCAATAATTTCTGTAATATTTAATCTCATATCTAAGGAATATGCCTCAGTAATTAAAGTAAACTTCGTTTGTACAGAATCTTTAGTAGTATTTAAATAATCCATGATTAAAGGGATTTCACGATCACCAAAAGCATTTTTTCTAAATAATGTTTTAATGTGTTCTCTCTTTTTTATTGAATCAGGATATAGCTTTAATATTTGATTTAAAGTAAATTTTCTATCTATTAAATCTATTTTTTTAACAATTGTATTAACATCTTCAATATTACCTTTTTTAAGTGCTATTGTTAATAAACTTTTATTTAATTTCGCATCAATAATAGAATCAATAGTTAGATAATTATAAATTATTGCTTCACGTTCTTTGTTATTTACTGAATTAAACGCAATATATAAAACTGCATATAAATCAGGATTATTTAAATAGTCAAATAGTTTCTTTTCTTCTTCATAAACACTAGGATATTCTTCAATTAGTTCTTTCGCATAATATGATGTTTTTGCTAAAAACTGTTGTTGATCTAGTTTTTCTTTTGAAGTTGTGGTACTGAATAAATAATAACAAATATTACAAATGATAGTACCAACATGATTAGGATTAATTCTTTCTGCTTCCGATAAATTTCTTTTTGCAGAATTTAAATCATATTTAGAAATATCAGATAGAGTAGCACGTACTACATCAAATGTACCTGCTACCCCATCTATTTGAACTTTATCAACGTGTAGGTCACGTTCATATTCTTTGCCACAATATGGACAAAACCATATTTGTCGCGATTTATCATATTCAAGAGCACCCATGCAATCGCTGCATCTCATGCCTGTAATTGTTGAACCCATATTTTCACCTACTTACTATTGACTAATTTCATGTTTCTTTCTTTAAGTAATAAAGTCCCCTTTTTAAGTAATGGTTCAATCATTTCATTATTGCTTTCATATGAAGCAAGTTTAATTTCCATTACAGTATTTTGTAATTGCATATCAATTGCTTCAACATATTGATTTGTCATTGGATCTGAGAATCTTATATCATCAGCAAATTTATTTAAAGCAGCTTTTAATGATGCATCGCTACATGCTTCTGCAGCAATTCTAATATCTGCTTCTAAATTTCTGATTGTAGTTACATTATGTTTAATTGTTTCATTAATACCAGATACATGATTTTTAGCAAGTATTGCAAGAAGTGCTATTACTAAGTATGCGGCTAAAATTAATAATTGGAAGATAACAACTACAGTTGTTGGTACTTGAACATTAAATGCAGATAAAGTAAAGAATATTAACGCAACAACGGCTTCAACTCCAAGAAATATAGCTGATATTACAAATACAGGTACTCCCATAAAAACAGAGTCAATTCCTGTTTTCTTGTTATATAAGAAAAGTGAGCCGACTTGTAATACAAAACTAATTACAAGGAAAGCATAAGTTACCCAGAAGTTAGTTTTAGCAACTTTATTTTCGATATTACCTGGTTTAAATATTACAAATATTAAAATATTTAATACAGCAAATACTATTGCATATATTGCTGCAACGATAACTATATTGGTATTTTTACTTTTTTTCATTATATTCAACTCCTATCTTAACTTTGTTCCACATTGAGGGCAGAACATAGCATCATTTGAAACCTTACCACCACAATTAGGGCAAGCATCTTCTGTAACTAATTTTGTTCCACATTTCATACAGAATGCGGCATTACTTGCTGCAGGAGCACCACATTGAGGACAGAACTTATTTCCTGGCGTTGCTTGTGGTGATGGTTGAGGATTAAAGAAATTATTTACATCGATATTTTCATTACCATTATTTGATGTAGGTGCTTGAGTTTGGAAATTGTTAACCATTGTAGGTTGATTCATTCCTTGATTATGAGCATTAAATGCATTTGTCGACATATCTCCAAAGGCACGTCCCATATTAGCACCAATACCAGCACCCATGCCGATCCCCATACTTGTTCCCATCATATTTGCTGATTGACCTTCATTTTTAGCAGCATCATCAAGAATAGCGTACATTTGTTCTTCTTGCCAAGTAAAACCTTGAATTTTACGTGATGTAGCCATTGATTTAGCTTTAGTAATGGCTGCGTAATCTTCAGAAGGAACATCAATTGCTTCAATATTAAATAAATCTATAGTAATACCAAATTCTTGTACGATGTCATTTAATACTTTTTGAACTAAAAGGCCAACATCATAAATATGAGCATTCATATCAAAGAAACTAACATGACCTTGGATCATGATCTTAGAAATGAAATTTTTAACATGAGATGATACAATACCACGTAAATTAGCAAGTAAATCATCATTTCCAAATGAATCTTTATTACCTACAAATTTAATTAAGAAACGACGTGCATCACTAATATGAACAGCCATTGTTCCACAACAACCAACATGTAGGAAAATATCATAAATTGGGTCATTTAATGTAATTCCACCTTTAGTTCCCCACTTAAGTTCTAATTGATTTGTTTTGTTAATAAAATAAACTTTACATGGAAACGGAGTGCCACCCGTAAGTTTATTATACATTTCTGTAAGTTGTGGAATATTTTGAGAATTAAGTGTATATCTGCCTGGTTTAAATAAATCTAAAGCATTACCATTCATGAATAAAATTGCTTCATAAAATTCATCAACTATTAATTGTGATAATGCATTAAAACTTTCATCACCATTTATTAGATATTCCTTTCCAGGATTTTTCCACACAAGGGCATCTCTTGGCCCTTCAAATTTAATAACTTCTGCTATTGCCATAAATTTATTCCTCCTCGTAATAGTATAATTATATAAAAATAGACTGATCAGCTCGTAGAGGCATACCTTTTTAAACCATTTTTTATTATCATAAAAAGATAGATACTTAAAAATAAAAATAATTCATATTAAAGTATCTATATTTTTACGATAGTACTTTATTTTTTAGTTGTACTTAACATCATTTTCTAGAATGAAGTCAGTTTGTCCTTGATAACCATATTTGTGATTAAATTCATCAGTCTTTTGGTCAAGTTTAAATGCTTTTCTAACAACTAAACCTAAAATACCAAAAATAATTGACGCACCAATTAAACCACCATAAATTCCAAAAATAACACCTAAAATAGTGCCACTACTTTCGCTACTGCTAACTAAAGCAATAACACCAATAATAATAGGAACCATAATTAAGTTAATAGCCCAAACTCTAAATCTAGAAACAAAACCACTTAAAAATTCAAGTAAAGAGAATAAGAAATTCTTTTGATAACTTCTAGGTCTCTTAAAACAAGCATGTTTAACGATATGTGATTTATGTTTAGTAACAGCACGGTCATCATAGATTGTTGTTTCGTAACCATCGTCAACAACATCTACTTCTTTCCCACAATAAGCCCATCCAAATGCACGATATTCGAAAGCTAAAATCCAGTTAGTAAATGCATATTTACGCCATTTAATAACTATACGACTAGCCTTTTTTTCTTCTCTACTCTTTTTTGCCATAAATAATCTACCTCTCTAATAATTCTTATTTTTAATTGAATTATACATCCAATAATTATGGTTAAAAAAAGTATACCTTTAC
>CAZDPJ010000002.1:0-101821 GCA_964507405.1 uncultured Staphylococcaceae bacterium
TTACTGGGTTAATTTCCAGTTTTTTATTTGTTGCATTTGATATTACAATTCACCGTGAGTTTTTATTTTGAAATATAAAAGCATCACGATTGACAAAAACATGCAAAAGGAGTATAATATTTGAGGTTAAGTTTTGGCAATTGTCAAGACTAAATTTTATGCATAATTGAACCACCAGGAACTGTGGTAATGCATAATTAATTTAGGAAGAAAGGAGAACTATTATGCCTACAATTAATCAATTAGTTCGTACTGCACGTCAAGATAAGATTAGAAAATCTAAATCACCTCATCTTGGTATTGGTTACAACAGTTTAAAGAAATTAGAAACTAAAGTAAACAGCCCTCAAAAGAAAGGTGTTTGTACACGTGTTACTACAATGACACCTAAAAAACCAAACTCAGCTATTCGTAAGATGGCCCGTGTTCGTTTAAGTAATGGTATTGAAGTTACAGCATACATTCCAGGTGTTGGACACAAACTTCAAGAACATAGCGTTGTATTAATCCGTGGTGGACGTATTAAAGACTTACCAGGTGTTCGTTATCACATCATTAGAGGTACAATGGATACTACTGGTGTTGAAAATCGTAAACAAGCTCGTTCTAAATATGGCGCAAAACGCCCTAAAACTAAATAAGGTATGTATTTGAAAAAATGATAAGATATTAGAAAGGAGGAAATATCATGCCTCGTAAAGGACAGGTTCCAAAACGTAAAGTATTACCAGATCCAATATATAATTCAGTATTAGTTACTAGATTAGTTAATAGTATTATGTTGGATGGTAAAAAAGGTGTTGCTCAACAAATTATCTATGGTGCATTTGAAAAAGTTGGTAAAACAACTGGCCGTGACCCTCTAGATGTTTATAAACAAGCACTTGAAAATATTATGCCACAATTAGAAGTTCGTTCTCGCCGTGTTGGTGGAGCAAACTATCAAGTAACAGTTGAAGTTAGAGAAGAAAGAAGATATACTCTAGGTTTAAGATGGTTAACAAATTATGCTCGTCTTCGTAATGAAAAAACTATGGAAGAACGTTTAGCAAAAGAAATTATGGATGCTGCAAATGGAGTAGGTGCATCAGTTAAGAAACGTGAAGATACTCATCGTATGGCTGAAGCTAATAAAGCATTTGCTCATTACCAATGGTAATTAGGAGAAAAAAATAATGGCTCGCGAAATCTCATTACAAAATACTCGTAATATCGGGATCATGGCTCACATAGATGCAGGTAAAACTACATTTACAGAAAGAGTCTTATATCATACAGGAAAAATCCACAAAATAGGTGAAACACATGATGGTGCCGCAACTATGGACTGGATGGAACAAGAACAAGAAAGAGGAATAACTATTACTTCAGCGGCTACAACTGCCTATTGGCATAACCACCGTATTAATATTATCGATACCCCAGGACACGTTGACTTTACCGTTGAGGTAAGTAGATCATTAAGGGTTCTCGATGGAGCAGTTACGGTTTTAGATGCGCAAGCGGGCGTTGAACCTCAAACAGAAACTGTTTGGCGTCAAGCTACTGACTATTTAGTTCCTCGTTTAGTATTCGTTAATAAAATGGATAAAACTGGTGCTGACTTCAAGTTCAGTTGTGAATCATTAGAAAGACGTTTAGGTGCTAATGCTCATGCAATTCAACTTCCAATCGGAGCTGAAAGTAATTTTAAAGGTATTATTGACTTAGTAACTAAAAAAGCATTCTTATATGATGATAATCATGCTGATGAAGCAGGTAAAGAAATTGAAATACCTGCCGATATGGTTGATGATGTTGAACTATATCGTGATGAATTAATTAGTGCTGTCGCTGATTTTGATGAAGATGTTATGATGGCTTACTTAGAAGGTGAAGAAATAACAGAAGAAATGTTAAAGAAAGCAATTCGTACTGCTACTTTATCAGTTCAATTCTTCCCAGTACTTTGTGGTACAGCTTTCAAAAATAAAGGTGTTAAAAAAGTACTTGATGCTGTTATTGATTATTTACCATCACCTCTTGATGTTGCTGCTATTAAAGGTCATGACATGGATGGAAATGAAGTTATTGTTGAATCAACAGATGATCAACCATTTGCTGCTTTAGCATTTAAAGTTATGACTGACCCATATGTTGGTAAGTTAACTTTCTTCAGAGTATATCGTGGTAAATTAGAATCTGGTTCATATATTTACAATTCTACTAAAAATAAAAGAGAAAGAATTGGTCGTATTCTATTAATGCATGCTAACAATCGTACAGAAATTAAAGAAGTTAATGCTGGTGACATTGCTGCTGCAGTAGGTTTAAAAGATACAGTTACAGGTGACACAATGTGTGATGAAAAGACTCAAGTTATTCTTGAATCTATGATTTTCCCTGAACCTGTTATCAGTGTTGCTATTGAACCTAAAACAAAAGGTGACCAAGATAAAATGGGTGTTGCTCTTCAAAAACTTGCTGAAGAAGACCCGACTTTCAGAACTTATACAGACCATGAAACTGGTCAAACAATTATTGCTGGTATGGGTGAATTACACTTAGATATTATTGTTGACCGTATGAAACGTGAATTTAAGGTTGAATGTAATGTAGGACAACCTCAAGTTTCATATCGTGAAACAATTAAAAAACCAGGCAAAGTACAAGGCAAATTCGTTCGTCAATCTGGTGGTCGTGGACAATACGGTGATTGCGTAGTTGAATTCGAACCTAATCCGGGTAAAGGATTTGAATTTGTTGATAAAACTGTTGGTGGTGTTGTTCCTAAAGAATATATTCCATCTATTCAAAAAGGTATCGAAGGAGCTCTTGCTAATGGTAATTTAGCTGGATATCCTACAATCGATATAAAAGCTACTCTAGTATTTGGTTCTTACCATGAAGTTGACTCAAGCCAAATTGCGTTTGAAGTTGCTGGTGGTCTTGCTTTTAAAGAAACAGCAAAAGTATGTCAACCTACATTACTTGAACCAATTATGCTAGTTGAAGTTGTTGTTCCAGATGAATACGTTGGTACTGTAATCGGTGATTTAAGTACAAGACGTGGTCGTATCGATGGACAAGAAGCTCGCGGTAAAACGCAAGCAGTTAGAGCTTTCGTGCCACTTGCACAAATGTTTGGTTATGCAACAGCCCTAAGATCTAATACGCAAGGACGTGGTAATTATACAATGCAATTTGACCATTACGAAGAATGCCCAAGAAGCATTTGTGAAGAAATTATCAAAAAGCGTTCATAATTAAAGCACTTTTACTTGCAAAAAAAACATATTTATTATAAAATATTTATGAAACAAACAAAAGGAAAGGAAAATAAAAAATTATGGCAAAAGAGAAATTTGAACGTACAAAACCCCATGTAAACATTGGTACTATTGGCCACGTTGACCATGGAAAAACAACTCTTACTTCTGCAATCACTTCAGTTCTTGCAGATAGAGGTTTATCTAAAAAAATGGATTATGACCAAATCGATGGTGCTCCAGAAGAAAAAGCTCGTGGTATAACGATTAATACTTGCCACGTTGAATATGAAACTGAAAAACGTCACTATGCACACGTTGACTGCCCAGGACATGCTGACTATGTTAAAAACATGATCACTGGTGCTGCTCAAATGGACGGTGCTATCTTAGTTATCGCAGCTACAGACGGACCTATGGCTCAAACTCGTGAACACATCTTATTAAGTCGTCAAGTAGGTGTTCCTAAATTAGTTGTTTTCTTAAACAAATGTGATATGGTTGATGATGAAGAATTATTAGAATTAGTTGAAGTGGAAGTTCGTGAATTATTAAGCGAATATGGTTTCCCTGGTGATGATACTCCAATCATTCGTGGTTCTGCTTTAAAAGCACTTGAAGGCGATCCTGCATATCGTGAAAAAATTGTTGAATTAATGAACGTTGTTGATGAATACATCCCTGACCCAGTTCGTGAAACTGACAAACCATTCTTAATGCCAGTTGAAGACGTATTCTCAATCACTGGTCGTGGAACTGTTGCTACAGGACGTGTTGAACGTGGACAAGTTAGAGTTGGTGATACTGTTGAAATCGTTGGTATCAAAGAAACTCGTTCTTGCGTTGTAACAGGTGTTGAAATGTTCCGTAAATTACTTGATTATGCTGAAGCTGGTGACAACATTGGTACATTATTACGTGGTGTTGATCGTAGCGAAATCGTTCGTGGTCAAGTACTTGCTAAACCTAAATCAGTTACTCCTCACTCAGAATTTGAAGCTGAAGTTTACGTATTAACTAAAGAAGAAGGTGGACGTCACACTGCATTCTTCTCTAACTATCGTCCTCAATTCTATTTCCGTACTACTGACGTTACTGGTGTTATCACTTTACCAGAAGGTACTGAAATGGTTATGCCTGGCGACAATACTCAAATGCATGTATCTTTAATTCACCCAATCGCTGTTGAAAAAGGTACTAAGTTCTCAATTCGTGAAGGTGGACGTACAGTTGGTGCTGGTTCAGTTTCACAATTAGATAACTAATCTAATTTATTGAAAAAAATAGTCTCTTGTAATATTACAAGGGACTTTTTTAGGTTTATTTTATAGACTGTTTTGCTTGAAATACAGTGGAAAAGACTTTTTGTTATATATGCCTAGGGATAGTTGCTACGGAATTGAACCTATAAGAGATAAGAGAATTAATTCTATGGAAATAAATATTAATAAGTTGAATCAATAAACAAAATAAGTTAGCTTTAAATAAAATACAAAATTAATTAAATATAACAGAACTTTAGCATTTTTGATAAAGGGTATAATGAAATTTTAATAAAAAAGTGTATAATATATTTGATGGTGAAAGTTATGTTTGAAAGAATAATTTATAATGATATTATTTCTTGGCATAAATCATTAAAAATAAAAAAACATGAAGTGTAAACTCTCTATTTTAAATATTAGGTGTATAATTATTACTTCCATTATTTTTTAATATTTTCTTTTTAGGATTGTTTCCTCTATACGAGATAAAAATAAAGAAGATAAATTGTTCATATTTGTACTTCAATAAATATTAGATTAAAAATTTAAAGGCAAAAAAAGATTATAAATTTTGAAAAAATATTATTGATTCTTTTTTTCTTTTTTATAAAAAATTTAAAATATCAACATATGCTATTGTAATGATGTTGAAAAATGTCAAAATTTATGATATAATAAGATGGCTATATATATACATATAATAAAAAAATATAGAGGATGAATTTTATGTTAAAAAAATTATTTTTCTTACTAAGTATCTTCTTAACAGTTCTTATTTCGTTTTTAGTACATATAACATTATGGGAAGATATTTGGATTCCTATTGTTACGTTTATTGTAAGTTATATAGGAGTAATATTGTTATATTTTGCATTTATTGGTATTTTATCTTTAACAATAAATACAAAAAAAGAATATGATAAACCAAATAAGTTTTATTCACTATTACTTACACTTACAATGGAAATGCTAACTGATTATTCTAGAACTAAAGTTAAAGTTATAGGTAAAGACCTTATACCTAGTGATAAAAAGTATATGTTTGTTTTTAACCACCGTTCTAAGTTTGATCCTATAATTCAGTCATATATATTAAAGAAATCAAATTTAGTTCATATTTCTAAACCTAGTAACTTTAAAGCACCTATTGCTGGGGCTTTTATTAAACGTAGTTGTTATTTACCAATTGATAGAGAAAATGCGAAAAATGGTTTAAAAACAATTTTAAAAGCAATTAAATTAATTGAAAATGATACCGCGTCTATTGGTGTAAGTCCTGAAGGAACTAGAAATTATGGAGATGGTTTATTACCATTTCATAATGGTTGCTTTAAAATAGCTTTAAAAGCAAAATGCCCAATTGTTATTTGTACAATGCGAAATACAAGTGATATTCACAAGAATTTTCCATGGAAGAAAACAGTTGTTGAAATGAGAATATTAAAAGTCTTAAATTATGAAGAAATTAAAGATTTATCAACTAATGAAATTTCTGATATAGTTAGAAAAACAATGGTTGATGATTTGGGTATAAAGGAGGAATAGAAAATGAATTATATATTATATAATCCCACATCTAATAATAATAGTTCTCAAATTAAATTAGATGAATTTTTAAAAGATAATGAATTAAAATATGAAGTACTAAATGTACTTGAAAATGTAGATTATGAAAAGTTAATGTCAACTACAACTTCTGATGATGAAATTGTTATAATTGGTGGAGATGGAACATTAAATCATTTCATTAATGATGTTAAAAATTTAACAATTAATTGTAAAATATATTTCTTATCAGCTGGAACTGGAAATGATTTCCTAAATGATTTAGGGGTTAAATCAGAAGATAGAAAAATACAAATAAATCAGTATTTAGATAATCTTCCTATTGTTATTGTTAATGATAAAGAATATCGTTTTATTAATGGTGTTGGTTATGGTATTGATGGTTACTGTTGTGAAGTTGGTGATGAACAAAGAAAAAAATCAACAAAACCAGTTAACTATACCGGTATTGCTATTAAAGGGTTATTATTCCATTTTAAAGCACCTAATGCGAAAATAACAGTAAATGGTGAAACGAAGGAATATAAAAAAGTATGGCTTGCTCCTACAATGAAAGGTAAGTACTATGGCGGCGGTATGATGGTTGCACCTAACCAAGACCGTTTAAATAAAGATCATAGTGTATCTACTGTTGTATTCCATGGTTCAGGTAAACTTAAAACATTAATGATTTTCCCTTCAATATTTAAAGGTGGTCATGTAAAACATACTAAACACATAGATATTTTTGAAAATCATGAAGTAGAAGTAGAATTTGATAGACCTACTGCTTTACAAATAGATGGTGAAACAATCTTAGGTGTTACTAAATATAAAGTAATTGCTAAATAATTATTAAGGTGATAAAATGCTTAGGTTTTATACAGTTATCATCACCCATTTACTTTCATGTATAAGATATATTTTTGGTTTAAAGAAGATAATTAAACATAAAGAAAAGTATACAGAAAAAGAAAAGTATGATTATTGTCAGAAAATAGTTAAGAAAGTATCAAAGGCAAGTCGTGTAACAATTGATGTATATGGAAAAGAAAATATTCCAACTATTCCTGGATATGTAATGTATTCTAATCATCAAGGCCGCTTTGATGCTTTAGCAATTATTGATTCTCATGATGACCCTTGTACTGTTGTTTTAAATGCACATCGAGGAAAAGCATTATTTATAAGACAATTTCTAGATGTACTTGAAGCTAAAAAAATAGTAGTTGGTGATTTAAGAAGAACTGCGAAACTATTTAAAGAAGTTGAAAAAGAAATTAATGAAGGAAGAAACTATTTAATATTTCCGGAAGGAATATTCTATGATAATAAAAACACTATGTTAGAGTTCCATACTGGATGTATGCATTTTGTATATAAAACAAAATGTCCAATTCTTCCTATTACTATTTATGATACATATAAAGTATATGGAGTAAATTCATTAAAGAAAGTTAAATGTGAAGTTCATTATTTAAAGCCAATATATTATGAAGAATATAAAGATTTAGATAAAAATGAGCTAGCTGATTTAGTAAAATCAAGAATTCAAGAAAAACTTGATGAGTTAAATGAATCACATAAGGAAAAATAATAAGTCAAAAGACTTATTTTTTTCATGTTTAATTTAAGGTTTGATGCTTGACATAAGTTGATAATAATGATAAAATTATCATTAGAAAATATTATAGGAGTAATTATTATGTTTGTTGATACTCATGTACATTTAAATAGTAAAGAGCTATTCTCAAAAATAGATGAAGTTATAACAGATGCAATAAATAATAATGTTAAATTATTTTTAGTTGTAGGTTATGATTTAGAAACATCAAAAAAAGCAATTGAAATTGCTGAAAAATATCCATATTGTTATGCTATTATAGGATTTCATCCTACGGAAATTAAAGATTATAGCGATTTAGAATATGAATGGTTAGATAAAAATGCTTCTAATGAAAAGGTAGTTGGTATTGGTGAAATTGGTTATGATTTTCACTGGGATTCAACAACTAAAGAAGAACAAGAATATGCCTTTATTAAACAAATCGAAATAGCCAAAAAACACAATTTACCAATTAGTATTCATAGCCGTGATGCTATCAATTTAACTTATGAAACATTAAAAAAATATGCATATCCTCATGTTAAAGGGGTAATGCATTCTTATTCGGGAACTAAAGAAATGGCTAAGTTATTTATTAATTTAGGTTTTAAATTAGGAATATCAGGCCCCGTTACTTTTAAGAATGGTAGAAATATGAAAGAAGTAGTTAGTGATGTTTCACTTAATGATTTGATTTCAGAAACTGATTCTCCATATTTAACGCCTGATCCTTATCGAGGAAAAGAAAATGGACCTAAATATATACCACTAATTGTGGAAAAAATCGCTGAAATAAAAAAGGTAGACTTAGAAATTGTATCAAGTACTATTAGAGAAAATGTAAAGGAATTATTTAAAATATGAAAAAAATAATTAAAATTAATTTATTAATAATTAGTATCTTTTCAGTATGTTTTTTATGTAGTTGTAAAAAGACATATGTTAATGAAATAGTTACCAAAAAAATAGAATATGTTGAAAATGTTACGATAACTGACTTTGAAGATGCTCTTGTTATTGGGGTTGAAAAAGCAGATAAAACAGTTGTTGGAATCGAGTCTAAAGGATTTATTAATAGTAGTTTTGGAAGTGGAGTTATTGTAAAGTGTGTGACTGATGGCTCTTATTATATTTATTATGTTGTTTCTAATTATCATGTTGTTAGTTATAAAGATAGTATTAATTCGACTAATTTAATATACCTTAGTGAATATGATGAAGAAATTAATGCTTCAGTTATTACATATGATAAAACTACCGATCTTGCAATTTTAAAATTTGTATCACCAAGATTATTAAGTGTTGCTTCTATTAATGATTTATCTAATTTAAAAAAAGGGCGCTTTGTTATAGCAATTGGTCATCCTAAAGAATTAAAAACTTATTATAATTCAGTAACGATTGGTAATATTAGTTTTATTAATAGAAAAGCTGATGATGGTGGTGGTGTTATTAATAGTTATATTCAACATACTGCTCCAATTAATTCTGGAAATAGTGGGGGAGGATTATTTGATATTAATGGTAATTTAATTGGAATTAATACTTGGAAATTTGCTGATGAAGAAATTGAAGGAATGGGCTTTGCAATTCCTATTGATATTGTAAAAAATAAATATCCTGAATATTTTTAAAATAAAAAAACCAAATTGTAAAGAAACTTGATTAGGTATTTCTTTATTAGTTTGGTTTTTTAGTTATTATAAAGTATTTTTATATACCATGGTATATTACTTGTCTTAAAATAAAGGGGTTTATTATATTCACTAAAAGATGGATAAAAACCGGTCATGGGATTTAAATTGATACTAATTATATCGTTTGGCGTTTCATACCAGTTATTTGGTAAGTATCTTGTATAACTTTCGATAACGTCTGCCCAAACATATTTACAAAATGTTTTATCGCTTCGCTTTGTTATTTGTCTATTATCATCATATCCTGTCCATACGACAAGGCTTATATCGGGATTAAATCCTACCATCCAGTTATCGGTATTTGTAGAACCACTTTTCCCCGCATATTTATGTGTTAATAAACTAGAAATTATCGCTCCTGTTGGTCTAATATTATAAGTTATATTTGTATCAAATACGGAAGTCATAGCTTCACTTAATAAATAGGTATCATTAGTGCTTGCAATTCTTTCTTTTTTAGGATTTGCTTTATATAGGATTTCACCATCAAAAGTAGTTATTTTGGTAATAATAGTTGGCTCTACTTTTAATCCTTGATTCGCTATAATATTGTAGGCTTCATTTAATTCTTGAACACTTACTTCTTTAGTACCAAGTGCTAATGAAGGAAGGTCATTTGGAATATTACCGGAAAATCCAAATCTTTTTAAGGTTGATGCTAAAACATCAGGCCCTAGAAAAAGATGTGTTTTCATTGCATATATATTATCACTTGTTGCGATTGCATATAACATGGATATATCGGTATTAGCATATATTTGATTATAGTTTGTTGGAGAATAAGCATTACCTTGATAATAAAAAGTTGTGGCTTCACTTTTAAAAGTTGTTGCTGTGGTAAAGCCGTTTTCGATAGCACTTAAATATAAAAAAGGTTTTATTGAAGATGCTGGTTGTCTTATACTACTAGTTGCGCGGTTATATGAACTACTTTCATAGTTTTTTCCACCAACTACTGATAAAACATAACCAGTTGAAGGTTCCATTGCATACATTGCTATTTCGATTTCACTATTTGGGGCACGATATTTTATACTCTCAACCATTGATTTATAAAGGGAATTATCTAAGGTAGTATATATTTTAAGACCTTTATAGGCTACTTTTAAAATATCAGGATATTTATTTAATTCTTTAATTACTAAATCTTGAAAATAAGGAGCATTAGTTGCTTCATTATTTAAATTAATACCTATAATTTTTGCTTTGAAATAATATGCTTCATCATATTCCTTTTTAGAAATAACCTCATCATTTAACATTTCTTGAAGAATCAGATTACTTCTTTCTTCATTATTCTTGGGGTTTTTGATTGGAGAATAAATTGTTGGTCCTTTTGGAATAGAAGCAATAATTGAAGCTTCTTTTAAATTAATTTCATTTGCATGTTTTCCAAAATAAAATAAACATGCATCTTCTACCCCATATATACCATGATCAAAATAGATGGCATTTAAATATCCTTCTAATATTTCATCTTTTGTATAAATGCTTTCAAATTTAATCGCAATCATTGCTTCATTAATTTTACGTTTCCATGTTTGTTCGCTATTTAAAAATAAAGTCTTTACGTATTGTTGGGTAATAGTTGATCCACCTTCTGTAATTCCGTGATTTTTTAAATTAGAAACTAAGGCACCACCAATTCTAATAATATCTAAACCATGATGATCATAAAACCTTTTATCCTCAATACATATAAATGCTTCTTGTAAATATAAAGAGATTTGATCAAGTTTTACATATGATTGCTTTTTATTATTACTATAACTTAAATATTTAGTATTATTGTTATCGTATAATTCAATATTGGTGATTTGAGGCATAGTGTAATTTAGGTTATAGGTAATAATACAAAAAGTAATAACAATACCAATAAAACAAATAGTACAAAAGGCGACAAAGTATTTTGTAATTTTTAATATAAGTTCTTTTTTCATAGTAATCATCCTTTATATTATCATTTACAAAACAAAATAAAATATTCCCATATTTATTATGGGAATAATTTCTAATTATTTTCTTGAATATTTTTTATAGCTGTATAAACATCAGAATTTAAGGGATAATAAATATTTTCAAATGTAGTTTGATATAAACAATTAGTAATTGGAATATTATCTTCGGCTAAAATATTACATGTCTTAAAGTTTGTGATTAATGTTACATCAGTAAAGATTAAGTAATCAAAAGAATAAATCTCTCCTTCACATAAAAGGTGTACATCATCTTCTAAAATAACTGGTTTATTTATGATTAAGCCATATTCATTATCATTAAAATCATTTGATAAAATAATTATTTGACTATATTTTTCCATTTATATCACCCAAAAACATTATACCATTTTTTAAAAATATTACAAAATAAATTACAATAAATAATTGATTACTATCATTTTGTTAGTAATTTATAAAAAAATGTGCTATAATAAGAAAGATAAAAAAGGGATGTGAATAAAATGAAAATAAGGTGTAATAATTGTTTTAAAGTTTTGAAGCCTAATGAAGATTATTGTACTCATTGTGGAACGTACAGTGAGGAAATGGCAAAAATTATGAAAGAAAAACCTTCTGAACTTGATAGTATGGCAAAATTTAAACTTGCAATGATTTTGTTTTTATCAATAGCATTTTTAGGAACAGGTATTTTCACAGTAACGATTACATTAATATATACTAAAACGACTGAATATCAGTGGAGTTGGATAAAAACAGTTGCCAGTGCAAATAGTTTATTAATTACTAGTGCAGCATTTTTAACGATACTACTTGTGTTATATCATAAAGAATTTAAGCAGTCAATTTTTAATGGAAGCCTTAATCAACTTCTGGGTTCCCTTGTTATTGGGGGATTAGTTGTTGGCATAATGGTCTTAATGAGTAAATTAACATCCGTAACTAAGGTAATTCCTTCATATATGACTGACTATTTAACAGGAAGTGAAAGGTATCTGCCAAATGGTGGTGGTATCAATATATGGGGTCTTTTCTTTTCAATGATATTTATTTCAATTTGTGAAGAATTAATACTTAGAAAACGTATAATTGACATGTTAGATGATGAAACACTTCTTGGTGAGAAATTAATAATTATTGTTTCAACACTTCTTATTACTTTTTTGGATTTCCTTTGGACGATGTCTTTAGAAACAGTAATATTAACATTAGTACTTAATTTAACATTAAATGCAATATATATGTATACTAATCGTAGTATTGGTTTAAATATATTACTTAGAATAATTTTAATAACATTAATATTTTTAATTTAGGAGGAATTAGTATGAGTTTAACAGCTGGAATTGTTGGGCTACCAAATGTTGGAAAATCGACGTTATTTAATGCTATCACCCAAGCAGGTGCCTACGCAGCAAATTTTCCCTTCGCAACCATTGAACCAAATGTTGGAGTTGTTGAAGTACATGATGAAAGATTAGATAAAATTGTAGAGATTGTAAAACCTCGCAGTATTGTTCCTACATCATTTTCATTTACTGATATTGCTGGTCTTGTTAAAGGAGCAAGTCATGGTGAAGGTCTTGGTAATCAGTTTTTATCACATATTAGAGATGTCGATGCCATTTGTCAAGTAGTAAGATGCTTTGATAGTGATACTATTATTCATGTATCTGGGAAAGTAGATCCAATAGATGATATTGAAACCGTTAATTTAGAATTAATACTTGCTGACTTAGAAGTTGTTGAAAAAAGAATACCGAAGATAGAAAAAAAAGCAATGATGAAAGTTGACAAAGAGTCAGTTAAGGAATATGATATTTTAAAAAGACTTCAAGAAGGATTTTTAAATAATATTCCTGCTCGATTAATTGATCTAACTGAAGAAGAAAAGTTCTTTATTAAGAATTATCAATTTTTAACAATGAAACCAATGCTTTATGTTGCTAATGTTTCAGAAACAGATATAGCATGTGGAAATCAATATGTTGAAAAAGTAAAAGAATACGCAACAAAAAATAAAGCAAAAGTTGTTATGGTTAGTGCTAAAATAGAAGAAGAATTAAGTACTTTGAGTAAGGAAGATAAAGAAATGTTCTTAGAAGACTTAGGACTTGAAAAAAGTGGACTTGAGACTTTAATTATGGAAGCATATAATTTACTTGGTTTATGTACATTCTTTACAGCTGGTGAAAAAGAATGTAGAGCATGGACTTTTAAAAAAGGAATGAAAGCACCAGAATGTGCCGGTGTTATTCACAGTGATTTTGAAAAAGGCTTTATTAAAGCAGAAACATATTCATATGATGATTTAATGACATATGGTACTATTCAAAAAGTTAAAGAAGCTGGTAAAGTAAGACTTGAAGGAAAAGATTATGTTGTTCAAGATGGCGATATAATGCTATTTAGATTTAATATCTAAAAGAAAGGAGTACAAATGGCACCTCAAAGTAAATATTTAAGTAAATTAAAATCTGAAAATATTGAATTATATGAGTATTTTACTCGTGGTATGGAGATAGTTACAAGACTTAGTGAAAAAATGTATGAGGCGTATCTAGTTGGTGGTGCTGTTAGAGACTACTTATTAGGTGAACCTTTTAAAGATATTGATATTGCGACTAATGCAACTCCTCGTGAAATCCTTGAAATTTTCCCTGATGCTGATGGAACATTCTCGGAAATGGGTTGTATTGAATTAAAAGAAAATGGGCGTACTTTTCAAATAACAACATTTAGAGATGAGCAATTAGTAACGACTCGAAAAACTAAAAATATTCATTATTCAAAAAAATTAACAGATGATGTTTTAAGAAGAGATTTTACTGTAAATGCTTTAGCCTTAACAACTAATTATAATGTTGTTGATATAGTTAATGGCGGTAAAGACTTAAAAAAGAAGATTGTTAGAGTAATTGGTAAACCAAAGAAAAGATTTCGTGAAGACTCTTTAAGAATCTATCGTGGTTTTGAACTAATATCAAGATATAACTTTAAACTTGATTCTAAAACAGCAAGAGGAATGAGGGCAGCTTGTAAATATTTAGAAGAAGTTTCGACACATAAACAAACCGAGGCTCTTTATAAAATACTAAATGGCAAATATGCTCGTAATGCAATTTTAGAAATGGCTGATTTAGATTTATTTAGATATGATGCTGTTTACAAAAAGTGGTTAACAAGAATTGCATATAAATTTAAAAAGACAAATGTTTTAGAAAAATTTGCCTCACTATATTATATGTATGGTAGTATTCCTAATAATACATGTTTTAACCATACAACGTTAAGTTATTTCAATCAAGTAATTTCAGTTGTTAAAATGCTTGAAGAAAATAAAGTGGATCCATTAATGGTATATAAATATGGTGGTGAGATATTATTATCAGCGAACCAAATATTGATTACTGTTAAAAGAGGATATAAAAATCAAGCAAAACAAATTAAGAAAATAGATAGTTCTTTAGTTATTAGAGACCGTAGAGATTTGAAATTTACATCTGAAGAATTAATTTTAATGTTAGGTAATAAAAGTTCTACTAAGATAACAGAAATTATGGATATTATAATTCGTAAAGTAATTAATGAAGAAATACCTAATAGTAATGCCTTAATTAGACAAGAAGTTATGAGGCTAATTAATTTAGAAAAACAAATTACCGAAGAACAAATTAAAAATGAAGAATTACCTGAAGATAATACGTCTACAAGTTCATCAGAAGAAGATACTTCACAAAATGTTAATGTTCAAAAACTATTAGAAATGTATAATGAAGAATTTAAACAACTTTATAATATATATATGCGTGGGGTTGATGGATTTAATGAAATGAGTGAAGAAGAACAAAATGATATTTCTTCAAGAGTTAAACAAAAAGTAAAACAATCATTAGTATCTAATAATGCTAAGTATAATATTTTAGTTGAAAGGAATATGATATAATGAGAAAATTTAATTCAATGAAAATTGGTGAAGATGTTACGTTCTATGCTTTAGTTGAATCTTTTCAACAACGTTATACTCCAAATAAAAGTGCATATTATAGTGCTTCTTTATCTGATGGTGATTCTATTATTGATGCCAGAATTTGGGATATTAATTTAGTCGAAAAGATTAATCTTACTAGAGGTGAGATATATCAGTTTGATGCCCATATTAATGAATATGCAAGTAAAGCTCAATTTGTTATAAAAGAAATTAGAATGCCTGTTGAAGGTGAATATAATAAAAATGATTTTTATCGTAGTGCTCCTATTACTGAAGAATTACTTCGCTTTGAAATAAAAAAATACATCAATAAAATTGAAAATCCAGTTCTAAGAGAAATTGTTATTAGACTTATTAGTAAAGTTGCTGATGAGTATTTCACATTTCCAGCCGCAATGTCAATGCATCATAATTATGCATCAGGTCTTGCATATCATACATATACAATGTTAAGACTTGCTGATACATATTTAGAATTATATCAAGGTATGAGTAAGGATTTATTATATGCAGGCACAATTATTCATGATATCGGGAAAACCAAAGAACTAAGTGGAGTCCATGGTACAGTTTATACTGAAGATGGTAATTTGTTAGGTCACATTGTAATTGGACTTCAAATGATGTCATCAGTTGCGACTGAACTTGGTATTTTAGATACTGAAGAAGTTAAAGTTCTTTCCCATTTAATTGCTTCTCATCATGGCGAACTTGAATATGGAAGTCCTAAAGAACCTGGTATGTTAGAAGCATTTGCTCTACATTTTATGGATTTAGCTGATGCGAAAATGACAGCAATATCTGCGGAAATTGTTAAAACAGAAAAAGGTAAATTAACTGGTCCAATCGGAAGCATTAACCGAAAAACAATATATCGACCAAATCTATAATAATAAATAAGAAGTTTACTTGAATCTGTTTGATTAAAATGGACAAGTTAAAAAGAAGACATTAGAGAAAGTAATATGATATTTATTACTTGAATTCTAATGTTTTTTTTACTATATATAAAAAAGTGATTATCGGAAATTACCAATAATCACGTTTTTTTAATTACTAGAATGCCCAGCATGCGCCGATGATAACTAATAAAATGAATAAAACTAAGATAAAAGCATAACCATATTCTTGACGACCTGTATTCATAATCTTCCTCCTTCCAGTAAAATCTAATAACTAAGGATAGGTCTAATACATAATACGTACAAATAATTTTATTGCATATTATAAAAGCCTAGTATATTTAATTTCACATTAATTTCACATTAGAAAAATAATAAGTAAAAAAAGAATAAATTACTTAAAAAATGGAAATTTTTTAGTTGTAATTTTTCTAAAAAAATGGTATCATAATATTGTTATAATGACTTATACTATAAAGTCAAATTAAATTAAAGGAGAGAAAGAAAATGAGTGAAAAACCAATGACTGGTAAAGATGTCGTTAAACGCACCCTTCCTGTGGCTATTGCTTTAGTTTTAATCGTTATTATTGCTATTATCGTAATGTCTGCGAAAAGTTGTAATAATAAAACTCCAGAACTAAGTAATGGTGATGATACATTTATTGTATTTAAAGGCCAAAATGGTGCGAAAGATTTAACAATATCTAAAGAACGTTTATACACTTATATGAAACAACAATATGGTGTTTCTGAATTAATGAGATTAGTTGATAATAAACTTTATGAAGAAGAAATGAATCAAGTTAATCAAGCTGATTTAGATAAGTATATTGTTGAAAGTGTATTTACATCTAAATCATTAGATGCAACAACAGACTCTGATGCTGTTAAGGAATCTAATAAAAAAGAATTCCAAGATATGATTGATTCATTATTAATGAACAATTTACTTAAAAAAGCAGATGTTGATACTGATCCTTATAACACTGCATCTAAAGTTTGGGATGTTTTACGTAAATATTATAAATTACAATATGCACGTCGTGAATGGGCTAAAGCTGAATATGGTAGATATTTAGAAGAACAATTAAAAGATTCTACTGATGAGGCAACTTATTCAAAAATGTTTACAGATGATGATCTAGAAACATATTTTGAAGAAAATTATTCAGGTACTGTTTATGGATTCTTTATTCCATTTACTAGTGAAGCAGCAGCAAAGAAAGCTATGGCTGAAGTTGGAATTAACACATCTAGTGCTTTATTAGACGATGATGATGGTTGGGTTCGTTCTTCATTTGATTACAATGCTAAAGACAATCCAACAGTTCCAGAAGATGCTTATTTAACACCTGCTGAAGTATATAAAGCATTTATTAAAATGTATAATGCTGTATATAGTGGTCAAGGTAAAAGCATTAATGAAAGTGTTTATGCTGAAGAAGTTAGTTATTCTAAAACTTTAACTAAACTTGTTAATGCATTAAATACAGCTGTTAAAGATAAAACTGTTGAAGGAGATGTAGTTCTTCCTCAAACAATTACAGTAACTGGTCAAGAAGCTGCACAAGTAACTTGGGAATTAGGCGAAACTAATGAACATCTTACTTTAGAAAATGGTAAAATTTCTTATCATACTGTAGCTACTGCTGATGAAAAATTCACATTAAAAGCAACAATTGAATTTTCTGAAAACAATAAGAAAACAGTATCTTATGAATTAACAATTAAGAAATTAGAAAACATGGAAGATAAGAAAGCTGAAGAAACTTGGACAGTTGAAGCAGTTGAACCATTTATGCAATTTAAAGTTGAAGTATTAGAAACAGAAGCTGTAGATTATACATGGACTAATTCAGAATTAAAAGAAATAAATGATACTCTTGCTACATATATGAAAACTGAATCTACTAAATTAAAAATTGAAGATGATCCAGCTAAATTTGCTAAATCATATACTGTTAAACCAGTTTCATGTGGTAATTATTATTTCTTAATGATTAAATTTAAAGAAACAGTAGGTACTAATTTATCTGAAATTAAAGAAGAAGTTGAAAAAGCAAAACTTAATAGTTTATTAGATGGTGAAAGTGGTGAAAACTATATTAACCAAATGATTTATAAACGTCGTCAAGATGCTGGTCTTGAAATATATGATCGTTATATTGAAGCTGTTTATGATTATCAATATACTCAATTCTTTGAATCTACATTAAAATTAACTGATTATGATAAATTTGAAGATTCTAAGAAAAAAGAACAAGTTAATGTTGCTAAATTCATGGTTGGTGATAACAAAGTAACTATTTCTGCTGATGAATTATATAGTGAACTTGCGACTAAATATAGTGTTTCAATTTCTGTAGATTTAATTAATCAATATAAACTTGTATCTGATAAAACATTCAATACTATTTACAACCCTTATACTGGTGATAAAGATAAAGATAGTTATAGTGAATTATTAACAAGTGAAATTGGTAATTTCCGTAAGAACTTTGAACTGGGATATTTTACATATTCTTATCTATCATATTATGGATTCATTCCTAACTTCCCTGCATCATATGGATGGGCTAATTTCAAACAAGATTACTTTGGTGCGTTCACTGATGAAGAATTATTAATTAATTCATCATTTGGTGGTTCTGCTTATTCAGAAGCATTAAAAGCTTATAAGAAAACTTTATATTCTGATATTACTGCTATTGATGGAGCAGAAACAACAGATGTTTATAAGAAAATGGAAGAATTATATAATGAATGGTATGGATTAAATGTTGTTAACCTAATTGTTGGTATTGATACTAACTATGATGGAACAATGAATCAACAATCAATTAAAGATGAAACTCTTAATACATTTAGTAAGACTGATTGGACAAATGAACAAAAAGATTTAGCTAAAGAATTAATTGAATTATTTAAAGAATTATTACCTCAAACAGCAAAAACTGGCCCTTATTCTCAACTTGAAGAAATGGTTAAAGTATATAATGAAGCAGGATTAACAGAAGAAACTGCTGCTCCTACTGCTGAATCTACTATTTATAATTATAATTATTTTGCTAAATACAAGAAAGCTGGTTTAGTATTAAAACTTGAAAAAGCAGCAGAATATAATAATAGTTCTTCACTTGTAGAAGAGTTCTTAGATGAATTAGAAGCAATGTATAAAGAAGTTGTTGAAAATGGTGATGAAGGAACTTTTGATGTTGCTTATGCATCTAAACCAGTTGAAACTATGTATGGATTCCATTTAATCTATGCATTAAATACAACAGAACGTGAAGATCTTCCAGAAGTTAAAGATATCATTATTTATAATTTAGTTCAAGATGCTGAAACATATGCTGATTCAACTGTTGATTATAAGATTAAGAAATATGAAGCAGCTGTTGAAGAATTAAAGAAATATGATATTGAATACACTAGTGATTATGAAATGGATGAGGAAATCACAGCCAAAATTACTGCTTGGTATACAACTGCTATTACTGAACTTACTGGTGAAAAAGTATTATCAAAAGATTTAATTGATTATTTAAAAGCTAATAAAACTAACATTCAATTTAGTGGTGAATTTACTTATACTGAAGATGGTGCTGAAGTTAAATTTAATAGTGAAAAATTCTTAACAATTTTAGATGCTATCATTGAAGTTAGTGAAAAAGATATAGAGGAATAGGAGGATAAAAAAATGAAAAATCTTAAATTATTATTATCTCGCATTCTTCCTTGTTTATTAGTTGTAGCTTGTGTATTTACATTTGTTAGCTGCAAACCTAAAGATGATGAAGATACTTATCCAAAAGTTTCTCCTACAGTATCAGATCCTGAAGGAACATTTATGTCAATTGGTAACTATAAAGTTACTAGAAAAACTGTATATGATCGTCTTGTTCAAAATTATGGTTTAGATGTTTTAGAAGATATGATTAATAAATCAATTGTATCTAATGTTGAATTTGATTCACATTATAGCTTAGAAGATTTTGAAACAAATTATGAAATCATTAAATATGGTGCTGACCCTGATGATTCAACAAAATCTAATAAAGCAAATTTAACAGCTGAACAAATTAAAGAAGCAGACGATGCATTCCTTGAAAATATGCGTGCTAATGGTTATTTTAGCGAAGAAACATATAAAGAAGAATATTATAAGTTATCATATTTAACAATGAATTATGTTGTTAAAGAATTCAAAAAGTTTGTTGAAGAATATAACAACGATGAAGATAATGAAGAACCTTATTATTCTGAAGAAGATATGAGAGATTATTATGAAGCTAATAATCGTCCAAAAGTAACTGCGATTGTTATTACTTTTGATAGTGAATATCAAGCACTTCAAGAAATGAAAAATGTAGGTATTAATGTTAATAAATTAAATGGTACTTGGGAAATAAACAATGCAAGTGCTACTCCTGCAACTCTAGAAGAAGCATTTAAAGCTATTTATAAAAATGTATATGGTAATGATTATGAAACTCATGTTTATACATCAAAAGAATTAAGTAAGATTTCTTCAGTTATTGCTTCAAAAGCATATGACTTATCTAAAGTATCTACTGATATCGTAGAATTAAATAAATCATATACTCATGGTCCACTTGTTGCTGGAAGTCGTTATTACTTAATGTTAAAACTTGATGAAGATGCAACTGGAATTACTAAATATGAAGATTTAACTGATAAGAGTGATATCCTTCATGCTTTAGTTGAAAATACAATCAGTGAATACTACATTACTAAAATTTTAGGTGAAGCTCATGTAGCAAATGGCTTAAAAATTTATGATGAAGGCTTAGAAAGTAAATATGTAATTGAATTCAATGCTGCATATTCTAATTTAAAGATTACTGATTATGAAGCTTTCCCTGAAACTACAGAAGAAAGTGCAACTGTTGTTGCAAGCTATCAATTAAATGGACAAACTGTTAACATTACAGCTGACCAATTATATGATCAATTAGTTAAACAATATGGTTCTGCTCTATCTTTATCTATTTTACAACAATATTCATTATTATCTAATAAAGAATATAACAGTGTTATTGATTTCACAACTGATGAAATTTTAGACCAAGATAAATTTGATGAATACTATAAAGCAGATGTTCAACAATTCAAGACTTCTTTTGAAGAAGGTAAATATGCAACAAATGGTTATCCTGCATCTTATGGTTGGGAACATTTCATTCATGATTACCTTGGTGTTAATAGTGAAATGGAAATTATGAAGAGTATGGATTCAAGCTTAATGGAAGCTGCTAAAGATGTTCTTGCAAGAACAATTTGGACTAACACTAAGAAAGTTGTAGATGAAGAAACAAATGAAGAAACTGAAGTTATTGATGATGAAGCAATCCAAAAAGAAATGGAAAATATCTTCAATGAATTCTTTAGTGTATCAATGGTAGGCGTTTATGTTTACTATGATAAGAATGAAGATGGTGTTGCTGATCATTACAGTGAAGGCGCAAATACAGATGCATTATCTACTGCACTATTAAATAAGATTTATACTGAAGCTGAAGCTTTATATAATGCTGAAAAGAATTTAGATACTACATTTGAATCTGCATTAAGTCAAACTGTAAATGCATATAAACTTGCAGCAAGCACAAGCTCTGTTTGGGGTACTTATAAGAAAGCTGGATTAAAAGCAACAGCAATTGCATCAACAAATTATACAAATTCTTCTTCAATTAATGAAACATTAAAAGCTGCTCTTAAAGATTTATGGAAAAAAGCTTGGGACATTGATAGTCAAAAACTTGCAAGTAAATCTTTAGATCCTGGATATCGTTATAAGACTGATATTGATACTATTAGTTCTAAAGATATCGTTTCATTTGAAGAAAATGTTCTTGTAACTTCAAAGAGTGAAATTGTTGCTGGTGATTATCTTTCATTTGCTTATGAAAATAAAGACTATACTAGAAAAGTATTAGAAGTTAAGGCTGTTGATAGTAACTATACAGTAACTCTATCTGCTGATGAAGCTCCATTAGTTAATTACTATACTCCATTAAACTTTACTTCTGGCGAATTATTTATCAATAATACTTCCGATGAAGATAAGAATGCCAATGTAGCTTATAAAGTAAGTCTAACTAAGATTGTTGATCATACATATTTAAGTGGTAAAACTTATAAACCTACACTTGAAGATTATGAAAAATATGTAAAAGATAATTCTTCTGTTACATCATCTGTTAAGACTGCTATTACAACTTACTATGTTCCAGCAATTGAAAATGTATTATCAATTAATGGTGTTAGTGAAGCTAAGGTTGTTAATAAGATTTTAGAAGCATGTGAAGCAAACTTATTAAATACTTCATGGGGAGCTAATGGTGAACAAATCAAAGCTCAATTACTTCAATTAATTGAAGATTCTTATAATTCATTAAAAGAAGAATAAAACAAATAAACACTTAATAGAGTTATCTATTAAGTGTTTTTTATATATAAAAAAAGCCTGAAATAATCAGACTAAAGTTAATAAGTTATTCTTTTTTCCCTTTTAATGCAGCATGACGCTTAATAGCTTCAAATGTTTCATCAGATAAATCATGTTCAATTTTACATGCATCAATTTTAGCGACTTCCTCACTTACACCTAAATTCATAAAGTACTTAGTAAGTAGGAGATGACGCTCATACATTCTACTTGCAATCGCCATCCCACTATCAGTTAAAGTGATATTACCTGATTCATCAACATTTATATATCCACTATTTTTTAGGTTTTTAACGGCACGTGAAATACTTGGTTTAGAGTAATTCATTGAATTAGCAATATCTATTGATATTACACGTCCATTTGTTTTTTGTAAAATTAAAATTCTTTCTAAATAATCTTCAGCAGATTCATGAATATTCATCATAAATTCCCCCTTTTCTTAATTTTATCACATCTTTTATTTTTTTGCAAGGTATTAAAGAAAAAACGCAATATAATAGTTAATAATATTAAAATATTATATAATTACTTTGTGAGGAATATAAAATGAATATTAAAGTAGATATTAGTAATGTAATAATAAAAACAGAAAGACTAACCTTAAGAGGATTTGAATTAAGCGATTTAGATGATTTTTACGAATATGCATCAGTCGATGGAGTTGGGCAAATGGCAGGATGGTTGCCACATAAAAACAAAGAAGAAAGCCTTACTATTTTAAAGCGTTTTATTGAATCTAAAAAGGTTTTCGCAATTCTTTATAATAATAAAACAATTGGTTCAATTGGAATAGAAGAATATAAAGAATATGAATTACCTGAATTTCAAGATTATTTAGGTAGAGAAATTGGTTATGTTTTATCTAAAGATTATTGGGGTAATGGATTTATGACTGAGGCAGTTCGTGCAGTTATTAATTATTGTTTCAATAATTTAAAAGTTGATTTTCTTGTATGTGGAGCTTTTGTTGATAATATTAGGTCAATTAGGGTACAAGAAAAATGTGGATTTGTTTTTTACAAAAAAATACAAAATATATAACAAAGTATAATGAAATAAAGAATTGTAAATTATCAATATTAAAACGATAATATATTTTAAAATATAGGAAATATTTGTTTAATAAGACGTGTAATATTTATGAATTTTTTATCTAAATGATAATTAAGTATTACAATATTTTTCTAGTTATTATAAAAATAAGCAGTATTTAAAGTCATCCTTTAAATACTTTTTATTTTTTTGTTTGCTAAAAATATGCAATCGTGATATAATACATAATGTTAAAAAGGAATATGACATATGAAAATAATTGTACTAGCAAGTGGCTCAAAAGGCAATGCCACTTATATTGAAACACCAAAAACCAAAATTTTAATAGATGCGGGAATTAGTTTTCTTCAAGTTAGAAATAGATTAAAAGAAGAAAATGTTGAATTATCGTCTATAGATGCCATCTTCGTATCACATGAACATACTGATCATGTTTTGCATCTTACTTCATTATTAACAAGAACAAAAGCTAATTTATATATGGATGAAATTAGTTATAATGTGTTTAACAAAAAGAATAATAATAGTTTAGTTCAATTTAATACGACTTTTCTAAAAAATGATTGTCGATATGATTTTGAAGATATGTGTGTTGTGCCTATTGCTTTGTCTCATGATTCCGCAGCAATTCATGGCTTTTTATGTAAAGAAATATCAACAGATGCAAATAAAACCTTTGCTTCTATTACAGACACTGGAGTAATACCTGAAAAGTATTTTCCAATTTTAAAATCAATTAATACAATATTAATTGAATCAAATCATGATGTTGAACTCTTAATGACAAGTAGAAGACCTTGGGTATTAATTAATCGAATATTATCAAAAAAAGGTCATTTATCTAATGAATCCTGTGTATCTTATTTAACAAAAATTGTAAATAAGGAAACAAAAAATATTATTCTAGCTCATCTTAGTGAAGAATGTAATGAACCAAATCTTGCGGAAAACGAAGTAATAAAAGTATTTGGTGAAAACTTACCATTTACTTTAATGATTGCTGAACAATATAAGCAACTTCCTACAATTGAGGTCGAATAATGATTAAAATTTTATGTGTTGGAAAAATTAAAGAAGATTATTTAACAGATGGAATTAATGAATATTTAAAAAGAATTAAAGCCTTTGAAAAAATAGAAATTATTGAAGTTAAAGAATATCTAAGTGAAGATATTAACAAGGTAATTGAAGTAGAAGGAGAAAACATTCTTGAAAAAATTAATCAAAATGATTATGTCATAACTTTAGAAATTGAAGGGAAAATGATGACTAGTATTGAACTTGCAAGTAAATTTGATAATCTGTACACTTATGGAAATTCAAATATTACATTTGTGATTGGTGGTTCATATGGATTAAGTAAAAAAGTAAAGAACAAAAGTTCTTTAGCATTATCATTTTCAAAATTTACTTTTCCTCATCAATTGATGAGATTAATATTAGTAGAACAAATTTATCGAGCAATTACGATAAATAATCACAAAGAATATCATAAATAGGAGGATAATTATGAATATAGCAACAAATATTCTTTTCTTAGTAGTTAGTGGAGCATTCACTATACTTTATGTTTTTAATTTAATTTTAAATTTAATTAGAGCAATTCAAACAAACAAATTAATTAAGGCTGACCCTCAATCATTAGAGGCTAAAGTTGTTGAAGTAAGACAAATAAAAAAGAGAGTATATATAAGAGTACAATATACATCAACTAGTAACTTACAAACTTTTGAATCAATTTATGAGTTAACACAAAAAGAGTTTAATGATCAATATTATGTAGGTCAAAAATTAAATATTATATTTCCAAAAATAACTGGTACTTCACGTATCCACTGTTTCCCTACATACCTTGAAGGTACTAAAATTAATGTTGAAGCTGGACCTATCTTCACAGATTGCTTAATCCTTGCTTCTGGTATCTTTATTTTCACATTTAGTTTATATAATATGCTTGCTAAAGGTGTGTTTACAAATAACTTACCTTTAATTAGTTTAGATGGTACTGATTCAACTTTAACTTGGCTTAGTGTTTTAATTTTCTTAATTATTTATTTTGTTTTAATGACATATATAATGGAACGTATTACTGGCATTTCAAAAGACCATAGTGAAAACTATTTAAAGATGTGTGGATTAAAAGCAAAAGCTGAAGTTATGACATATAAATTAAATCGTACTAAAAATGCAAATGGCGTTCGCCAATCAGAAATTAAAATTGAATTTAGAACAAATAAAGGCGAAAAAGTTTCAGCAAATATTGTATCATTTATGTATACTGAACATCCTGACCAATTTATTGATATTCTATATGATGGTAGACGTCCTCAAATGGCAGTATATGTAAGAAGTTAATATGGAAAAGTTTAAACTTGTATCAACGTATAGCCCAATGGGAGACCAAATTGAGGCGATAAAAAGAATTACTGAAAACATTCAAATAGGCATTAAAGAACAAACTTTGTTAGGTGCAACAGGAACTGGTAAGACTTTTACAATGGCAAATGTAATTGCGAATGTTAATAAGCCAACGATTGTTCTTGCACATAATAAAACATTAGCTGGTCAGTTATATGCGGAATTAAAGAATTTTTTTCCTGAAAATAGAGTTGAATATTTTATTTCGTATTATGATTATTATCAACCTGAAGCATATGTTCCAAGTAAGGATATGTATATTGAAAAAGATTCAAGTATTAATGATGAAATAGACCAAATGAGACATGCCGCAACTTCAAGTATTTTAGAACGTAAAGATACAATAATAGTCGCAAGTGTATCATGTATTTATGGTATTGGTGATCCTGAAGACTATAAAGAATCAATGTTAACAATTAGAAAAAACCAAATTCTTAATCGCGATACTTTACTTGAAAAATTAGTTAAAATGCAATTTATTTATAGTTCAATTGCTTTTGAAAGAGGTATGTTTAGAGTAAAAGGTGATAATGTTGATATATTACCAACCTATGAAAATAGTGAAGCTATCCGAATTTCTTTTTTTGATGATGAAGTAGAAAAAATATCAATATTTGATATTGTTACAGGTAAAGTAATTAAAAATATTGATTTAATTAATATCTTTCCTGCTACTCATTTTGTCATGAATGATACAAAAAAAGAAGAAGCAATTAAAAGAATTCAAGATGAATTAAATGAAAGAATTAAATATTTTAATGAACATGGTAAACCTCTTGAAGCTGAAAGAATTAAACAACGTACAATGTATGATTTAGAAATGATTAAGGAAGTTGGAAGTTGTTCAGGTATTGAGAATTATTCAAGACATTTATCACTTAGAAAAGAAGGCGAAACACCATCAGTTTTACTTGATTTCTTTGGTGATGATTATTTAATGATTATTGATGAATCCCATGTTACAATACCTCAAGTTAGAGGAATGTATAATGGCGATAGGAGTCGTAAACAAACCCTTGTTGATTATGGTTTTCGTCTTCCTTCTGCACTAGATAATAGACCACTTAATTTTGATGAATTTGAAAAAAAGATTAAACAAGTAGTATATGTTAGTGCGACACCTGGTGATTATGAATTAAATCGTTCTTATGAGATAGTAGAACAAATCATTAGACCAACTGGACTTTTAGATCCGGTTGTAAGTGTAAGACCAACTAAAAATCAAATTGATTATATTTTAAGTGATATTAAAGAACAGATAAAGAAAAATGAAAGAACTTTAATTACTACTTTAACGATTAAAATGAGTGAAGATCTAACTGCTTATTTAAAAGAAGTTGGTATAAAGGTTGCATACCTTCATTCTGAAATTAAATCACTTGAAAGACTTGAAATAATTAGAAACTTACGTAAAGGAACGTATGATGTATTAGTAGGGATTAATCTTTTAAGAGAAGGATTAGATATTCCTGAAGTTAGTTTAATCTGTATTTTAGATGCGGATAAAGAAGGATTTTTAAGAAGTGAACGTTCTCTTATTCAAACAATAGGACGAGCTGCTCGTAATGCGAATGGTAAAGTAATTATGTATGCTGATAACATAACTGATTCTATGAGTAAAGCTATCAACGAAACAAATAGAAGAAGAGAAATTCAAAATGAATATAATATTAAACATCATATCACGCCAACTACTATAATAAAGGAAATTGGTGAATCTGTAAGTATTGTTAATCCAGATACTAAAGAAGTAAGTAATGATGTAATTGATAAAAAATCATTCAAGCAAATGTCTAAGATTGAACGTAAACATTTGATTGAGAAATTAGAAGTTGCAATGAAAAAAGCATCAAAAGAATTAAATTTTGAAGAAGCTATGATTCTTCGAGATACTATTTTAGAATTAAAAGCCGAAAGTTAGGAGTGATTATAATGGCATCAAAACCTAAAGTTATTATTGGATTATCTGGTGGTGTTGATAGTAGTGTTGGTGTTATCAAACTACTTGAACAAGGATATGATGTAGAAGCCATATTTATGAGAAACTGGGATTCAGCCGTTAATAATGATATTTTAGGTAATCCTGATTTAATGGATGATGTGTGTCCTCAAGAAAAAGATTATAAGGATGCTGCCGAAGTCGCTGAAAAACTTGGAATAAAATTACACCGTGTTGATTTTATTGAAGAATATTGGAATGAAGTATTCACTTATTTTCTTGATGAATATAAAAAAAATAGAACTCCTAATCCTGATATTCTATGTAATAAAGAAATTAAATTTAAATGTTTCTTAAATAAAGCTGAAGAAATGGGTGCTGATTATATTGCCATGGGTCATTATGCAAGAGTAATTCATGACCATGATAAACATTATTTATTAAGAGGTGTTGATACTAATAAAGACCAAACTTATTTCTTGTCACAACTTACATCTAAACAAATATCAAAAGCATTATTTCCAATTGGAGAAATGGAGAAAAAAGATGTAAGAGAACTTGCTAAAAAATATGATTTATCAGTTGCAACCAAAAAAGATTCAACAGGTATTTGTTTTATTGGCGAAAGAAATTTTAAAGAATTCCTTAAAAATTATATTCCTGCTCAACCTGGAAATATGGTAACTACATCTAATCAAGTAGTAGGCAAACATGAAGGGTTAATGTACTATACTATAGGTCAACGACATGGCCTTGGTATTGGAGGCCCTGGTGAAGCTTGGTTTGTTATTGGAAAAGATGCTGCTCGTAATGAATTAATTGTTGGACAAGGTGATGAACAAGAATTACTTTATGCTAATCGTTGTATTATTAAAGATGTAAATATTATTAATGCTCCTTTAGTTAATACAGATACTTTATCAGCAAAATTTCGCTACCGAGCTAATGATGTGATGGTATCTATTAAATATTTAGATGATCATACTATTGAAGTAGTAACAAAAGAACCAGTAAAAGCAATGACTCCAGGTCAAGCTTGTGTCTTCTATGATGGTGAGTACTGCCTTGGTGGTGGCACTATTGATGAAGTTTATATGAATGATGTAAAACGGAGATATTAACATGAGTGAAAAATTAAATGGAACAATTGCGAGGATACATTATTACAATCAAGACAGCGGTTATACCGTTTGTCTTTTTGAATTAGATTATAAAAAGCAAGAAACAATGAATGTTAAAAAAAAGATAATTGGAAATAATATAACTGTCGTTGGATTTTTTGATCGTGCTGTTTATGAAGGTGAAGAATATGAACTTGAAGGAGATTATGTAAAAGATAAAAACTATGGTCTTCAGTTTAAATTTACTAAATTTTCAAGAAAAGCTATCGATAATGCATATGGTGTAGTTGCATATTTATCTAGTGATTTATTTCCCGGAATTGGAATTAAAATTGCGAAGATGGTTGTTGAAAAATTAGGTGTTGAAGCAATTGAATTAATTAAACATAATCCAGATGTCTTAAATGAAGTAGCAATTACTCCAAAGCAACGTTCAATCATATATAGTGGTATATTAAGTGATAAGTTTAACCAAGAAGCAGTTATCTTTTTACTTGATCATGGGATTACGATTGATACCGCAAATAAAATAATAACGAAATTTGGTAGTGATGTTTTAGAACAAATAAAAGAAAATCCATATATCTTAATGGAAAAATTAGACCGATTTGGTTTTAAGAAAAATGACCAATTTGCGTTAAAACTAGGTGTTCCTAAAAATAGTCCATTAAGATTAAAAGCACTTACTTGTTATATGTTAAAAGAACTAATTTATAATACAGGCAATAGCTATGTTGCTCGTACTACGTTAGTTGAAAGAATTAGAGAATATATATTAGAAGAAATCGGTTTAGATGATTTTAATAATGTTTTAAAGATGTTACAAGATGAAAAGAAGATATATATGGAAAGTCCTAATGAAATCTTTGATTATAACTTATATTCACAAGAATTAGAACTTGCTAAAGAAATTGCTGCTTTATTAAAGGGTGAAAGAAATAAAGATAAGAAAATGATAACTTATGATAAAGCTTTGATTGATGAAATATATGATGAAATTGAAAAGTCAAGTTCAATTAAGTTTAATCCTGAACAAAAGACGGCCATTACTTCTGCGTTTACTGAACCGCTTGTAATTGTAACTGGGGGACCTGGTACTGGTAAATCAACTATTGTTCATGCCATTATTAAAATGTATTTGAAACTAAATAAAGATAGTAGTGCTTTAACTGATGAAATTGCTATTCTTGCGCCTACTGGAAGAGCAGCCAAACGACTAAAAGAAACAACTAATATGGAAACATCAACAATCCATCGTTTCTTAGGATATACTGGTGGTGATAAATTTGCGTATAACAAATATAATAGAACTAGTGCACGTTTAATTATTGTTGATGAATCATCAATGATGGATTTACCACTTGCTTATCGTTTAATTACTTCAATGCATGAAGATGCAAGACTTATTATTGTTGGGGATGTTGACCAATTACCTGCGGTAGGACCCGGTCAAGTATTGAAGGATTTAATTGATACAAAAGAAATTAAAACAATAAGATTAAGTAAAATTCATCGACAAGCTGAGAATTCTAGTATTATCAAACTTGCTCATAGCATTAATGATGGTGTCGTTCCTGAAAATATTTTAGAAAAATTTAATGACCGTACCTTTATTCCTACTGATAATGAACATTTAGCAGGAATGGTAGTTGACCTTGTTAATAAAGCTGTTAATAAAGGTAAAGATATTAAAAAAGATATTCAAGTATTAATTCCCATGTATAAGGGAGATATTGGGATAACAGAAATAAATAATCGAATTCAGAATTTATTAAATCCTTTAACTGAAAGTGGAGAAATAAAACATCTTGGTATGTCACTTCGTGTTAATGATAAAGTTATTCAACTTGTTAATCGAGCAGATAAAGGAGTAATGAATGGTGATATTGGTATTATTGAAAGATTTAAATATAAAAACTTAAAAATAAGTGGATTAACGGTCGCATTTGATTCTACTTATGTTGACTATAATTTAGATGAAGTAGAAGATTTAAGTCTTGCTTATGCAATAAGCATTCATAAAGCACAAGGTAGTGAATTTGATTTGGTTATTATGCCAATTAGTACTAAATACTATATAATGTTAAAACGAAAATTAATATATACTGCGGTCACCAGAGCAAAGAATAGTCTAGTATTAATTGGTGATGTCAAGGCTCTTAAAATGGGAATTTCACAAATTGAATATAGTCGTAAAACAATTTTAAAAGATAAAATAATTGAATGCTTACATCAAGAGGCAAAAGAAAAGAAAATTAATTTAAAAATAAATGATGAATTATCAGGTTTTGATACATTAGGTGAAACTGAAATAGGTAAATTAAATCCTAGTGATTTTGAAGAATTTAAAAAATTAATGTATAATAATTAAATATTATCTCATAATATAAATGCTAAACAACATTATTGAGATTCAGTAGGAGAACATATAATATTCCCTGTGTTTAGAACTATGAAATATATATAATGTATGCATTTAGCACTTTAAACTAAGAATGAGGTGATAATGATGAAAACACCTATAGTTCCTTTCTTGATAGGGGGTATGACGGTATTTGGTGTTTGGATGGCCTATACTAATCGAAAAGCCCTTGACAAGCTCATAAATTGTGTAAGTGGTCAAACTGAACAAGCAATTCAAAAGTTTAAAGATAAAATGGAATCTACAAATTGTGAATGTCAAAACGCAAATTGTGGAGAGTAAGGGTTCGCTAAAGCTTGCGAGCCTTTTTCCATAAAAAATAAAAAAGAGTATAAAGTAAAAAAATAAATAAGATATATGATAAAATAAATAATGTTCATATATATAAACATAAAAGGGGTTGATTTAATGAGTAAATATGAATTAATTAAAGAAAAATATATAGATGAAGTAAAATCAAATGTTAAACTTTTAAAACACACTAAGTCTGGAGCGAGGATTTTACTTTTTGAAAATAGTGATGAAAATAAAGTATTTTCAATTGGATTTAGAACGCCACCTACTGATGATACAGGAGTGCCTCATATCTTAGAGCATTCTACTTTATGTGGTTCTAAAAAATTCCCTGTCAAAGATCCATTTATTGAATTATTAAAAAGTTCATTAAATACATTCTTAAATGCAATGACTTATCCTGATAAAACAGTTTATCCGGTAGCTAGTTGTAATGATAAAGATTTTGCTAACTTAATGGAAGTATATATGGATGCGGTATTTTATCCTAATGTATATATTCATGAAGAAATATTTAAACAAGAAGGCTGGCATTATGAGTTAGAAAATAAGGACGCTCCCTTAATTTATAATGGTGTTGTTTATAATGAAATGAAAGGTGCTTTTTCTAGTCCTGAACAAGTAGTAATGAGAGAATCAATGCATGCTTTATTCCCAGATACAACATATGGAGTAGAATCTGGTGGTGATCCTCTTTATATTCCTAATTTAACTTATGAGGCATTTAAAAATTTCCATCATCGTTTTTATAGTCCATCAAATAGTTATATCATTTTATATGGTAATATGAATATGGAAGAAAAACTTGAATGGTTAGATAAAGAGTATTTATCTAAATTTGATATTATTAAAGTTGATTCTAAAATTGAATATCAAAAACCATTTAGTAAACCATTTGAAAAAGAAATTTATTATCCAATTGGTAAAGATGAAAACCCTGAGAATAAAACATATTATTCATATAATGCGGTTATTGGAACATATGAAGACGCTAAACTAAATTTAGCTTATCAAATTTTAACATATGCATTACTTGATGCACCTGGTGCGGTTTTGAAAAAAGCTATAATTGATGTGGGGATTGGTAGTGATGTATTATCAATATATGATGGTGGATTGTTACAACCATTCTTTAGTATCATAATTAAAGATGCTAAGAGTAAACAAGAACAAGTCTTAAAAGATGTTATTAATAAGACTTTAAATGAATTAGTTACAAAAGGTATTGATAAAAAGGCATTACAAGCAGCTATTAACTATTATGAATTTAAGTATCTTGAATCTGATTTTAATGGTGAACCAAAAGGCTTAGTATATGGATTAAATGCTATGGAAACTTGGCTATATGATGATAATGATCCATTTACTAGACTTGAATATAGAGAACAATTTAAATCATTAAAAGAGGCTCTTAATACAAATTACTATGAAGAATTAATTAAGAAGTATTTATTAGAAAATAATCATGTTGCTTATGTTACAGTTTCTCCAAGTAACACTTTAGGCCAAGAAAATGAAGAAGCATTAAAACAAAAACTAGAAAACTATAAAGCAAGTCTAACTGAAGAAGAAATTGAAAAGTTAGTGGCTGATACTAAAGCATTAAAAGAATATCAAGCAACTCCATCAACAAAAGAAGAACTTGCGACTATTCCACTTTTAACTCGTGATGATATTGATGATAAAGTATTACCTTTATATAATGAAGAAATAAATAAAGATTCAGTTAAAATTATTAAACATAATGTTGATACTAATGGAATTGCATATTTAAATGTTGGTTTTAATACAAAGGGTGTGCCAAGTCATTTAATTCCTTATGTTGGTTTATTGCAACATGTTTTAACATTTGTTGATACTAAAAATTATAACTATCAATTATTATCTCAAGAAATAAATATTAATACTGGTGGAATCACTCCTGATGTTAAATGTGTTGCTGTTGGCAATAATGATGTGTTACCATTATTTATATTTGAAACGAAAGTATTATATGAAAATATTCCATTTGTTTTTGAAATATTAAAAGAAATCATTACTTCATCTAAACTAGATGATGAAGCACGTTTATTAGAAATTCTTGGTGAAAATAAATCACAACGTCAAATGACGTTAATGGGACGTGGGCATGTTAGTGCTTTAAATCGAGCTTTATCATATATTAGAAGTGCTAGTTATTATAATGAACTAGTTAATGGAATTAGCCAATATCAATTTGTTGAAGATTTATGTTTAAACTTTAATTTGAAAAAGAATGAGGTTGTTAAGAATTTAAATGAAGTCGTTAAATATATCTTTAGAAAAGAAAATTTAATTATTTCTTATACTGGTACTAATGATTCTTATTTAGATTATATAAAAGATTTTAGTGATGCTTTATATCAAGATAAAGTTAAAACGGAAGAATTTAAATTTGAAGTAAATAAATTAAATGAAGGATTTAAAACTCCATCAATGGTTCAATATGTTGCTAGAGTAGGTAATTTTGAAGAAGTTGGTCGTTATACAGGTGCGTTCCAAGTATTTGCGATGGCTCTACGTTATGATTATTTATGGATGCAAGTTAGAGTTCTTGGTGGTGCGTATGGATGTATGAATAGTTTTACTAGAAATGGTAATGTATATTTTGTTTCATATCGTGACCCTAACTTAGATAAGACGATGGATGTTTATATGAATGTATTAAATTATATCGATAACTTTAACCCTAGTCCTGAGGAAATCACTAAATATATTATTGGTGCAATCGGTATGCTAGATACACCACTTAGTCCTAAAAATATTGGTAATCGTTCATTTACAGCTTACCTTCAAAACGTAAGTTATGAAGAATTAAAACAAGAACGTCATGAAGGATTAAATGTAACTCTTGATGATATAAAGAATTTAAGACCATTAATTGAAAAAGCATTAAATGATGATGCTCTTTGTGTAATTGGTAATGAAAATAAAGTTGATGAATCAAAGATGTTTAAAGAAGTAAAAAATCTTTTCAAATAATTAAATGTATTCTAAATAGATAAAAATGTAATCTAGTTATATTTAATTGATTTAATTTTAAAAAAGTGGTATAATCTTTAAAAAAGAAAAGGAGATGGAAATTATGAAAAAAGCTTTAAGACTTTCAGTTGTAACATTAATGTTATTATTTGCATTTACTTTTGTTGCATGTGCACCTAAAGACGTTGATGCTGCAAAGAAAAAATTAGAAAAAGAAGGATATGAAGTTGTTCTTGCTACTAGTTTTTCTGTAAAAGAAAATGGTGCATGTGGTACAGTTTCTGCTTATCAATTAATTAACCTTAAAAAAGGTAATGCGATCCTTGCTACTTTATATGAATCTACTTCTGCTGCGAAGGCTGCTTATGAAAAAGGTGGATTTGATAAAGATGAAGACCAAGAAGTACAACGCGTTGGTAAATGGGTTGTCGTTGGCACAAGCGAAGCTATTAAAGCATTTAAATAGCAAAAAAACGCCTATTAGTTCTTTATTAAGAATTAATAAGCGTTTTTTTTATTTCTTTTATTTCTCCTGGTTTTAGTCCATCAAGAACATAATCTCCAATTCTTATTCTTTGTAAGGAAATAACTCTATTTTTAGAATTAATAACACTACGTCTAATTTGATGATATTTACCATCGATTAGGGTTAATTTAATATTATAATCATCAATTAATTCAACTTTCATTTCTTTAGTAAGTTTACCTTTAATAATAATAGGTTTCGTAATACTATTTAAAAACTCATCGGTTACTTTATTTTTTAGTGTAACTATATAATCTTTCGTAATATTATTTAGAGGATTATTTAAATAGTTTATATAATTTCCATCATTTGTTAAAATAACAAGACCAAAACTATTTTTATCAAGTCTTCCTGCGGGCATTACTTTTTGACTAATCTTAATATTTGATATATATGAGTCATTTGTTGATGTAATATCACATCTAATTCCTATTGGTTTATAGTATAAATAATAAACTAAATCTTGCTTTGTAAGTATTTTATCATCAACAGTAACTATATCATTTTCATTAATTATCCATGAATAGTCTACCATCTTATTATTTACTTTAATTCTATTTTCAGTATATAGTGTTCTTACTTCATGTTCTGTATAATTACCATTTATTTTTACATATTTACTTAGTCTCATCTTGCCACCTCTTAAGTAATTATATCATAAAAGATAGTTTTATTCCATTATTTTTTAATCTTTATACGTAATATTTTTTAAAGAGGTGATATACTTGAAAAGAATATTAGTTTTATTATTGTTCTTCCTTTTAGTTGGATGTAGTGATGAAGATATATATATACCTCCATCTAATACATTAGATCAAGAATTAGTTATTGTTGAAATTAAAGGAGCTGTAAAGTATCCTGGAGTATATGAAGTTAGTAGTAATGCCATCATTAAAGATATCATTGATCTTGCTGGGGGAGTGACAAATCTTGCTAACTTAGATAGTATAAATTTAGCATCAAAAATAGAGAGTAATCAGTTAATTAATATTCCATATAAAAATTCAGTTTCTAATTTAATTAATATTAATACCGCAAGTTTAGCAGAGTTAACTACGCTCGAAGGAATTGGTAATTCTAAAGCATTAGCCATTATTAAGTACCGTAATGAAATGGGATTATTTACAAGTATTGAAGACTTAAAAAAAGTAAAAGGTATTGGTGAAGGTTTATTTGAAAAGATTAAAGCGAATATTACGATTTAATGATTTTGTAGGTAATTTTTATTTAATTGGACTTGGGGTTATATTAGGTCTTTTAGTTATAATTAGATTTAATATTCTATATTTAATTATCTTTATTTTGTATCTTTTATATTTATTTATAAAGTCATATAAATATGCAATAGTTACAATAATACTATTTTTATTTCTTTTATTAAACCTAGGTATTAGATATATAAAATATAATAAAAAAGAATCAAATACTGTAAACTTACAAGGAGTTATTGTTTCTGTTAAAGAAAAAACAAATAGCAATCAAATAATAATTAAATGTAATGGTTTAAAATATCTTTTTTATGATGAAACAAAATCATTAAAACTTGGTGATAATATTAATGTTAGGGGCAATCTTAGTAATAATGAATCCAATCATATTCCCTATTTATTTAATTATTCCCTTTATTTAAAAGAAAACAATATTAAAGGAGTTATTAATAATCCTGAATATAAAAAAATAAATTCATCAGTTTCAATATATACTCTTAATAGATTAATCAATGATTCATTAAATGCACGATTTAAAGGCAATACTGCCTCATTTTTAAAAGCTTTGTTAGTAGGTGAAACAAATACATTAGGTGAAGAATTAAGTGAAGATATTAGAAAGGTAGGTATTGGTCATTTATTTGTAATATCAGGATTACATATGAATGTACTCGCAATGATTATTACTAAAATATTAAAACTTTTTAAAGTAAAGACTAGTTTTATTGATTATATTATTATTTTCTTTTTTATAATTTATTATTTTATAACATTAGGTATGGTTTCAATATTAAGGGTATTACTGACCTTCATACTTTCTACCATTAATAAAAAAAATAAATTATTACTTTCTAGTTTAGATATATATATAATTTCAATTATTTTTATATTATTAGTTAATCCATATTATCTAGTAAATTATTCTTTTCTTTTAACTTATATTATTTCAACATCTCTTGTTATAATTAGTCCATTATTAAAATTTAAAGGATTTAAGGGAAGTATTTTAAATAATATTATAATGAGTGTAAATAGTATATTAGTTACGTTACCAATTATTATTAATATTAGTCCTACAATTAATTTCTTATCAATCATCTATAATTTATTTTATATTCCATTTATAAGCTATATTCTTTTACCATTTTCAATAATTGTCTTAATCTTTTCTTTTTTAAGTCCTATCTATGAACTATTATTATCAGTCTTTATTAAAAGTACATCTTTTTTAAGTAATATCAATTTATTAAATATTAGTTTTTCAAGTATAAGTATCATTTTACCAGTAATATATTATTTATTATATTTAGTAATTGTTTTATTACTAATTAATAAAATAAAAGGAAAAATAAGAATATCTTTTTTTATACTGTTTAGTTTAATTATTATTATTTGGTGTAACTATAGTTACATAAATATGAACGATGAAATATATTTTTTAGATTTACCAAAAGGAGAAAGTACTGTTATCATAAAAGCCTTTAATGAGGCCAATATTCTAATTGATACTGGTGAAAATGTGAATAATGATTTAGAGTTATTTTTAAAGAAAAAAGGAATAAAAAGATTAGATTATGTTTTTATAAGTCATAGTGATAGTGATCATAATGGTAGACTGCCCTATTTAATTAAAGCCTTTAAAATAAAAAATATTGTAATTAGTAAATATGATGAAATTACTTATGAAATATGTATAAGAAATAATTATAAAGGCAATATTATCAAAGTAAAAGCAGATGATAAAATAATCTTTAAAGATATAGTATTTGAGATACTTTCACCTAGTAAAAACTATAATTCACCAAATAATAATAGTGTCGTTATGAAAACTACGGTTTTTAATAAAAAAATCTTGTTTACTGGAGATATTGAAAAAGAAGTAGAAAGTACTTTATTAAATAAAGTAACGTTTAATATTGATATTTATAAAATACCCCATCATGGTTCACTTACATCAAGTAGTAGTATATTTGTAAATAAACTTAACTATAAGTATGCGGTGTGCATGAGTGGATACCGAAATACCTTTGGATTACCAAATATGATAGCAATAAATAGGTATGAAAAAGAAAAAGTCCTCCTAACTAAAAATAAGAGAACTATTTATTTTAAGAAGAAATGGTTTAAAAAAAATATAGCATTAACAGATATTATGTATTAATCTTGTTAAATATTTAAAATATGGTATAATATAATTTAAACAAAGGGTGGCTTAACAATCCATTGACTTAAATTGCATAAATAGTTATAATTTTTGTGGAGGTGTTAAAATGAAAGACAAAAAAAATGTTTGGTTCATTTATAAAAGAAAAAAGACAAGAAAAAAATTATTCACAAAAAGATTTAGCAGAACTGTTATTCATTACAGAAAGTGCTGTAAGTAAATGGGAAAGGGGAATTACATATCCAGATATTACATTAATTCATGATATATGTCGAGTATTAGATATTACTGAACATGAACTAATTGAATCAACTAATGATGTTAATTATCGGAAAATGAAAAAAGATGCACATAAATTTAATAAACTTAAAAAAATTCTTTTTTGGATAATGAATATATCATATATTCTTGGAATTTTAGTTTGCTTTATTGTAAATATTGCATGCTTTCATACGCTATCGTGGTTTTTTATAGTTCTTTCTTCAATTTTAGTTGCATATTCATTTTGTCCAACCCTAACTTGGATTTATCCGAAATATAAACTAGTTATTTTTAGTATTACAACATATGTTAGTTTAGTCATTTTATTTTTGACTTGTAGTATATATTTTTCTAATTATTGGTTTATGATAGCATCTATTAGTGTTTTACTGGGTTATTTTATTGTGCTTTTCCCAATAATGTTTAAAAAACAAAAAGGATATTTAGAAATTGATAAATATAAATTCTTATCTAAATTCTTTTTATTGATCTATAGTGGTGGAATCTTTATTATTACATTATTATTACTAGTATCAATATATTGTTATACAAAATTTAATCTATTAATGGGCATTCTTATTTTATTGACTGTATTTATTATTCCAATATTTTTAGGACTATTAAAAGGATTTAATGTTAAAAATAATATTATATTAATAATTATTCTTATAATTATTACTTTAATAATAATATTTATAGTATTAAATACTATATTATCGGTTATTCATAATAGTTCAAAAGAAAATAAATCGATAAAGATTAATGAAGTAACAAAAGAAATAGTTGTTGATTGTGATATTTATAATATAAATTTATATCTATCAAAAGAAAATGTAATTTATTTTGATGAATATAAAAAAATAAAAATTGATATCAAAGAAGAAAATGAAAGTATATATATAAAAGAAATTGATAATCGTAATATATTTGAGACATTATTTAACAATTTTAACAGGCCAAGTATTGATATATATTTAACAAATGATATGATAAGTTCTTTAGATATAAATGTTTCAACTGGCGATATTAAAGTAAATAAGGGTTTTAATTTTGATAATATAAAAGTTAAAAATTCAACTGGTAATATTTTATTATCATGCAACGTAGACAATAAATTAGAAGTTGAAAATAGAACAGGTAATATTATTATTAATAATTCTACGATATTAGGTAATACCATAATTAATTCAAAAACCGGTAAAATTGACGTATATAATGTAAATACTGCTTCAATTAAAATTGAAACTAAAACTGGTAATACGAAGTTATTAAATACAATTATTAACAATTCCATCTATCTTACCGCGTCAACTGGAAATGTAATTTTAGAAGATGTTGATGCGGGGGACATATATGTTAAAGTAACAACTGGAAATATTGAAGGAACCTTATTATCGGAAAAAATATTTAGTGTAGAGTCATCAACTGGTAAAATAAATGTTCCGGAATCCTATACTGGTGGTAGATGTAAGTTAATTACATCAACCGGAAATATAAATATTAAGTATAAAGAAAAATAAACATCTATTCATAAATTGATTAATCACTTTACTTTACTAAACTAAAGTTTTATGATATAATAAATATGTTATTTCATTGGAGGTGTAGCAATGGCAAACATTAAACAACAAATGAAACGAGATATTACTAATAACAAAAAAAGATTATTAAATGCATCATTTAATTCATCTTTAAAAACAGCAGTAAAAGCTTTTGAAGCAGCTCTTTTATCTGGTGATAAAGCAAAAGCTACTGAAGCATATAGTTTTGCTTGTAAAAAATTAGACAAATCTTTAGCTAAAGGTATTAATCATAAAAACTATGTTGCTAGACAAAAATCTCGTTTAGCAAGTGCTTTAAATAAAATGGCATAAGAAATAAAATTTACCCTTTAAATCTAATTTGATTTAGAGGGTTATTTTTTTAATTAAATTTTAAGTTATGATGATATAATTTAAAAAAGATATACTATATTTAAAATATGGAGAAGTAGTATGTTCAAAAAATTGAGAATTAAATTTATATGTATTGCTATGCTTTCGGTTATTATTGTTTTAGCACTGGTAATTGGTGGAATTAATATTAATAATTATCATGCTATAACAACAAAGGCAGATGAAACCTTAAATATAATGAAAAATAATAATGGGAAATTTCCATTAAGAATACCAAATAAAAATAATTATGAAGAGTTTTCTAATCCTGAGGCTTTTTATGAAACAAGATACTTTACAATAATTTTAAGCAAAAATAAGGAGGTAGTTAGAATTGATCTTGAAAACGTTGCTTCGATTGATTCTGAATCCGCTTATAATTATGCTCTTAAAATTGATAATAAAACCAAAGAAAATGGCTTTGTTGATAATTACCGGTATTTAAAAGTAAATTTAAGTGAAGATAAAGTTATATATATGTTCTTAGATTGTAGTAGAAGTTTAAATATCTATTATCAATTTTTACAAAGTAGTATTATGATGAGTTTAATGGTAATTATTTTAGTCCTTGTTTTAGTAATTTTCTTTTCTATGATTATTACTAAACCTGTTGCTAGAACATATCAAAAACAACAACAATTTATAACTAATGCAAGTCATGATTTAAAAACCCCATTAACTATTATTAATGGTAGTTGTGAAATATTAGAATATAATAATACTGATAATGAATGGATTGAAACAATAAAAGAACAAGTAAATAAATTAACAAGTTTAACTAATAAATTAGTAATACTTGCTAAAATGGATGAGACAATGGCTGATTGCCCAATGACGGAGTTTAATTTATCATCGACAATCGAAGATGTAATTAGTCCTTATCAACAATTATTAGTAAGTAATAATAAAAAGTTTTCATTTAATATTTCCAGTAATATTTCTTACAAAGGTAATGAATTATTAATTAGACAAATGTTACAGTTATTACTTGATAATGCTTTAAAATATTCGGATATTGAAGGCAATATAATATTAACATTATCTAAAACTAATCGAAATATTAAGTTACAATTATCTAATACAACAAGTAATATTCCGGTTGGTAATTTAGATAAATTATTTGAAAGATTTATAAGACTTGATTCTTCAAGAAATAGTCAAACGGGAGGACATGGAATAGGTCTTTCAGTTGTTAAAACGATAGTTGATATTCATAAAGGAAAAATAAAAGCATATTCAGAAGATGGAAAGACAATCACCTTTATGATTACTTTATAAAGTGAGGTAGAAAAATGAGAAAGAAGTTTTTATTAATTCTAATCTTTAGTTTTTGTTTACTTGCAATATGTAGTTGTAGTAACGAATGCAATGGTGAACATGACTATGATGATGGTGAAATAATTAGTAGTCCTACTTGTACTACTGATGGTAAAATGCTTTATACTTGTAAAAATTGCAAGAAAAAACTAACAAAAACCATTTCTTCTTTAGGCCATGAAAAAGAAGAAGAATGGACTAGTGATGATATGTATCATTATCATTTATGTAAGAATTGCCATGAATATAAATTTGATGAGGCTGCGCATGAATATGATGATTCTAAAACTTGTATATGTGGAAATAAAAAAGAACATAATCTTTATCAAAAACCAACAGCGATAAATACTATCTTTAGTTATACTGGTGAAGATATTGTTTTTACTCCAAGTGGCTTTGATGAAAATATAATGAGTATTACTGGTAATATTCAAAAAGAATGTGGAACATATTTTGTTATAATAAGTTTAAAAGATAAAGTAAATAGTATGTGGAGTGATTTAACAACCGATGATGTTATTATTAGTTATCAAATTACTCTTGATAAGGTTGTATTAAATATCCCTCAAAAAAGTAGTTTAACTTATACTTATACGGGTCAAAGTATAACTTATTTACCTCAAGGATTTGATTCTTCGATTATGTCGATAACTGGTAATAACAAGATTAATGCGGGGGAATATGAAGTAATAGTTAAAATTAAAGATTCTAGTAAGTATGAATTTGAAAATGGTAGTAATGAAGTTAAATATCAATTTATAATTGAAAAAGTACAATTGCTTAAGCCTACAATTATTCAAACAAATAATTATTATACAGGTAATGATATAACAGTAAAATTAAATAATTTTGATGAATCTTTAATGAATATAACGGGAAATACAAAAAAAGAAGTTGGTAATTATGAAGTTGAAATATCTTTAAAAGATAACACTAACTATGAATGGGATGATGAAACTATTCAAAATATTACACTTTACTGGGAAATTATTGAACAAGAACTTTTGTATAAGATAACATCAATTGATTCAAATAAAATAAAAATTAATTATAGTAGTAATGATGAAACCTCTGAAATGATAATCGAATTACCTATTAATTCAAGTTATGAATTAAATCAAGAAACAGGAGAAATCGCTTTTACTTATAGCCTAGAAAGTAGTGAAGCTATTGTTTATAATTTTACAGGAAATTATTATGGTAGTATCACTTTTAATATTAATGAAGAAACTTCATTAGAAATTGAATTAGATAACTTTACGCTTACAAGTTATTTAAACTGTCCGTTATATATTGAAAGTGCGAATGAAGTTGATATTTCATCAAAGAAAAATACTGAAAATTTTATATATGATAATCGTGAAGAAGAAGAATCACTTAAAGGTGCCATTTACAGTACTTGTGATTTGAAAATTAAAGGAACCGGATTTTTAAGTGTTAATTCTAAAAATAATAATGGTATTCATTCTAAAGATGATCTAAAAATTCAAAAAGTTACATTATATATAAATTCAGTTGATAACTGTTTAAAAGGAAATGATGAAGTAAAAATATCATCGGGAATATTAACATTAATTTCTAGAAAAGGTGATGGTATAAAAACATCTAATACTTCACTTTCAAAAAAGAATAATCAAAAAGGTGATGTAATAATTGATGATGGCACAATTAATATCTATTCCGCATGTGATGCTATTGACGCTGCACACTCAATAATTATTAATGGTGGAAATATTAATATTAATACTGATAAATTTTCTGAATATTCTGAGGAAGTAACAAAGGTAAATAATAATTGTTATTATATTAGATCTACTTCTAATTATTATTCTTATTCAATTTATTATTATAATACTTTAGAAGATGGCGTTTGGGCTAATTCTAATGGTATAACTAAAACCGTTAATGCGGGGAGAGAAAAATACTATTATTATGAAATTAATAGACCTGAAGGATATAGTTATTTAAAAGTATATATATATAATTCATCACAAACTCAAGGTCAAAGTAGTAATTACTATAAAGTATCATCACAACTTAGCATTAATAATAATTATGATACAATTGCATATGGTTCTAACAGACCTGGTGGAAGTAGCTCGTTTAGTTGGACAACATATGAAACTGTACCAAGTATGGGACCTGGTGGGGGCATGGGACCAGGGGGTATGCAAGAAGGAAATCCTAATAAAGGTGATTATTCAACTAAGGGATTAAAGTCAGATAATGAAATAACGATAAATGGTGGTGTTATTAATATAAAATCATATGATGATTGCATTCATACTAATAATGATGTAACACTAGAAAGTGGTAATATTCCAACTGGTAATATTATAATAAATAATGGTATCTTAAATCTTTATTCTAATGATGATGGTATTCATGGTGATGGCATAGTCACTATTAATAATGGAACCATTGATGTAGTAAATAGTTATGAAGGTATTGAAGGTATTAATGTTATTATAAATGGTGGTAATATTAGTGTGCTATCAAGTGATGATGGAGTTAATGCAACATCAACTAGCGGTATTGGTATTGAGATTAATGGTGGCATAATATATATATTTGCTGGAGGAGATGGAGTAGATTCTAATAGTCAAAGTTCATATGAAGGCATTTTATTTAGTGGTGGTAAATCGGTAATAATATCATATGGCAGAAGTGATTCTTCACTTGATACTGAACGTGGATATAAGTATACTGGTGGATGCGTGATAGGAATAGGCATGTCAGGGGGAATGAGTAGTGAAGCCACTCATTGTAATAATTTTTCATCAATTGGTTTATCCAAAACAATTAGTTTATCAAAAGACAATTATCTATGTTTAAGTGATGTTGCAACCATTAAAATACCTTATACAATGAATGCACTTGTTGTTGTTCTTGGTAATAATGAAACTGACATTACTACTTCATCTTCATCAAGTCTGACATTTGATAAAAATGGAATTTCTTATTTAAATTAAACCATAATTCTTTAAAAACACTTAATAGTTCATCTATTAGGTGTTTTTAATAATATTTAAAAATTAATTTAATATAATGTATATATAGTCTTTATGTTGACAAAAAAAGAAAAAGAGAGTAAAATTATTATTAACCGGGTTAATTATAAGGAGGATTAAAATGTCTAATAATATAAAAAAGGCCATTATTCCAGTTGCTGGTAAAGGTACTAGATTTTTACCTGTTACTAAAAGTATTTGTAAAACAATGTTTCCCATTATTAATAAACCAACAATTCAGTATTTAATTGAAGAATGTAATTTTGTGGGGATTGAAGAAATATATATCGTCATTAATGAATGTCAAAAAGATATAATCGATTATTTTGATATCAATAGTAAATATTATGAGGATTTAGACAATATTCCTACGACACTTAAAAGTTTAAATGATATAATTCATAAAGTTAAGATTACCTTTGTAATCCAAGAACATCCAAGAGGATTAGGAGATGCAATCCTATGTTGTGAAAAATATATAAATAACGAAGACTTTTGTGTGCTTTTAGGTGATGATATCGTTTTAAAATCTGGTAATACTTCTTATGGAATCGGTGACTTATTAAATCAATATCATATATATCCTGCCTATTATATAGGGGTAAAACAAGTTGATTTTAAGGACTGTTATAAATATGGTATTGTAAAAGTAGAAGAAAACAGTTCAAATATGAAAGTAATTGATATGGTGGAAAAACCTAAAGATAATCCACCATCGAACTTTGCTGGAGTGGGAAGATATATTCTTAAAAACAATGTTTTTAAATATTTGAAAGAAATAAATATAGATTGTAATCATGAATTAATGTTAACAGATGCTTTTATTAAAGCATGTAAGATGGAAAGTGTTTTTGCTTATGAATTTAATGGTGAAAGATTTGATATAGGTGATCATGCTGGATATGTGATGGCAACAATTGCTTATGCTTTAAATGATGATGAAATTAAAAATAAAATCTATGAATATATAAAGGGGATTTAAAATGGTAGTATTAGATGAATTATTAAAAGGCTTTACAAAAATAAAAAAACTATTTTCTAAAAATTTAACTTCAACAATTACGCCAAGTGATTACTTATTACTTTTAACAATTGAAGAAGAAGGAATTTATGATGAAGTTTATAAGAAAAAAACAATAAGCATAAGTAAACTTGCTGAAAAACTTGAAATGTCAAAGCCTGCTCTTACAAAAGAAACCAAAAGACTTGAAAGGTTAGAATATATTAAAAAAACAACATTACTTCATAATTTAAAACAACGATATGTAATGCTTACTGATAAAGGGGCTGAAAAATTAATTACAGAACATGATAATATATATTTACTTCCTAATTTAGTTGTTGAAAAATTAGGTGAAGAAAATAGCAAAACTTTTGTTAATTTACTAAATCAAATTACTGATATAATTATTAAATCAAGCAAGAAAGGAAATAATTTATGATAATAACAATAGTAGCAGATGTATTAGGTGAAGAAAATAATGGTACAACCATTACAACTAAACGTTTAATTAAGCATTTAAAAGATCGAGGTCATACAGTTAAAGTGGTATCACCTTTAAAAACAAATGAAGAAGGATTTTTTACATTACCAACTAGGTCATTTGGCCCTTTTAATGGTTATGTTGCTAAAAATGGAGTTGAACTTGCTAAACCTAAAAAAGATATATTGGAAGAAGCAATTAAAGGTTCTGATTTAGTCCATATTATGTTACCTTTTAAAACAGGAATTAAAGCATTAAAGATTGCTGAAGAAATGAATATTCCTGTAACTAGTGCTTGTCACTGTCAAGCTGAAAATGTAACAGCTCATGTTAAAATGCAAAATGTAAAGTGGGTTAATAATTTTATTTATCGTCGCTTTTATCGTAAGTTTTATAAAAATGTTCCTTATGTTCATTGTCCTAGTGAATTTATAGCTAGAACTGTTAAAGCAAATGGATACGATATGAATTTAAGAGTAATATCAAATGGAGTTGAACCAATATATCGTAAAAAGAATGTAGAAAGAAAAAAGGAATTAGAAAACAAAATATGTATTTTAACTATTGGTCGCCTTTCTCGAGAAAAAAGACATGACTTATTAATTAAAGCAATTCAACTTTCTAAATATAGAGATAATATTCAGTTATATATTGCTGGATGTGGACCACTTGAAAAGAAGACAAGAAAACTTGGAGAATCATTACCAAATAAACCAATTATAAATTTTTATTCACAAAAAGATTTAGTTGAATTAATAAATAATGCGGATTTGTATGTTCATCCTGCTGATATTGAAATTGAAGCTATTGCTTGTCTTGAGGCAATAACTTGTGGCGTAGTACCTATTATTTCGAATAGTTCTCGTTCAGCTACTAATGCGTTTGCCCTTGATGAATATAATTTATTTGAGGCAGGAAATCCTTCAGATTTAGCGAAAAAAATAGATTATTTAATTGACCATCAAGAATTTAAGAATGCTTTATCTGAGGAATATTTGGAATATAGTAAACAATTCCAAATTGAAAACTGTATAACTAAGATGGAAGAAATGTTTGAGGAAGCTGTAAGTAATTATGAAAAACAAAAATCCTAAAGTTTTTTATTATGAAGATGAAACCAAAGATGATTTCTTTCATACAAAAACTAATCTCAATGTCACTATTGATGAAAATTATAAATATCTAATTACTAATCCCTTTAGAAAAATAATCAGCTTTTTGTTATATTATTTAATTGCTGCACCTATTTTATATATAGAGGGAAAAATATTTCAAGGCATTAAAATAAAGGGAAAGAAAAAATTAAAACATCTTAAAAAAACCGGATATATTATGTATGCTAATCACACAAGTGCAAGAGATGCCTTTTTAGGTCATGTTTTCTTGGCATTTCCTAAAAGAACATATATAATTGGCAATAAAGATGCGATGTCAATCTTTTTTGTCCGCCGACTTACTAAAGATTTAGGTACACTTCCCGTTCCAGATACTCCTCTTGCTTTAAAAAATTTAAATAACACAATATCTAAATTAATGCAAAAGAAGAAAGCTTTAATGATATATCCAGAAGCCCATATATGGCCATATTATACTAGGGTTAGACCATTCCCTAATACAAGTTTTCGCTTTGCTGCTAGTAATAATGTTCCTTGTGTGCCAGTTGCTGTTACATACCAAAAACCAAAGGGAATATATAAACTAAGAAAAAGGCCACAAATGGTAGTTTATATTGGTAATCCTATTTATCCTAATAAAGATTTATCCATTAAAGAAAATGCAACCTTTTTACGAGATGAAACTTATAATTATATTAATGATATTACTAATAAATATTCAAATGTTGAATATTATAAATATGTTAAAAAGAGCTAATGGTGAACATGTTCATAATTAACTCTTTTTATTTATTCATATAAAAAGTAGTATTGAATTTTAAAATAAATTTTTTGTATTTAGTTGACATTTCAATAAAAAATGATATAATATTATATTGTAAAAAATATAGAATAAAGGGGTGATTATGTGATTAAAACACTTGCGAAAAGTATAAGAGAATATAAATTGCCATCTATTTTAACACCAATCATTGTATCATTTGAAGTTATTTTAGAATGTGCAATTCCATTTCTTGTTTCTAAGCTATTTGAAGAATTAAGTAATGAAGCAAGTTTAACAGTAATAGCAAGTTATGGTATTTTGATAATTTGTATGGCGATATTATCACTAACATGTGGTGCTTTAGCGGGTAGGTTTTGTGCAAATGCTTCATGTGGATTTGCTAAAAACTTAAGAAAAGATATGTTTAAAAAAATTCAAACATATTCATTTGAAAATATTGATAAATTTCAGACCGCATCACTTGTAACCAGACTTACAACTGATGTATCTAATGTCCAAATGTCATATATGATGATTATTAGAACAGCAATTAGAAGTCCATTTATGTTGATTTTTTCATTTACAATGGGATTTGTTATGGGAGGTAAAACGGCTCTTATTTATTTAGTTGTTATTCCTATCCTTGTATTTGGTTTATTAATTGTTGCTAAAAAAGCAATGCCATTATTTAGAAAAGTATTTAAAAAATATGATAATTTAAATAATTCGATTCAAGAAAACATAAAAGGAATGCGTGTTGTTAAATCATTTGTACGTGAAGATTTTGAAAAAGAAAAATTTGATGTTGCCGCAACTGATGTTTGTAAAGACTTTACAAAAGCAGAAAAAATTCTTGCATGGAATCATCCAATTATGCAATTTTGTTCAAATTCAGTAATGCTATTTATTTTAACAGCAGGTTCATATTTTATTATGTCAAGTAAAGCTACAATTGTTAACTATTATCAATTATCAGCATTACTTACTTATGGGCATCAAATATTAATGAGCTTAATGATGATTTCAATGGTTTATGTTATGTTAACAATGTCAATTGAATCAGCATCTCGTATATACGAAGTATTAAGAGAAGAAAGTAGTTTAACCAATCCTTTAAATCCAGTATATGAAGTTAAAGATGGTTCAATAGATTTTAATAATGTTAAATTTAAATATGGTACAAGTAAAAATATATTAGAAGATGTTAACATTCATATTAAGTCGGGAGAAACTATTGGTATAATTGGGGGTACAGGAAGTGCTAAAACAACTTTAATTCAGTTGATTTCAAGATTATACGATGTAACTGAAGGTGAAGTTTTAGTTGGTGGTGTTAATGTTAAGGATTATGATTTAGATACTTTAAGAGATCAAGTATCAGTTGTATTGCAAAAAAATGTATTATTTAGTGGTACTATTATTGAAAATTTAAGATGGGGTAAAAATGATGCTACTCTTGATGAAATGATTCATGTATGTAAGTTAGCTCAAGCTGATGAATTTATTCAAAGTTTTCCAAAAGGATATGAAACATACATTGAACAAGGTGGATCTAATGTATCTGGTGGTCAAAAACAAAGATTATGTATTGCAAGAGCATTACTAAAAAATCCTAAAATACTTATCCTTGATGACTCTACAAGTGCTGTAGATACTAAAACTGATGCGTTAATTAGAAAAGGTCTTGCTACATATATTCCTGATACAACTAAAATTATTATCGCTCAACGTATAGCTAGTGTTGAAGATGCTGACTGTATTATTGTTATGAACAATGGTATAGTTGATGGAATTGGTACTCATGAAGAATTAATGGCAAATAATAGTATTTATCGTGAAGTATATGATTCACAAAATAAGGTGGGTGATACAAATGAATAAGAGACCAAAAAATAAAGGTGTATTAAAAAGAATTATTAAATCTTTATTTCATTATTATCCAGTGTTATTACCTATAACAATTTTGTTTATTGCCATAAATGCTGTAGTAACTGCTCTTCCTGCATTATTCATGCAAAATATTTTGGAAATATTAAAAAATACTATTGATGTATCTAAACAAACAGGAATTTGGGATTGGCCTAAGTTATCGGAACAAATTATGCCAACAATAATTTTACTTGCTTCTTTATATGCCGCATCAATTACAGCAGGAATTATATATAACCAATTACTTGCGGTTATAACACAAGGATATTTAAAGAAAATGCGTGAACAAATGTTCAATCATATGCAAACATTACCAATTAAATATTTTGATACTAATAATCATGGGGATATCATGAGTTATTATACAAATGATATTGATACTTTAAGACAAATAATTTCTCAAAGTATTCCTCAATTTATTATTTCTGGTATAATTATTGTTTGTGTATTTGGTATTATGCTATACTTTAGTATTTGGCTTGCCATTATTGTTGTTTGTGGTGTATTATTAATTTCATTAATTACAAAATTAATTGGCGGTAAAAGTTCTAAATACTTTGTTGCTCAACAAAAAGCAATTGGTAAAACAGAAGGCTTTATTGAAGAAATGATGAATGGACAAAAAGTTGTTAAAGTATTTACTCATGAAGCTGAAGCTATTAAAGATTTTGATAAAGTAAATGATAATTTATTTGAACAATCTAATAAAGCTAATTCTTATGCGAATATGTTAATGCCTATTCTAAATAATATTGGTAATGTATTATATGTATTAGTTGCATTTATTGGTGCAGTATTAGTTTATAATAATGTTTCTAATTTTAGTTTATCAGGAAAATTATTAGATATAACAATTATTCTTGCTTTCTTAAATATGACAAAACAATTTACTGGTAATATCAGTCAAATATCTAATCAGTTAAATTCAGTTATTATGGGTCTTGCTGGTGCGAAGAGAATATTTGATTTATTAGACGAAAAATCAGAAGTTGATGAAGGCTATGTAACTCTTGTTAATGCGAAAGAAGAAAATGGGGAAATCGTTGAAACAAAAGAACGTACTGGAATGTGGGCATGGAAACATCCACATGCTGATGGAACGGTGTCATATACAAAGTTAACTGGTGATGTCCAAATGTTTAATGTTGACTTTGGATATGAAGAGGATAAATTAGTTTTACATGATGTAACTCTATACGCAAATCCTGGTGAAAAAATTGCCTTCGTAGGTGCGACAGGTGCCGGTAAAACCACAATTACTAATTTAATAAATCGTTTCTATGATATTGCTGATGGAAAAATTCGATATGATGGTATCAACATTAATAAGATCAAAAAAGCAGATTTAAGAAGATCATTAGGAATTGTTTTACAAGACACTAATTTATTTACTGGAACTGTATTAGATAATATTCGTTATGGTAAGCTAGATGCCACCGATGAAGAATGTATAGCTGCTGCGAAACTTGCTGGAGCTGATGACTTTATTAATAAAATGGCGGATGGATATAATACATATTTAACAAATAATGGTTCTAACCTATCTCAAGGTCAACGCCAATTAATTGCGATAGCGAGAGCTGCTGTTGCGGATCCACCAGTAATGATATTAGATGAAGCAACTTCATCAATTGATACAAGAACTGAAGCAATTGTTCAAAAAGGAACAGATGCTTTAATGAAAGGAAGAACTGTCTTTGTAATAGCTCACCGTTTATCTACAATTAGAAATTCAAGTGTTATTATGGTACTTGATCATGGTAGAATTATTGAACGAGGTTCTCATCAAAAATTATTAGAAGAAAAAGGTGAATATTATCAATTATATACAGGAGCCTTTGAACTTGAATAAGAGTAATAAGCAATTATTGCTCTTTTTCTTTAATTATTAATGCCTAAAAAAACCTTAAGTAATACTTAAGGTTTCTACTAGAGTTGAATAATTAATAAGTCTAATCCTAGTGTTTTATCAATTTGACCAGATTTAATTTTATAATCAAGTAAAGAGAGTTTCTTTATATAATTTTCTAAATCTTGTATTTTAAAACTTTTTGCATTTTTAACCATATAGAAAGCTCTACCAGGTGTTACATTAAAGAATTTAGCAATATCATTTTGAGAATGCCCTATTTTTAATAACTTATATATAGTTAACATTTCAATAAATGAATTAGTAATCATCGCAAGAATTCCCATTACATCTTTGGAGTTTGCGACTAGTTGTTCATAGATTTGTGATACTTGAGGGTGATTATGGTCAACAATTGCTTTAATTAAATTAAATACTTCTTTTGATAAGTCTTTATCAACAATTGCTTTAACATCATCATTAGTAATTACACCACCTTTTCCGACATATGTAGATAATTTATCAATTTCTTGTTCCATTCTTACTTGATTATTATTTAAATATGTCATAAAGGTATTTAAGGCATCTTCTCTAATTTCGATATTATTACTTGCAAAACTACGAATTACCCATCCTTTTAATTCTATTTCTTCTGATTCATCATAATTAATAATTAAAGCAACATTCTTTAATGTTTTATAAATTTCATTACTTTGATTTATTTTCATATTACCTGCATCAATCATTAACACTGTTGATTCGCATGGGTTTTTTAAATATTTGATAAATTCTTTTACTTCAGGAGTTAACTCTTCCTTACTCTTTGTTAAAAATGAAGGATTTCTAAGAATAATTACTTTTAAATCTTCAAGTAGAGGGAAAGTAATAGCATCATTAATAACAGTTGCTAAATTAGTATTTTCCATATCATATTTTATAGTAGTATACTGACATTTACTATAACTTTGAAGAATACGTTTAATTCTATTTTTGATAAATACTTCAGATGTACCAGTAAATAAATATATTAAATCATCATCTTTGGTTAATGCCATAAGTTACCTCCTTTTGTTTAATATATTATATCATTATTTAATAAAAAAATATAGATTAATGCAAAAAAAATAATAAAAAAATTATTTTTGGAGAAAATAAATCAAGAGGTGATATATTTGAAAAAGAAAGAACAAATTAAATGGAATGTTCGTACAGATCTTGCGTATGATGAAGTAATAACAAATCAAAGAGAATTTCCTGATTTAATACAAAGTGAGGAAAAATTATTAGATATACCAATATACAAATGTATTGTTGGAAAAGAATCTTCAAAAATGATTAATAAAAAAGAAGGTATATATTATACAATTGATTTATCTAATCTTGATTTTCATGATGCAACTATTTGTAAAAATATTGAATATGCTTTATCTGATATTTTAAAAAGATTTATTGATCATTATTCTTTAAAAAATACAAAAGGATTATTAGTTGGTCTTGGTAATATTAATGTTACTCCTGATGCCTTAGGACCATATGTGATGGATAATGCTATTGTTACAAGACATTTATTTAAGATAGGTAGTGTTAGTAACGGATTTAGTGAAGTTAGTGCGATTAGTCCTGGGGTTATGGGAACAACCGGAATTGAAACATTTGATATTATTAAAGCGGTAAAAGATAAAATTGATGTAGATTATTTAATTGTTGTTGATGCACTTGCTTCTAATTCAACAAAAAGAGTAAATAGAACTATTCAAATTACTGATACTGGAATTAGCCCTGGTTCTGGAGTTGGAAATAAAAGAAAAGAACTAAGTATGAAAAGTATTGGTCTTCCCGTCTTTGCAATTGGGGTACCAACAGTTGTAGATGCAATCACCATAACTAATGATACAATTAATCATGTTATTAATTATTTAAATAAAGAAGTTAAAAATAATAATTCTAATGAATTTTTACTAGGACAAATCGGTAAATTAACAGAAGCAGAAAAAAGAGCGTTAATGCAAGAAGTATTATCACCTAATGGTTATAATTTAATGGTAACTCCAAAAGAAGTAGATGAAGATATCGAAGATTTATCAAAAATAATTGCGATGGGAATAAATCTCGCTTTACATGAGGGATTACACTATAAGTTAACTGAATAGATTATGAAAAAAATAATAGTAATTTTTTTAATTGTTGTTTGCTTTTTGTGGGGATTAAGTATAGGAGGAAAATATCATAATTATGATAAGATGTTTGATGAAGCTAAAAATGAATTTGAAGAAAACATTACACAGCCAGATAATAACTATGCGCCTAAAACACTTGAACCTAAAGATAAATTTATCAATAAAGTAGCACGTAAAATTGATTCTATAATTGAAAAAATACAAAATAAAATTAATTAGCACCTAATGGTGCTTTTTAAAAATTTAAAAAATGGAATATATATTTTTTATACGTATTATTTATATGAATGTTGATATTTAATAACTCAATATCTTGCATTTTTCTTCAATTTATGATATAATCATATAAAATAAGAAATTAGGTGAGATATTATGAATTTGCCAAATAAATTAACAATTTTTAGAATGTGTTTGATTCCTATTATCATGATTGTTTATGGAATTGAAGCATGGCATCAACCAATATTTAATGGTGTAGATGCATTAACAATATCCAATTTTATCATTTTAATATTAATCTTTATCGGTTCTTTAACTGATTTTCTAGATGGCAAAATTGCAAGAAAATATAATTTAGTAACAAACTTCGGTAAATTCTTAGATCCTATTGCTGATAAATTATTAGTTATTACTGGCTTTGTAATTCTACTTGATCAATCTAAAGCCTATGGTAATAATTTATTTAGCTGGTGGATGTTAGCAATAATTTTAGCAAGAGAATTTATTATTTCCGGTATGCGTTTAGTGGCTGCTGAAAATAAACAAGTTATTGCTGCAAGTATGTGGGGAAAAGTTAAAACAACAATTCAATTTATAACTTTAATATATTTATTCTTAGGTATAGCACATAAGACTACAGACCCTGGATTTGTTGTATATGATATCATCGGCTTAATATTAGTTTATGCTACACTTGTTGCGACAATCTTTAGTGGATGGGATTATTTAGTTAAGAATAAAGGCGTTTTAATGGAACAATCAAAAAATAAAAAATCTAAATAATTTTAGATTAGAAAGGAAACTGTAATGGCTGAAGGAAAAGTTAAACAACTCAATATGGAAGATATTGAATCAACAAAAGATCCTGCCAAAGAAAAGGCTTTAGCTGAGGCTTTCAAAATAATTGAAAAGAACTATGGTAAAGGCTCAATAATGAAACTTGGTGATCATGTTCAAGAAAAGCTAGAAGTAATTTCTACAGGATCAATAGCCTTAGATGCAGCCCTTGGGGTAGGTGGCTATCCTAAAGGAAGAATCATTGAAATATACGGTCCTGAATCAAGTGGTAAAACAACATTTGCACTTCATGCTATTGCTGAGGCACAAAAAAAAGGAGGCTATGCGGCATTCATTGATGCAGAACATGCCTTAGATCCTGTTTATGCTAAAGCATTAGGTGTTGATGTGGATAATTTAATTTTATCACAGCCAGATGATGGAGAACAAGCATTAGAAATAGTAGAAGCATTAATTAGAAGTAATGCGATTGATATAATAGTAATTGACTCAGTTGCGGCATTAGTACCTAAAGCTGAAATTGAAGGTGATATGGGTGCAAGTCATGTTGGTTTACAAGCAAGATTAATGAGTCAAGCAATGCGAAAACTTGCAGGTGCAATCGCAAAATCAAAAGCAGTAGCGATATTTATCAATCAAATTCGTGAAAAAGTAGGCGTTTTATTTGGTAGTCCTGAAACAACCTCAGGTGGTAGAGCTCTTAAGTTCTACGCTACTATTCGATTAGATATTAGAAGAGTAGATCAAATCAAGGTTGGTACGGAAGCTATAGGAAATACAACAAGAATCAAGGTTGTTAAAAACAAAGTAGCTCCACCATTTAGAACGGCAGACGTTGATTTAATTTATGGTAAAGGTATTTCTCATGAAGGTGAACTTCTAGACTTAGCAGTAAATGCTGATATAGTCGAAAAAAGTGGTGCATGGTTCTCATATAATGGCGAACGATTAGGCCAAGGTCGTGAAAATGTTAAAGAATTATTTAAACAAAGACCTGAATTATGTAATGAAATAGAAGTTAAAGTAAGAGAAAAACTTTTTAATTAATTAAATTAGCGGTTATGAATTTCATAGCCGCTTTATTAAAAAATAAATAAAAAAAGGAGATTTTATGAGTAAAGTAGTAATTTTTAACCATCCACTAATTGATCACAAATTAACAATCATTAGAAGAAAAGAAACAAACACAAAAGATTTTAGAGAAGCATTAAATGAAATTTCAACATTAATGGCTTATGAAGTTACAAGAGATCTTCCCGTTAAAGAAGTACAAATTGAAACACCAATTGCTAAAGCAGTAGGTTATGAATTATCAAGTGAAGTTGTTATTGTTCCAATTCTAAGAGCTGGTCTTGGAATGGTTGATGGAATTCACAAATTAATTCCAACAGCTAAAATTGGCCATATTGGATTATTTAGAAATGAAGAAACATTAAAACCAGAACGTTATTATGCTAAGTTTCCTCAAACAATTAAAGACAGTGTTGTATTACTTGTTGACCCAATGCTTGCAACAGGTGGTAGCGCAGTTGAAGCTATTAATATTTTAAAAGAACAAGGTGCGAAGAAAATAGCATATATTGGTTTAGTTGGTGTTGATGAAGGTATTAATAACTTAACTCAAAATCATCCTGATGTTGATATTTATTTAGCCGCAAAAGATGAAAAATTAAATGAAGTTGGTTATATCATTCCAGGTCTTGGTGACTGTGGAGATAGAATCTTCGGAACAAAATAAAAATGACTAGTTTAAACTAGTCTTTTTTAAATAACATTAATAATTAAAAATTTTGTAAATTTATTGAAATATTATTTTTCTTTTTTACTAGATTCAATTAATTTATCAATAATTGGTAAATAATCAATTTTAGGACTAAACGATAGTTTAATTTCATAGCCATGTTCTACAAAATAATTATAGGGAATACTTTTTCTTCCATCATTTAATGATTCATTATATAACTTAATTAGTTTATCACTAGTTAATAAAAATACTTGATGATATAAACTAAATTCAATTAATAAAAAGGAAATTCCTCCCATCTTACTAACTGTTTCCAAATGTTTAATTTGATGATCATATATATGCTTGAAAGAAAATGATGTTGTGTGACAACTCTTTGCTTCAAAATCTATGTACTTTCCTTTATATATACCATTATAGTCAGTGGTTGAAGGCATGCGATAATATGCTTCAGTAATTTTGGCTTTATTTCGTGATGGGTACTCAACTTTTACAATTTGAACAGGAGTTGGTTTTTTATATATACAAGCTAAATTTTTATTTAAATAATATTGATTACTTTCATTTATTAGGCTTTCAAAGTCAATGCCAAGATGTGACTTTCTTAAATCTTTCTTTTTAATAGTTTCGGGAATTACTATTTTTTTAGAAGAACCATTAGGATATTTTATTTCTCTATTCATTTTAATCACCATAATTATTATATCAAAAATGATTAGATAAAACAAGAAATAAAGATTGTTATTAAAAAATAGTAGGAAAAATTCTTTTATTAATAAATGAAATTAGAAAAATTAATTACAATATTTTTAAATTAGTGGGAATAATAAATTATAAAAAGAAAAAACAATATAGGAAAACGTTTGACAATTTCCTTTAAATAAGGTATAATATACTAGTATGGGTTATAATGCTTGCTTGGAAGCTATATATATAATTTAAATACAAGTTAATAAAAATTGAAAGGAGAATATTAAATGATGCCAGTATGGTTAGGACTTCTCCTCATTCTTATTGCATTAGCTGCTGGAACAGTATGTGCTTATTTTTATGCTCTAAATAAAGGCAAAAATATAACAGAAGCTAAATATGAACAATTAGGTAAAGATGCGAAAAAGATTATTTCTGATGCTGAAGAAGAAGCAAATAAAAGACAAAAAGATATTGTTTCTGAAGGAAGAAAAGAAGTGCAATCTTTACGTGAAGCATATAATGCAGAAGTTAGAGAAAAGAAACAACAACTTCAAGAAGAAGCTAATAAATTAGAACGTCGTGAAACTAGTTTAGATAATCGTTCTGATAATTTAGATAAACGTGAATCTAGTTTAATAACAAAAGAAAATAAATTAGAAGATCGTATTGTAGAAGTTGAAAAACGTAACACTAAGATTGAGGAGTTAATCGAAGAACAAGAAAAGAAATTGATGGAAATCGCAGGATTAAGTTTAGATGAAGCTAGAGATATAGTATTTAATAAACTTAAAGAAGATATGGCTATGGAAATGGCTATTTACATTAAAGATGAAACTGAAAAAGCAAAATATGAAAGCATTAATAAATCACAAATTATTTTAGCAAATGCTATTCAACAATATGCAAATGAAACTGTCCAAGAAAAAACAGTATCAGTAGTTTCACTTCCAAATGATGAAATGAAAGGTCGTATCATCGGCCGTGAAGGACGTAATATTCGCGCAATTGAAGCCGTAACAGGTGTAGATCTAATAATTGATGATACTCCAGATTCAGTTGTTATTTCATGCTTTGACCCTGTTAGACGTGAAATTGCAAGAAGAACACTTGAAATTCTAGTTACTGATGGTAGAATTCAACCACCTAGAATTGAAGAAGTATTTAGTAAATGTACAAAAGAACTTGAAAATGAAATGCGTGAAGAAGGCGAAAAAGCAGTATTTGAAATTGGTATTGGTAAAATCCATCCAGAACTTGTTAAATTAATTGGACGTCTTCATTTTAGAACAAGTTATGGACAAAATGCTTTACAACATTCAAAAGAAGTAGCATTCCTTGCTGGAAAACTTGCTGCTGAAATTGGTGAAGATGAAATTTTAGCTCGTCGTGCGGGTTTACTTCATGATATTGGTAAAGCAACTGACCATGAAACAGAAGGAAGCCATGTTGAAATTGGTGTTGAAATTGCAACAAAATTTAGAGAAAATAGTACTGTAATTGATGCTATTGCTTCTCACCATGGAGATAAAGAAGCTGAAACAGTAATTGCTCATTTAGTTGCTGCTGCTGATACTTTATCTGCTGCTCGTCCAGGCGCAAGAAGTGAATCTTTAGATAATTATATTAAGAGATTACAACAACTTGAAGAATTAACTAATGAATTTAAAGGTGTTGATAAGAGCTATGCTCTTCAAGCAGGTCGTGAAGTTCGTATTATTGTAAAACCTGATGAAATCACTGATGCTGAGGCTTATATGTTAGCACGTGAAATCAAAAATAAAATTGAAACAACTATGAATTATCCAGGCAATATTAAAGTAGTTGTTATAAGAGAAGTTCGAGTTCAAGAAACAGCTCGTTAGAAAGAATAATAAGTATGAGAATATTAATGATTGGTGATGTATATGGAGCAATGGGCCGCAGCATATTAGAAGAAAAGTTACCTGCTTTAAGAAAAGATAAAGGGATTAATTTTGTAATTGTTAATGCTGAAAATATAGCTCATGGTTCTGGTATTACACATACATATTACAAACAATTACTAGAAAAAAATGTAAATGTTGTAACTTTGGGAAATCATGCATTTCGAAACAATGATATTCATAACTTTATTCAAGATGCTACATCTTTAGTTAGACCATTAAATATAGCAGATGAAAATCCTGGAAAAGGATATGTAACTGTTCGATATAATAATATTACTATTACTGTTTTTCAAGTATTAGGACGTACCTTTATGAATGGACCTATCGATTGTCCGTTTAGAGCTACGGAAAAATTATTAAGTACAGTTAAAAGTGATATATATATTTGTGATTTTCATGGTGAAACAACAAGTGAAAAAATAGCATATGGATTGTACTTTGATGGCAAAGTAAATATTATTGCTGGTACTCATACTCATGTTCAAACAAATGATGCCCATATATTAGATCATGGAACAATGTATATTACTGACCTTGGTATGACAGGTGCTCGTGATGGTATCATTGGTGTAGATCCTAATATGATAACATCTAAATTTATTACGGGACTTCCTTGTCGTCATATTCCAATGGATCATGGAAAAAAACAATTATGTGGTTTAATTATAGAAATAAATGAAAATTCGCATAAAGTGACAAATTTCGAGGTAGTTAATGTGATACAATAGTAAATGTAAGTCATTAAATCCTTTCTTCGTGAATAGAATTAAATGGATACAAATTTACTAGGAGGTATTATATTATGGATGTATTAAAAGTTTCATCAAAATCAAAACCAAATTCAGTTGCCGGAGCTTTAGCCAATGCTTTTCGTGAAAAGCAAACAGTTGAAATTCAAGCAGTAGGAGCTGGCTCTTTAAATCAAGCAATTAAAGCAATCGCTATTGCAAGAGGTTATGTTGCACCTACAGGAAAGGATTTGGTATGTGTCCCTGCTTTCAGTGACATATTGATTGAAGGTGAAGAACGTACCGCAATTAAGTTAATTGTAGAATCTCGTAAATAAGTTGGCATATGCCAACTTTTTATGATAAAAGGGAGGGTAAAATGAATTTACCAACATTAATGACTTCAAGACTAATTATTAGACCTATCTCAGTACTAGATGCTGATGATATGTATGAATATGCTAAAACTGAATATGTTGGACCTTTAGCGGGATGGGAACCTCATCATTCGATTGAATATACAATTGCTATTATAAGAAATATGCAAATTATTAAATCACAATATGAACTTGGTAATTGGGCAATTGTATATAGAGAAACGGGTAAAATGATTGGAACAATTGAACTTTACAATCATGTTCCCTTCTTTAAAGCAGAACTTGGATATGCATTAAATCCATCATACTGGGGACAAGGAATTGTTCCTGAGGCAGCATTTGAGGTAATGTCATATGGATTTGAATACCTTAAATTAAAAAGAATTGAAGTTGGAGTATTTACAAATAATTATCAATCACAAAGAGTATGTGAAAAGTTAGGATTTATTAAAGAAGGAATTGCTAGAAATGGTTATTTAAGGTATGACGGTAAAATCTTTGATAAACTCCAATATGGAATAACAGATAAAGAATTTTTTGATAAATTCGGAAAGTAGTAAGATATGAAAAAGAAAATACAATATGAAAAACTAATAACACCATCAATCAAAGAAGCAAGAAAAAGAAGAAATGAACCAATTGATATATATCATTTTCTAATGAATCCTAAATATTTAAATTTAGGTGTAGGTAAAAAATATTTATTAAAAACATATGGATGTCAAGGTAATTTAGCTGATAGTGAAAAAATAGCTGGAATGCTTGAAATGATGGGATTTGAAGAAACAACTGACGAAACAAAAGCTACTTTTGTATTATTTAATACATGCGCAATTAGAGAAAACGCTGAAGAAAGAGTATTTGGCGAACTTGGTCGCTTACAAAAATTTAAAAAGCAAAATCCTGATATGTTAATTGGTATTTGTGGATGTATGCCTCAAGAAGAAAAAATAACTTCAACCATTAAAGCCAAGTATCCTCAAGTTGACATTGTTTTTGGTACACATAATATATCTTCACTACCTGAATATTTATATGATCGAATGATACAAGCAAAAAGGTCAATTGAAGTCTTATCTATTGAAGGAGATATATATGAAGATTTACCAGTAAAAAGAGATCATCCTAAAAAAGCATGGGTAAATATAATGTATGGTTGTGATGAATTCTGTACTTACTGTATAGTTCCATATACAAGAGGTAAAGAAAGATCAAGAAAGCCTGAAGCCATAATAGATGAAGTAAATAAATTGGTCGAAGAAGGATATATTGAAGTTACTCTTCTCGGTCAAAATGTAAATGCTTATGGAAATGACTTTACTGATATTACTTATAATTTTGCTGACTTATTAAAAGATTTACATAAGACTAAAATTAAAAGAATTCGATTCACTACATCACATCCAAGAGATTTAGATGATGAAACTATTGAAGCAATGGCCCTACAAGGAAACATCATGCCTCATCTTCATTTGCCAGTTCAATCTGGTAGTAATGTCATTTTAAAGAAAATGAATAGAAAATATACAAAAGAAGAGTATATGGAAAAGATTAAAAAGTTAAAAGAAAAAATCCCAAATATTAGTTTAACTACTGATATTATTGTTGCATTCCCTGGAGAAACCGAAGAAGATTTTGAAAAAACTTTAAGTCTTGTTAAAGAAGTTGGTTATGCTGGCGCGTATACTTTTATATATTCGCCACGTGAAGGCACTCCTGCAGCAACTTATCCTAATCCTTTAACTTTAAAAGAAAAACATGATCGATTAGATCGATTAAATGAAGTAGTTAATGAATATGCACTTAAATGCCATAAAGAATTTGAAGGCAAAACGGTTGAGGTACTAGTTGAAGGACCAAGTAAAAATAATGAAGCTATTTTAACTGGTTATACTCCTCAAAATATGTTAGTTAATTTTGAAGGAGAAAATATTCAAATTGGTGATTTAGTTAATGTTAAAATTACTAAAGCATATTCTTGGCATTTATTTGGTGAATTAATAAAATAGTTGACATTATAAATAGTTTTATATATAATTAATATGAGGTGATAAAATGTCAATAAAAAAATTTATAGCATTTTGTATATTAATTTTAGATGTTGCGGCATTCCCATATCAATGTAATAGTACTAGAGTTGATAATAGGCCTTGTTCAGTAATTGGAAATGCAATAGTTTATGATGAGGATTCTAATACATTCTGTGATATTACTTATATTAATGAAAAAGGACAAACTAAAAATATTAGTCGTATATTTAATAGAACTCTATTAAAACTTAATAATTTTTATGTTACTACACGTAATGACTTTGATGATGTAATTAAAGTAGAAGATTATGAAAATGTAATTATTGAAAATAATGAAAATCCAAGAATAAGAGAATTTCAAATAGTTGGATGGTTAGTATTAAATAATGAATACGACGAAAATATTTATAACATCGATAATATTGTACAATTACCTTATGAATATAGTGAAAATGACTTTCTTTCTTATTATGAAAGGTATCGTAATGTAATTGTTTTAGAACCAGTTTTGATTGAAAAATAATCCATTTTGGGTTATTTTTTTTACTTTTAGCATATTATATATTAGAAATAATTCGTCACCTTTATGATTAGTTTTGAATATATTACTACTGAGGAGGGATATAAATGAATGAAGTTCGTGAAATAGTTACAAGAGCTGTCGTCGCAAAAGGTCGTAAGATTTTTCGGATTAATGAGGTAATTAATTCCAATAATGATGCTTTTAGTATCCTTGGTTGTTGGGTAATAAATCATAATTTTGAAGCTCAACTTCAAGATAAAAAAGTAGATTTAAATGGGAACTTTGAAGTAAATGTTTGGTATGCATATGATAATAACTCGAAAACAGATGTTGCACGTTCAACTATTAGTTATGATGGATGCATAAAGGTAAGAGAAATAATATGTGATAATATCGGCGATAATTGTGATGTTATCGCAAGGGTATTACAACAACCAACATGTACTAATGCCATAATCTCGGAACAAGGAATTGAAATAGAAGTTGTTTTTGAAGTTTTAGTTGAAGTCATTGGTGAAACCAAAATGATGGTTACTGTTTTTAATTGTGCTGATAATATTGAACCAGATGATGATTTTGAAAATGAAATTAATGAAGACTTTTTGAATGAACCAAATAGTTAGGAGGAAATGATGTTTTACCATATTGTTAGAATGAATGAGACAATCGAAAAAATTGCTTTAACTTATAATTTAGATGTAGTAGAAATTAAGAATATAAATCAACACATAAGGAAGTGGGATAACCTTGTTGCGGGGACGAAACTTAATCTACCAACTATACCTGAAGGAGTTAAAGATGATTTAAATGATGTTGAGCCATTTATTGAAGATTATTATCCTAAATTATTAAACTTAAAAGATTCTAATCTTGTTGAGGAAGATGTAATGAAAACTGATGTCATAATTAGTCAAAATAAAGAAAATAATAACGAACAGATAGGTCAATCTCCTCAAAAAAAAGATATCGTAAAACCTATAAAGGAAGTAAAGAATAATAATTCGTCTATTTATTATAATGGATATAATCCCTTTTATCCACCATATTATCCGTACTATCCACCTTATAATTTAAGAAAGAAAAAAATTAAAAAAATATAAATTAGTAAGCATATGGAATAATTTATTCCTGCTTACTTTTTTTAAAAAACATCTTTACTTTTTCCATTAAAAGTAGTATAATAAATATTATAGAAAGGTATGGTGATAAAATGAATGAATTAATTATTGAAAAATTAGTAAATGAAATTAAAAATGAACAAGATTCAATGACAATACATAGAATCATATTAGATTATCACCCGTATGATGTCGCTTTTGCCTTTAAAAGATTAAATAAAGAAGACCGTTTTAAGATTTATGTTTCGCTTAGTCATGAGGAAATAGCAGATATATTTGAATATTTAGATGAGACGGAAGCTATTACATATTTAGAAGAAATGAATGTCTCCGAAGGTGCAAAAATTTTAAATGAAATGGAAACCGATGAAGCGGTAAACATTTTAAATGAAATGAATGAAGAAGGTATTGACAAATATTATTTAGATAGTATGCCTGAAGATGATAGTGCCATATTAAATCGTCTTACTAAATATTCATCTGATGAAGCTGGTAGTGTGATGGGAACAAACTATATTGATGTAGAGTGTGGTACCAGTATTAAAGATACGATGAAATTACTTGTTAAAAATGCTAATGAATCAGAAGTAATTGACCCTATATTTGTAACTAAAAATAAAGAATTGGTTGGTATTATTTTGCTTAAAGATTTAATTATATCGAGAGCTCCAAGTATTGTTGATGATATAATGGATACAAGTCTTGTTTATTGTAATGCCTGTGATTCAATTGAAGATGTAACTAAAATGATTAAAGATTATAATTTACTGGCTATCCCTGTTCTGGAAGATAAAGTTCTAGTTGGTGTTGTTACAATTGATGATGCTATAGATGAGGCAATCGATGATGTAAAAAATGATTTTGATATGATGGCTGGGGTAACAGGTGAAATCGATAAAAAAACAAATGTTTTTAGTCAAATACTAAAACGAATCCCTTGGCTTGTTTGTTTATTAATTATTAGTTTATTAATATCAAATATTACAAGTAAATTTGAAGATGTAATAGTTGAAGTTACTATTTTTGCTTTTTTTCAATCTATGATATTTGATATGGCAGGTAATGCTGGTACACAAAGTTTGGCGGTTACCGTTCGTAGTATTAGTAGAAAAGACTTATCAGATAAAAAAAGTATAAGACATCATTTAGGAAAAGAACTTTTAACTTCAATTATTACAGGATTTATTTTAGGTGTTATTTCTTTTATTACAAGTTTTATCTATATGGAAATATTCAGTAAAGGCATTTATGTTGAATGGCTTGTCGCTTTAATTATTTCAGTATCATTAATGTTATCACTTGTTTTAACAGAAATGTTAGGTACTATTGTTCCGATTATTTTTAGTAAAATTAAAATTGACCCTGCTGTTGCTTCTGGTCCTCTAATTACTACATTAAGTGATGCAATATCTATTATTATATACTTTGGTCTTGCTACTATATTTATGAATTTAATTTTAGTAGGAGGTGCTTTATAATGATTGATATGGATAAATTAAAAAGCATCATTAGTGAAATTGAAAATACTAATGACCTTAAAGAAATAAAAAAAATATTAGAAGGATATCATTTTTATGATATTTCTCAAATAATTAATGAAGTTGAAAATGATAAAAAGAAAATAATATTATCTTTTTATAACGAAGAAGAATTAGTAGAAATATTATCATACTTAGACGATAGTGATGCCTCTGAAATATTAAATGAGATACCTTTAAATGAAGCTGCTTCTATTATTAATGAAATGGAAATTGACAATGCTAGTGATGTCTTAGATGAATTTGATACTGAAAAAGCATCAGAAATTAGATTATTACTAGATAAAGATGTTCAAGAAGATTTAAATGAGCTTGATAAATATGATGATAAAATAGCTGGTTCCATAATGAATCTTAATTATTTAAAGGTTTATGATTATTATGATGTAAAAGAAGCGATGAAAGTACTTGTTAGTAATGCTCCTGATGTTGAGGTTATAAATACTTTAATAGTAGTAAATGAATTTGAGGAATTAGTTGGTACACTTGACTTTAAAAAATTAATTATTACTAAATCACCATGCTTAGTTAAAGATATAATGCTTACGCATTTTGAAGCAGTTGATGTATTTGATGATATTGAAGTTGCAATATCGAAGATTAATAATTATGACTTATACTTAATTCCAGTAACGGAAAATAAAAAAATAAAAGGTATAATTACAATTGATGATGCTTTTGATGAAACAATTGATGCGGCTGAAGATGATTACGCCAAATTTGCTGGATTAACCGAAGATGAAGATTCAAGTGAAAATGTAAAGGAATCAATTAAAAAAAGAATTCCTTGGTTGATAATATTACTATTTTTAGATTTTGGAGTATCTTTTGTAATATCTATTTTTAGTAAAGTTATTGTCGCAATTCCTCTTCTTACTTTTTTTCAAGCCGCTGTTTTAGGCCTTGCTGGAAACTCGGGAACACAAAGCCTTGCTATTTCGGTTAGAAAAATTAGTGATAATGAACTAAATAATAATAAAGAAATATTTAAACATTTAATTAAAGAAACACTCCTTGGTTTATTAATTGGAGTAATGCTTGGGATAGTTTCTTTTGCTCTTGTTGTAGGAATGCTTTATCTAAAAAAAGAAGTAGATATACCTCCTGTAAAAATTGCTTTTGTTTTAGGTGTTTCTATTAGTTTAGCGGTAACGGTATCTAATTTATTTGGCTCTTTAATTCCAATTATTTTTTATAAATGTCATGCAGATCCAGCCGTTGCCTCTGGTCCATTTATAACGACAATTAATGATATTATTGTTGTAATTCTTTATTTTGGTATTGCTTTAATAATGTTAAGTAATTATATTTAATTATTTGTCAATAGAACCCTTTTTGAGGTTTTATTGACTTTTTTCTCGGAAATATTTATTAAGTAAAAAACGGTTAAAAATTAAAGTTTTAATAAAAGATTTTAAAAAATATATGTTCTATCTTTTTTTAAAAGATAAATGTTGTATTTTTGTAAAACGCTTACATTGAAAAATAATAGAAAATTCAGAATATATGATTTGAAAAAAAACTTGAAAAAGAGTATAATAAGTATATAATTTTGGTATATAAAGCGAGTTAAATATACTAGTAATAAGGAGGAAAGGATATAATGCAAAAAAAACATTTATGTCTTCTTGCTATAGTTATGATATTTTGTTTTGTATTTTGTAGTTGTAGTTCTACAGAATATGAAAAATATGGAAATGTCAAAGCTACGTTTGAACTTGAAGGAGGAATGTATAAATCAAGTTCACGTCCTATCGTTTATAATTATAAATTAGAAGCAGACAAGATGAAAATTAAAGATCCTCAAGAATTAATGAGGGGAAATTATAAAATTGAAAATCCAGGTTATGAACTAGTAGGTTGGTATCGTAATAAAACAGAATCAGGAGAATACACTGGTAAATGGGATTTTGATACTGATACTATTGATTCAGCTGGTATTACGCTTTTCGCAAAGTGGCAAGAAAAAAGAGTATATTCATTTGATGTTTACTATTTTGATGATGATGGTAATGAACAATTACTATTTAATGAAGTAGTAAATGAAGGTGGTCAGTTATCAGCTGAACTTGAAGCTCTTGATCGTGATGGATATACATTTATTAAATACCTTAATGAAGATAAAACTATTTGGGATTTAGAGTATAAACATCCTGGTGGTGCTCATACTGAGCCAATTAAGGTGTATGCTTTATATGAAAAAGGTAACTTTAAAGTTGTTCGTACAAAAGCTGAATTAAAATCAGCTATTAGATTCCCTAAAAATAATATCTATATTGATGCTGATATCGATATGGAAGGAGAAAAACTTTATTTTAATGATTATAAGGGTATCTTAAAAGGTAATAATCATAAGATTTACAATTTTGCTTTAAATCCTGAACCTAAAGGAAATTTAAAAGATAGTTTAGAAAATAAAGTTTTATATGTAAGTTTATTTGGTAATATTGAAAATGCAACTATTGAAAATATTTCATTTGAAAGTGCAACTTTAGTATTACAAGCTGGTCTAAGTATGATTGACCAAATTTATTTATTACCATTATCTATAAATATGACTAATTCTACGATTCAAAATGTTTCATTTGAAGGCACATATCAAGTAACAGAGTGGCCTACATCTTCAACATTTGAAAAGAGTGATGATTTTATAGTAAGTAATAATGCTTATTTTGAAAAAGATGATTTATCAGTTATATCATCTAATGTTATTAATTTTAATGAAAAAGGAGAATAAAAGAAAAAATGAAAAACATTTTAAAGAAATTATATATTTTTGTATTTGTTGTAATTTGTGCTTTCGCAACTTCGAGTTGTAAAAGTTGTAAAGAAGAAGAAACTCCAGTAACTAAATATTTCGATAATGAAAATGATGCTTTAGTATTTTCTTCTCAAGCTGTAGATAAAGTATTTAATCCATTCTTCTCAACAACAGGAGCTGACAGTAATGTTGTTGGTATGACACAAATGGGATTAATTGGAAATGATTCAAAAGGTAATTATACATATGGTGATTCTGAAGCAGTTATTGCGAAAGACCTTGAAATATTTACAGAACCTGATGGTAATTATACTACTTATAAATTTGTTTTAAAGAATAATGTTAAATTCTCAAATGGTTCTGCTTTAACAATTAAAGATGTTTTATTTAACCTTTATGTATATCTTGACCCTGTATATACTGGTTCATCAACAATCTATTCTACAGAAATTGTTGGTTTACAAGAATATCGTACTCAAGAAGAAGATGAATCTGAACAAGAAAGTTTTAAAGACCAATTTAATACAAAAGCTCATGCTAGAGTTACAGCTTTAAAAGCAGCCGCAACAGAAATATTAAAAGATAAAACTTTAGATGAAGATGGCTTTATTGAAAAACTTAATACTTATCAAGAAAGTCATGGTGAAGCATATAAAAATATTGTTGAAGACTATAAACAAGCAAAAAAACTTTTCACTGATGAATTAGAAAATGACTATTCAAATTCAATTGATTCATGGGCTGATACGGTATTTAAAGATGAAGACGGTAAAATTTATAAAGGCTTAGGTGATGTGGCTAACAATGTTGGTCAAGCATTTACAACAGATGTTGAAGTGTTCTTATATAACGAAGGCTATATTACTTGGAATAAAAAAGAAGCTAAATTTGAAACTACTTTATCAGTAAATGACCCTGCTGAATTTAAAAATACAAGTGTATGGACAAAAGAAAAAGCAATTCAAGAAATTTTATTTGATAAAATTCCTGATGATATTAATGAAATCTTAACTTATTGGGCTACAGCCTCTGAATTATTTAATTATCTTTCTAATGTTGAAATGGAAGAATATTATAAAGATGGTTCAACAAGAAAATTTAATAATATTTCAGGTATCCAATTTGCAAATCGCTTAGCACCTATTACAGTAAATGGTGTTGAATATGCAGTTCCTGAATATGATACTGCAGGTAATCTTGTAAGTGGAAATGAAGTATTAACTATTAAGATTAAGAAAATTGACCCTAAAGCAATTTGGAACTTTGCTTTTGCGGTTGCACCTATGTATTATTATTCTGATGAAGCACATATCAATGCATTTGATTTTGAAAAGAATTTTGGTGTTGAATATGGTTCAGTTGAATTTATGAATAATGTTGTTAAGAATCCTGCTCGTATAGGTGTTCCAGTAGGTGCTGGTGCTTATGCAGCAAGTAAAGCAAGTGGTGGAATTGATAATATTGAAGCTGGTGATTTCTATAATTTAGGTGTTATTTATTTTGAAAGAAATCCTTATTATGTAATGGGTACACCTACAATTAAAAAAGTACGTTTTAGTGTTGTATCTGAAAATCAAATGTTAGATACTTTATATGCTGGTGGTATTGACTTTATTGAACCAAATGCAAGTCCTGATACAATTGCTGAACTTGCTGGTAAAGTTAATGAAGGCATTAGTTATGAAAAAATTCAAGCATCTGGCTATGGTTACATTGGTATCAATGCTAAATATGTTCAAGATATAGAAGTAAGACAAGCTATAATGCATGCTATTAATATTGATGAATGTGTTAAATATTATAATGGCGATGCACAACCAATTTATCGTTCAATGTCAAGATCTAGTTGGGCTTATCCTGAACATGCAACATCATATTATCCTTATGTTGGTTCACCTGTTCCTAACAAAACTGTTTTAAATAATGTAAGTAGTTATTATAAAGACTATGTTCTTAATGAAGGCTTTAAAGAAGGCTATGTAATGGATCGAAATGAACAAATTGCATATCTTCAATCATTAGTTGAACTTGCTGGATATAAGAAAAATGCCAATGGTGTTTATCAAAAAGGCGATAAGATTTTAAGATATACATTTACAATTGCTGGTCAAGAAACTGACCACCCAGCTTATAATGCATTACTTCATGCTAAAGAAATATTAAATGAAGCTGGATTTGAAATAGATGTTAAGACTGATGCACAAGCATTAAAGAAACTAAATGATGGTAAATTAACTGTATGGGCAGCCGCATGGGGCTCAACTATTGACCCTGATATGTATCAAGTATATCATAAAGAATCACGTGCAACATCAGTTAAAAACTGGGGTTATGATGCAATTATTGCTAATAATGGTGGTGAATATGATGAGGAAGTTGAAATCCTTGATTATTTATCTGAATTAATTGAAAAAGCTCGTGAAACAGATAATCAAGCTAATCGTGAAACAATTTATGAAAGAGCATTAGATGAAGTTATGAAACTTGCAATTGAACTTCCAACATATCAAAGAAATGATTTATTTGCATACAATTCTAGCAAAATTGATGCATCTTCACTTACACCAAAATCAGAGTTAAGTCCATATAAAGGATTAACTAGTGATATGTGGAAAGTGTCATTAAATGTTGAAAAATAATAGAAATGGTTGGAAACGCTAAATTTATTATATGCGTTTCCAATTTCTAAAAAGGAGATTGAAATGTTTAAATATATAATTAAAAGATTGCTGATTTCCATAATAATTTTACTAGGTGTTTCACTTATTATATATTCTCTAGTAAGACTAATGCCAAACAATTATGTTGAATCTAAATATGCTGAACAATTATCGCAAGGTACTTTAACTGAAGCAGATATTCAACATTTTAAAGAATTATATGGAATAGGTGATGATTCATTTAAAGGTATTGTAGGTGGATATTTTAAATGGTTAGGAAATCTTTGTAAAGGTGACTTAGGTACTTCTTTTAAATATGAAAAACCGGTCGCAACAGTTATAACAGAAAATATGTGGATTTCATTTGCAATAGCAATAATAGCTACCATCTTACAGTTTTTGATAGCTATTCCGCTGGGGATATCAAGTGCAACCCATCAATATTCAATTAGAGATTATACTGTTACTGTGTTTACGATGATTGGTATTTCACTCCCAACATATTTCTTCGCAGCAATAGTAATTAAAATCTTTTCTGTAAATTTAGGTTGGTTACCTGCTAATGGTTTAATATCTCCAACCGCAAACTACGCAGCAAATTGTGCTGGTTCATTCCAAAAGTTTGGTGATATTTTAAAACACTTAGTTTTACCTATTTTTGTTAGTGTAATTTTATCAATTGGTGGTTTAATGCGTTATACTAGAACTAATACTTTAGAAGTATTAGGTGCTGATTATATTCGTACTGCTCGTGCAAAGGGTTTATCAGAAAATAAAGTTATTTATAAACATGCTTTTAGAAATACAATGATTCCCCTTGTAACATTACTTGCGGGGATACTACCTTCATTATTTGGTGGTATGATGATTACCGAAGAAGTATTTTCAATTGATGGAATTGGTCGACTTGCTTATAATGCCCTAATGGAAGGCGATATTCCATTTGTTATGGGATATAATATGTTTTTAGCAGTTCTTACAGTTATTGGAACACTATTATCTGATTTAATGTATTCAATAGTTGATCCAAGAGTTAAACTTGGAAAGTAGGTGAGAAGAATGTTGATAGTTTTATTAATATTAATACCTTCTTTAATACTTATTATTACTCCTTTAGTTTTAAAGTTAATAAATGTGATTAAAGAATATAAAAAAGAAATTAAAAAAATTGAAACTACTGTTGTTAAAAAAGAAGAAATAATAATTAAAAAGAATGTTAATACAAAAGATAAATTATTTATAAAAATGAAACAAGCAGAAAATGATAATCCCCTAGAGATTAATGTTTCAAAAATAGCAGAAGAAGGAAAGTAGGTGTAATGAATGGAAACAGAAAACAATAATCTAAATGAAAATCCTACGCTTACTGATGAGGTTAATACAGAATCAATAGAAGAAACTTATAAAGAAATGAGTCCAATACGACTTGTACTTAGAAGATTCTTTCGTTCTAAATTATCAATTGTGGGAATTGTAATGATTGTCTTCTTATTCTTATTTTCTTTCTTAGGCCCGGTTATTTATTCTAAATGGGGTGAAGAAGAAGTTGATAGAAGTACAGTATATAAAGAAACTTCAGAAATGATTACTTATGTTGATGAAAATGGTGTTGAACAAATTGTTCAAGAAGTTGTCACAATTGAACATTCATATAATCAATATGCAAGTCCTAGTAAAGACCATTTACTTGGAACTGACGAACATGGAATGGATGTCTTTACACGATTAATGTATGGTGGTAGAATCTCACTTGCAATTGGTTTTATTGTTGTAATTTTAGAAACTATAATTGGTATAATTCTTGGTAGCATTGCTGGATATTGTGGCGGATGGGTTGACCAAATTATAATGCGAATAGTTGATATATTTAACTGTATACCAACTTTACCTATCTTACTTATTGCCTCAGCCATCATTGATGCTAGGTTCAATGTTGAAATGGGAACCGCAATAAGTTCTACACAAAGAATATATATTTTAATGGTAATAATTACAATATTTAGTTGGAGTGGTGTTGCAAGACTTGTTCGTGGTCAAATTCTTGCTTTAAGAGAACAAGAATATATTACCGCAACAGAAGTTATGGGTCTTCCAACATGGCGTAAAATATTAAAACATTTAGTTCCAAATGTAATGCCTCAATTAATAGTTTCAATGACACTTGGTTTAGGTAGTGTAATTTTATATGAATCAACACTTAGTTATTTAGGTCTTGGTGTTCAACTTCCTAAAGCAGCATGGGGTACAATGATTGCCGCATCTAAAACAAGAGAAGTACTTCAATATCATACTAATGTGTGGTTACCTGCGGGTATTATGATTGTTATTGCGGTACTTGGATTCAACTTCCTTGGTGACAGTCTAAGAGATGCGATGGATCCAAAGGCGAAGAAGTAGGTGGTTTATATGAAAGAAACTAAAAAATCTTCAAATTATATTACAATAAAAGAAAGTAGAAAGATTATTAAGTATAACATTAAACAAATGAAGTATTATGAATCACTTAAAAAACAAAATAAAACTGTTGATGAATATACTTCCATTATGAAAGATGAAAATAATTTAATTGAAATCGATAATCTTAAGACTTGTTTCTTTACTGATAATGGTACAGTTATGAGTGTTAATGGCGTATCCTTTAACATTCCTAAAAATAAAATAATTGGTGTGGTAGGTGAATCTGGTTGTGGTAAAAGCGTTACTTCTCTTTCTATAATGCAATTAGTTCAAGCCCCTCAAGGCCAAGTTATTGATGGTGAAATTAGATATAATACAGATGATCTTGGACGAAATAATCTTAATCAAAAACTTGCGTATGATATAACTAAAATGCCAACCAAAGAAATGTATAAAATTCGTGGTAAAGATATTACAATGATTTTCCAAGAACCTATGACTAGTTTAAATCCTGTATTTACAATTGGTTATCAATTAGATGAAGTATCATTTATTCATACTCCGTCAATCACAAAAGAAGAAGCTAAACAACATAGTATTGAAATGTTAAAAAAAGTTGGTATTTCAATGCCAGAACATGTATATAAATCATATCCTCATGAATTATCAGGAGGTATGAGACAAAGAGTAATGATTGCAATGGCTTTAGTCGGAAATCCTAAATTAATTATTGCTGATGAACCTACAACTGCACTTGATGTTACTATTCAAGCTCAAATCCTAGAATTATTAAAAGAATTACAAAAAGAACAAGGTTGTTCAATTATGTTAATTACTCATGACCTTGGTGTTATTGCGGAGATGGCAGATGAAGTTGTAGTTATGTATGCTGGACGTGTAATTGAAAAAGGAACTGCTCATGAAATATTCCATAATCCATTACATCCTTATACAATTGGATTACAAAAGTCTAAACCTTTAATTACTTCAAGTTCAACAGAACCTTTATATTCAATACCTGGTCAAGTACCTAATCCAATTAATTTACCTAATACTTGTTACTTTAAAAATAGATGTAATAAATGTATTAATAAATGTAATAATGATTATCCATATGAAATTAAAGTTAGTGATACTCATTATGTATCTTGTTATTTATATAGTGAGGAGGTAAAAGAAAATGAATAATCCTGAAAATAAACAGTTTGATACTCCTCAAACTACCAAGATGCTTGAAGTTAAAAATTTAAAGAAATATTTTCCATTAAATAAAAACTTTTTTGGAAAAGCACAATCTTATTTAAAAGCTGTTGATAATATTACTTTTGATGTTGAAAAAGGACAAACAATTGGAATTGTTGGTGAATCAGGATGTGGCAAAACAACCCTTGGTCGTACAATTCTAAAGTTATATGAAAGTGACGGCGGACAAATAATTTTTAATGGTATTGATATAACTGATATTAAGAAAAAACAAATGCGAAAATATCGTACCGATATTCAGTTAATATTCCAAGACCCTTATTCTAGTTTACCACCTAGAATGACGGTTGGAAGTATTATTGCTGAAGCTGTTAAAGTACATAAGATTGTACCTAAAGAAAAAGTAAGAGAATATGTTTACGATATTATGAAAAAATGTGGTTTACAACCTCAATATTATGATCGTTATCCTCATGAATTTTCTGGTGGTCAACGTCAAAGAATTTGTATAGCAAGAGCGCTTGCGGTTAAACCTAAACTTGTTATATGTGATGAACCTGTTAGCGCCCTAGATGTATCAATTCAAGCCCAAATTATAAATTTATTAAAAGAATTACAACAAACAATGGGATTTACTTATGTCTTTATATCTCATGATTTATCGGTTGTTAAATATATTACTGATAAGATTTTAGTTATGTATTTAGGAAATACAATGGAACTTGGGAAAACTGATGAAATATTTGATAATCCTTTACATCCTTATACTAAGGCTTTGTTCTCAGCTGTACCTGTTCCAGATCCTGATATAAAAATGCAAAGAATTATTTTAAAAGGCGATATTCCATCACCTGCTAATCCTCCAAAGGGATGTAAATTCCATACAAGATGTTCAGAATGCATGAATGTATGTAAGTATAAGAATCCTGAATATATAGAAGCTAAACCTGATCATTTTGTTGCTTGTCATTTATATAATTCAGAAATAATGAATAATTTAGATTATTATAATGAAGAGTATGAAAGATTAGAGAAAGAATCAAAAGAAAAAGAAAAAGAAAATGAAAAAGAAAAAAGATAAATATATTGATGATGGCCATACGATTTACAATATGGATGTTGATGGTATGCCACATAGAAGAGTTCATAAAAATGATGGAATAGAATTAACAAAAAAAGAAAGAAGAGCTTTACAGTTAGCCGCATTACTTCATTATTTACCAATATTATTTGGAGTAATACTTTGTTTTACAATTGCTATTTTATTAATATTTTTATGGCTTAAATAAATTTTTAGGAAGGAGATAACATGCGAAAGAAAATTCTTACTGCCTTGATGCTTGTACTTACTATTTTTACTTGTACTGCTTGTGCTCAAACTAAAGATACACCCGTTGAAAATAGTAATCCTCAAAAGTTACAAATATTAAAGAGTGATTTAAAACTTACTCAAGAACAAGTAATGTCACAAATTAAGGCAGAACATTTAATAGAAAATAATGGATATTTAGATAATGATGAAGTAGTAACAATTATAACGCTTAATACTCCATCATTAATGGATAATTATTTAGATTTTGGATATTTGACATATAAATCAGTATCTGAATATGCGCTTTCTAATCAAGGTAAAATTGATACGAAAAAAATAGAAGCAGAACAAAATCAAATAATTAATGAATTAATGCAAGATAATTTAATTGATAGTGTTCAATATAAGTATGGAACAATCCTTAATGGTATTGCTGTAAAAACAACATATAAAAACTTTGAAAAACTATCAAATAATAAAAATATTAAATCTACTATTTTATCTGATACTTATAACTTACCACAAGCTTCAAAAGAAGATGGTTCTAGTTATAATGCGGTAGAAAATATTGTTGAAGTATACCCTACAGGAATTTATAAATCTGATGTTGTTAGTTCTTTAGGTATTACAGGCAAAGGTACAGTTGTTGCTGTACTTGACTCTGGTTTTGACTGTAGTCATACAGTATTCCAAAATGCCCCTACTAATCCTAAATTAAATGCAACTATTATTGGTAATGCTATTAATGCATCTGAAGAAAATAAAGTATTAAATGCTGTTAAATTTACAAAAAATTTAAAAGTAACTGATGTATATTATAGTTCAAAAATTCCTTTTGCTTATGACTATGCTGATAAAGACACTGATGTATATCCATATGATTCCGAACATGGTACTCATGTTGCTGGTATCATTGGTGGTTCAGATGATGTAATTACTGGTATTGCAATTGATACACAACTTGTATTGATGAAGGTTTTCCCAGACCTTGATTCTGGTGGTAAAACTGAAGATATTATGGCAGCTTTAGAGGATGCTGTATTACTAGGTGTTGACGCAATTAATATGTCACTTGGTTCATCTTGTGGTTTTGCTAGAGAAGCTGATAACGATGCTTTAAATGAATTATATGATAAGATTGATGAAAGTGGTATTAGTTTAATTACAGCCGCAAGTAACTCTTATTCATCTGGTTATGGTGGTGAACAAGGAAATACAAACTTTGTTACTAACCCTGATTCAGGTACAGTTGGTTCTCCATCAACATACGATGCCGCATTATCGGTTGCTTCAATTAGTGGTGTTAAAAGTAGTTATTTAGTAGCTAATAATAATCAAGTTATATTCTTTAAAGAATCAAATAGTATTAGTGGAAAAGAAAATAACTTCTTTGATGATTTATTTAAAAATTTAGGTAAACAAAATGAAAAAGAAGTTACGCTAGAATATGTAACAGTTCCTGGTGTTGGTTCTAAATCAAGTTATAATAACATTGATGTTAGAGGTAAAATTGCATTAGTAAAACGTGGAGATAACACATTTGAAGAAAAAACTTTATATGCTAAACGTGCTGGTGCTGTTGCTTGTATTATCTATAACAACATTGATGGTGATATTATCATGTCAATGGGTAAACAAAATGACTATATTCCTACTATTTCAATATCAAAAGATGATGGTACATTACTTGCAAGTGTTGCAAGTGGAACAATGGTAATTAGCTATAATAACCAAGCTGGTCCATTTATGTCTGACTTCTCAAGTTGGGGTCCAACTCCATCTCTTGGTTTAAAACCAGAAATTACTGCTCATGGTGGAAAAATTAAATCTGCTATTCCTGGTGGAGAATATGATGAACTTAGTGGTACATCAATGGCTACTCCAAACCTATGTGGTATTGTTGTATTAATTAGACAATATCTAATGGATAGATATCCTGATAAGTCCGCAAAAGAAATATCTGTTTTAACTAATCAATTGTTAATGTCAACTGCTTCAATTATTTTAAATGAAGAAGGTAATCCTTATTCTCCTCGTAAACAAGGAGCAGGACTTGCAAGTATTAGAAGTGTTGTAAATACGAAAGCTTATATTACTGTAGATGGAATTGATCGTACTAAATTAGAATTAAAAGATGACCCTACTCGTAGTGGAAAATATGAAATGATATTTAATGTTGTAAATTTATCAGAAACTGATTATGCAAGTTATGATTTATCTGTTATTGGTATGACGGAAAGTGTTTCAACATCTGATGAAAAACACGTTGCGGAAAAAGCTACTATTTTAAGTGGTACAACTAAGGTTGAACTTTTAAGTGAAGGTACATTAGAAAATAAAACATTAACTCTAAATCCTGGTCAAACTGTTAAAGTAAAAGTTACTTATAAGTTATCTGAACAAGATAAAAAGATGATTGATGAATTATTCCCTTATGGAATGTATGTTGAAGGTTTTGTTAAGTTAGAATCTAAAGATACAAATAAAGAAACTTGCGTTGACTTAAATGTTCCATTCCTTGGTTTTTATGGAGATTGGTCAGAAGCACCAATGTTTGATAAAACTTATTATGAAGTTGAAAAAGAAGCACATGATGCTTCAATTGATGATGAAGATAAATTAAAAGCTGATTATTACGTAACTACTCCATATGGATCTTACTTATATAATTATTTAATTCCACTTGGTACTTACCTTTATGATGTAGATGAAAGTATGTATGATAAGATTCCAGCATCAACTGATCACATTGCTATTTCTAATGTTCTAGGAACAATTGATGGTATTGCTGCGGTATATGCAGGACTGTTAAGAAATGCTAAAACAATGACATTTACCATAACTGATAAAGTTACAGGTGAAGTAATTAAAGAATATGTTGACTATAATGCAACTAAAGCTTACTCAATGGGTGGTGCTCCATATCCATATTTTGATTATTTAAGATGGCATTCAACTGAACTTGGATTAATCAATAATCGTCAATATGAATTTAAGATGAGCGGTTTATTAGATTATGAAAATAATGGTGCTGAAACTAATGTAAGAAATACATTTAGCTTTGATTTCTATTTAGATGATGAAGCTCCAATTATTAAAGATGTTGAATATGAGAAAAAATATGATAAGACACTTAAAAAAGATCGTTATTATATTACAATGACCGTTTATGATAATCAATATGTTCAATCAATTAGTCCTTTAATCTTTACATCTTCTTCAACATATGCATTACTTACAGAAAATCCAATTCCTGTATATTCAGAAAGAGGTAAAGATACAGTAGTTAAATTTGAAATTACAGATTATTTAGAAGATATTTATGATGATTCAATTATAACTAGTGCTCTTGCATTCTCAGTAGATGACTATGCATTAAACTCTAATATTTATTTATGTCAATTACCGGGAACAAAGGGTGAATTTAAATTTACTAAAGATGGAACAATGGATGGACTTGATTTAATTGTATTATCTATGTATGAAGACGAAATAATTGATGTTACTAAATATTTAGCAACATCAGATAAAACAATTGATGATGATAAAGCTTATTTAAATCACTTAGTATGGACTAGTTCAAATGAACAAGTTGCTGAAGTGAAGGAAGGTCAAATTAAATGTTTAAAAGCTGGTCGTGCAACAATTACTGCATATGAGGCTTATGATGGTAATCAAGCTATTTTGATTATAAATGTTAAAGAAAGACCTAATTCTGAATTTGAAAATAGTAAAAATAATGTTGTTGATATTGATGATGCAAAATTAAAATCATTACGTTTCTCATATTTTGATACAAAGTTTGCTTATTCAAGAGCTGCTCAAACAAGTAAAATTGGTTCAACTGGTGACCGTACATTTATTAATAGCTTAAGTGGATTAAGTTTCTATCCTGGTGAACAAATTAAATTATATTATGATGTTAACCCTTGGTATGTTGAAGATAAGTATCAATTTAAATTTGAATCTACTGACCCAAGTGTTGCGACTGTCGATGAAGATGGTGTTGTAACGGGATTAAAAGAAGGTTCAACAATCATTACTTTAACAACTCCAGATTCTAAAATTAATGCTAGTATTGTTATTAATATTAATAATCCATTTGTAATTGAAAATCGAACTTTGATTGCTTATAAAGGTATTGGTGATGAAAATGGTGTTGTTGAAATACCTGATGATGAAGGTATTTTATATATAGGTGCCTATGCATTCTGTTTATATGAAACGGATAGAACAATTGAAGTAGATGAAGATGACTATGATAAAAATAAAATTCCAGCAAGTAATCCAGAAATTAAGAAAGTAATTATTCCCGAAGGGGTTGAAGAAATTCAAAAATATGCTTTCTATAATTGTGGCAGCTTAGAGGAAGTTGTTATTCCATCATCTACTAAGATAATTAGAGAATATGCTTTCTGTAGAGATAAAAAATTAGAAAAGATTAATTTAGATACAATTACTGTTATTGGTAGAGAAGCATTTAAGGAATGTAAAAAATTAGATAATATTAAATTACCTAAGATTTATGCAATTGGTGTTAAAGCATTTAATGGATGTGAAAAATTATCAAAAGTTGATTTAACTACTTTACGTAACAGTGGAAGAGAAGCATTTAGAGATTGTACTTCTTTAACTGAAGTTAAATTATCAGAAAATACAAAACTTTCTGAAGGAATGTTTTATAATAGTGGTTTATTAAGTGTAGATATTTATGAACAAGTTCAAATTCCTGCTTCATGTTTTGAATTATGTAAAGAATTAACTAGTGTAACTATACATAATGATATCGTTGAAATTGGTGAAAGAGCATTTAGTAGTTGTTCTAAACTTGAAGATGTTAATTTTAGTTCTAATATTGAAAAACTTGGTGAACTTGCGTTCTATCAATGTGCTAATCTTGAAAAGATTAAATTACCTAATAACTTAGTGACAATAGGAAAAAATTGTTTCTATAAATGTGAAAAATTAGAAAGTGTTGAATTTGATGAAAACACAATTTGGGAAAATCTTGATAATTCAGCATTCTTAAAAACAAATTTAACTAACTTTGTAGTTAACGCTTCAAATAAAAATTATAAGAGTGAAAATGGTTTATTATTAAATCAAGATGGTACTATTATTATTTTAGCTTTAACTAATTATTTTAATGAAGTATTAGATGTTGAAAATAATAACTATGTTATTGAAGAAAAATATAAAGAAATTTCATCAGGTGCTTTTGCTGGTATCAATTTCAGTACTGTTGAAATTAAAAATAAAAATATGATTATTGGTTCATATGCATTTGCGCATAGTGATACAATTAGTAAGATTACCTTACCAGCTGATGGTAAAGTTAAAGTTGCAGATTATGCTTTCTATTGTGATGCTAACTTAAAAGAAGTAACAAACTTAGGTGTTGCAACTTCAATTGGTGAATTTGCTTTTGCTAAAACAGGACTAACTAATGCTGTTGTTGGTGATAATGTTACTTGTGGTATGGGTGCATTTACGGAATCTTTAGTCGAAGAAGTTACTTTAGGAAATAATGTTACTCTTGAATTTGGTGTATTCCAAAATTGTAAATCTTTAGTAAAAGTTGTTATGCCTACTGATGGATTTGTTAAAATTGGTACAGCATGTTTCGCAAATGATATTCAATTATCTAATATTGATTTATCAAGAGTATCTGATGAATTAGGCCAAGAAGCATTCTTTAATTGTACTAAATTAAAAGTTGCTAACTTAGCTAATGTTACAATTGTAGGTAAATATGCATTTGCTGATTGTGCTGCTTTATCTAGTGTACAACTTCCAAAAGTAGTAGAAATTAGAGAAGGTGCATTTACCCAATATTCTACTTATGGCTCTGCTCCTACATTTAGTGAAATTAAATTACCAAGTACGCTTAAAGTTATTAGTGCTGGTGCTTTCGCCGCATGTACTGGTTTAATAGAAGTAATTATTCCTGAAGGAGTTAGTGTTATTAGTAATTCTGCATTTAAGAATTGTATTAATTTATATGAAGTGAGTCTTCCATCAAGTGTAAAAACTATTGAAGAACTTGCCTTCTATGGATGTGAAAAATTACAAGCTGTTAATCTAAAAGATGTTGAAACGGTTGGTGATTATGCATTCTATCAATGTACAAAACTTGAAAGTATCGATACTTTATATACTTGTTCAAATTGTTTAAGAACAATAACAAGTATAAAATTTAAAAATATTGAATGTCCTACTTGTTCAAAAACAGGAAAAGTTGAATATAAAGTAGAACCAATGACATCAGAACTTAAATTAAAGAAAGTTGGTGCTGGTGCATTCTCATATTGTTATGGTATTAAATCATTTGGCTCAATGCCTTATTTAGAAGAAATTGATATTTGTGGTTTCCAATTTACAGCATTTAAAGAATTTGATGCTCCAAATTTAGTTGTAATTGGTGATTATGCATTCCAAAAAAATGAAGAATTGAAAGAATTTGTTTTCTCAAATAAATTAGAAAAAATTGGAGAAGGTTCATTTGGTGGTTGTTCAAGTCTTGCTAAGTATTATTATGGTACTAAATCAGCTAAAGTTGAAGATGGAAAGATTAATGATTATGCTAAATTAATTGGTGGTGCTTTATATGTTGTACTTCCATCTGGACATCTTGAACTTAATTCTATTCCTGCTGCTTTAGATGTTAAAGACTTTGAAGTTGCTGAAGATACATATCGTATTGAAGTTTATGCAGGAAATGCAAATAAAAATATCGAAATCTTAAGATTACCTGATAGTTTAAAAACAATTGGTAATTATGCATTCTATGAATGCAATAACTTAAAAGTTGTTGAATTTAGATCATTTACTGCTCCAAGTCTTGAAGATGAATATAACAGTACATCTCAAATCTTAGAGACAGACCCTGGATATGATCAATTACATGCTTTTATTGATTTATTTGGTTATGAACTTTATTATTATAATTTCATTGATTTAGTTGGTAAAAAGGCACCTCTTGGATTAATCGTTCCTGATAGTGATGAAATTGAAGGATATGATTCACTAGTATATCAAGTATACTTTGGAGGATTAGAAGATGCTGAAATTAGTGAATATCAACCAATGCATAAGAATATGATTATCTTCGTAACTAATGCATTAAAAATTGAAGAAATTAAACGTATTGCTTTAACTGATGAAGATTTAATTAATGATGCCCTTACTGCTTATAATGCAATTAATCAAGATCCTATAAACTATGGTTATACTGAAGAAGAGTGGAATCGTTTATATGAAATTGTAAGAAAAGCAAAGCAAGAATTAACTAAATTACAATTTGATAATGCTAGTAATGCTGTTAAAAATATTCAAACTGAAGTAAATGAATTACCTACTGAATTTGATGTTTCAATTTTAAGTAAATTAAAAGATATTACTACTCGTTATAATAACTTAACATTAAGTGAAAGAGCATTAATTGATATGACTAATTATAATAAATTAGTTGAGTCATATAAGATTTATGTTAACACTATTAATGAAGAAATTGGTACTTCTTCAACATCTACAAATGCTTATGAAGCAAGCCTTAATATTATTACAATGGTTGCTTTATGTATAGCAATTATTATTAGAAGAAGGATGTTTAAGTAGAGGTGGTAATATGAAAAATAAAAAATTAATTATTAGTTTAGCTGCTGTAGCTTTAATATTAGTTGTTGTTTTAGTAATTTGTCTTTCTGGAAATAAACTTGAAAAATATACTAAAAAAATCAACAATTCTGTTTTATCAAGTTCTAAAGTTACATCTACAATTTCACTTACGGATAATGATGTATTAGTTTATAGATGTGAAAAATTATACACAATTGTAGATGAAAAAAATGCAACTGTCGTTATTACAACTGATGCATTAAATAATGAATTTGAATTAAAACAATCTAAAACATCTGAAATTATAGATGATTTAAAAACAAGTGATTTATTTAATTTAAATTTAGATAAAGAATTATTTAAATCATATGAATTAAAAGATAATAATTTAACTGCTGAAATTACAAGTGAAAATGTATCAAAAGTATTAAACCAAGATGTTAAAGTAAAAGATAATGCAACTTTAGTAATTACTTTTGACGCAAATAAAATTAAGAAAATAGAATGTACTTATCAAACTCCTTCTTTAAAAGATGTAGTTATAAGTATTGTATATGAGTATTAGGAGGACTTGTGTGATGAAAAAGAAAATATTAACTATATTAATATTATGTTTAACTGTTTTTTTGGGAATTGTTACTTCATCATGTGATGAGGAAACACCTAAACCAGTAAAAAAACCAGAAATTATTACTGAATTTAGTGTTTCTTCGTTTAGTGAATTAGAAGCATTAGTTCCTAATTCTGGTGATACTAATTATAATAATTATTATGTTGCCGGTTATATTAAAAGTATTCAAAATGAATCAACAGGTAATATGATAATTGAAAATGTAGATGGCGCAACATTTACAATTAATGAACTTTTAGATATTAATGGTGAAGTTAGTTTTAATTTATTAACTGATAAACCAAAGATTGGTGATGTTATTGTTGTATATGGTCAAATGGCTAATATTGATGGTATCAAACAAATGGTATCAGCTAATTTAGTGCAATTAAATACTACTGTTTATAAAAAAGCTGAACCTAAACCTGATGAAGTATTAGTTGGTATCGTAGGTAAATCAGAAATTAAAAATGGTGTTGAAGAAAATTATTCCGCATATATAGATGGCGTATTAAGTGATGAAGTTACTTGGGAAGTAAAATCTGGTAAAGAGTATTGTTCAATTAGTTCTACAGGTGTCTTGAAAGCCAAAGAAGTTGATGGTGATAAGATGGTAGAAATAGTTGCTAGAAGTACTAAAAATACTGATTGCTATGCAAGTAAAATAATACTTATTATGGCCAAGCCAGTTTTAACTCAAGAAATGCTTGATGCTTTAATGGTAGATAAAATTGGTTTTGAAGGTTATCTTAATATTGATTTATTTGAGATAACAGGTGGTATTAAACCAATTGCTTCATATACATCTGCTGTTAAAACAGCAATGGATGGAACGAACTGGTATGCTGAATATACTAATGGAGATACTGGCACAGCTATGGGTTTATATATTAAGAATCATGATAACTATGCTCAATCTGTTGGTGTTAATTTTACAAATAATGAAATGTATGAACCAATGTTAAATGATGATGGAACTAAAGTTACTTGGGAAGAATCAGGACTTTATAATAATTTTAAAGGATTAAAGGTAAATGATTTTGCATTTAATACAACTAGTTGGCGTTATGAGTATATTGGAAAAGATGAAACATTAACAACTAGACTTGTAGCATCAGCCAATCCATATGATTTTGTTCCTGACCCAAATACTCCATTCCAATTAATTATTGAAGATAATGAAGTATTAGGTATATATGCTAAGAGTAGACCTGATTATAATATTTCTAAACCACATCAAGCTATTTTAGAATTATTTGTTGCTGTGGCGATTGGTGATACAGTTGAAGTTAAAACTATTTCAAAATATCAACATGTTGAATTTCATAATGAACTTCAAGATGCAATTGATTATATGAAGAGTTTAACAAATTATAAATTAGAATGTACAACTACTGTTGCATCTTATCTTACTACAGGATATGTAAGAAGTGGATTTACGGAAATAATTACTAATCAAAATTGTTATTTTGAAGATTTCACTTTAGGATATGATGAATATGGTAATGAACAAAAGATTTATGATAAGAATTCAGGTTATGGATATAAGAAAATAAATGATTCCCTTTATAATACTTATATGGCTACTGATGTTGAAGGTGTTTATAAAGCAACTCGTGCATATGAGGCTAACTTTAAAAATGCAATGCCTTCATTTGACTTTGCTGCTGAAATATTTACTAGATATGCAATTGATGAAGAAAATGGTACAAAGATTTATTATATTGATGATTCAATGACTCCAGCCGCATCATGTTTATATTATGGTGTTGGTAATGATATTAACCTTTATGGTATTTTCGCAACCCGTGGTTATTTAAGTCAATCAGAATCATTTACGCCATTTGTTACTGTTAAAGATGGAAAAATTATTGATGCATGTTTCTACTTCTATATGGGTTCAATGTATGGATTAGTAGAATTAACATATAGTGAATTTGATGAAGCTAAGTTACCAGAAGACGTTAATTTTGAATTTGATACAAGACTGGTTCCAACAACTTGGGATGAATTGACTTTTATCAAATCAAATGATGCGACTACTACTGCTGAAGATGAATTTGTTAATGCGAAAGGATTCTTTGAAGAATATTTTGCACAAACTTCAAATATGACAAAAGAAGAATTAGAAAGTGTTTTACCTTTCTTCGGTAAGCCACTTGGTGATACATATGGCTTCGGTCTTCTTACTGGACACATTCCTAATGGTAGTTCTATCAATTATGAATGTTTAACTTTATATTATGATGTTCCACTTGATGTGGACTATACTATAGATTCGTCATTAGAAAAAATAGATGCTTATTTAATTAGTTTAGGATTTGTTGAAAATAATGGTGAATATAGTAAAACGGTGAATGGAAAAACTATCTACGTTGCTCCAGTAGATTCTAGTTTGGATTTAATGATTTATATGTGGGGCGATACATATTACAAAAAAGGAGAATAATAAATGAAACAATTAAAAAAATTAGTTATTAAAAGTTTCTCTGTTCTTCTTGTTGTGTTCTGCGTTGTTACATTAATTGCATGTACAAATGATTCTAAACCATCAATTAGTGTAACTGCACCTACAACAACAATTAAACAAGGGGAAAATGTTAAATTAAGTGTTGCAGTGAAAAATTCAGATGATATTACATATGAATTTACAATCTCTGATCCTTCATTATTAAGAGTAAATAATAATACAGTTTCTGTATTAAAATCTGTTGATAAAGAAACAAAAGTTTTAATCACAGTTAGTCTTGTTAATAATACTGAAGTAAGCGATTCAATTGAATTTACTGTTCAACCTACTCTAGTAGGTACTGTAGATTTAGAAGTTACTTGTCCTGTTGATACTTTAAAATATGGTGAAAGTACTGAATTAAGCGTATCTGTTTCAGGTACAGCAAATAAAGAATATACTATTACTTCATCATGGCCTAAAGGTATTTCAATTGAAGACAATAAAATCACAGTTACTGGTAAAGTAGTTTTAGATAGATCTGTTACAATTACAGTAACATCTAAAGCAAATACAAGTGTTAGTAAAAGTGTTACAATTATTGTTAAAGCTGGAACTAAAGAAGGAGAACAAGTTGGTGAACTTACATCAGCAATGATCGAAGAAATTGGTAATGAAAGTATTACAATTACTGGTTCAATTGAAGATATTTATGTTGATTTCAATCAATCATCTTTAAATAGTAATCAAAAATATAACTTATTAGTTCAAATGGAAAAAGATGCTTGGGTTGGTCAATGGTATAATGTTGAAAAAAGAGAAAATGTTATTACTGATAATTACCGTAAAGGTGCAACAGATGGCTTAAAGAATCAATATGGTGAAGTAGGTCATGGATTAGAAAAATTATATATTGATAAGAATAATAAAGTTGCGACTACTCTTGTTAAAGACTATTTAAGTATTCCAACAATTTGGGAATCACAACATTTATGGAATCATTTAGGTCAATTAAATATTAGTAAATTTACTTATAATGAAGATGACCAAGCTTATGAATATAATATTAATACTACTGATGAAGATGATTTATGGTTAATGACTTATTTATCATATTCATTAACTCCAATGCTTTCTGATACTTTAGCAAAATTACAATTAGTTGTTGAAAATGGTCATATTACTAAAGTTATTGGTCGTACTGAAGTTTTATATTATGGTGCTGATACGCAAGAAGATGCTGATGCTATGAGTTATACTACTCTTGAAGTAACTTTATCTGGTATTGGAACAACTAAAGTTGCATCTCCTGTTGCTTATGAAATTCCTGAAGAAAATAAAGAAGCTTATAAGAGACTTGAAAACGCATTACAAGAAATGGTTACTTTAAAGAACTATACAATTAAAATTGAAGAAATAGAAGAATATGCTCCTAGTGGAGATGAAACAGATTATCAAACTTTATCTGTAGCAAGTGCTCCTGTTGCTAAAAAAGCTAATCCTATTAATAATGCTTTAAAGAATTATTTATCATCTACTGGTACAGTTGGATGCTTAGGATGGGTAACTGCTGATGCAATTGTTCTTGCTAAAACTGGTAAATACTCATACGCAATGGATGATAAATTATATCATACTGAATATTCTGGTTATAAACAAGTAAGTGAAGATTCATTTGATTATTTTGAATATGATACATCACTTGCTACACTTGTAGGTAAGAGAAAATATAATGGTAATATGTTTGATAACATGCCTAAATTTGATTTATCTGCTGCTGTATTTGAACATAAATATTCAATGACTTCTCAAGGCGTTACTACTGATACATTTGTATTACGTGATTCAAGTATTACAAGAGCTGTAGCCTTAGAATTATGTATGAGAGATTATGCTGAAGATGGTGATGCATCAACTTCTACAACATTACAAGTTACAGTAAATAGTGAAGGTCATATTACTGAAGTTGTAATTCCTTACTCTATTATGGATACTTATTATGGATATTATAAAGTTAAATATAGTAATTTTGAAACTACTGTTATTGAAGAAAATGCATTTGATGGTTATGTTCCTCGTGAAATTAAACAATCATGGAGCGAATATATGACTAAATACTATACTGAAACTGGTTCAAGTAAAGATACACATGAAGAAAGAACTGATATCGTTCTTGAAGCAATTTATGGAAAAGACGTTGCCGCATACTTCCCTCTTCCTGAATTATTTGTAAGAGTATTCGGTGATGCAATTAGTGGTCCATTCTATGATTATGATGAAGTTGGAAGCGATGCTGCTGGTAATCCAATCTATCGTAAATCACTTGCTATAAATATTGCTAGTGGTGAAGTTGATGAAAATAATCAAATTACTAATTATGATGAATTAATTGCTGCTTTAACTGAAGTATTATTAAGTGAAGGATTTGAAGTTTCACAAGCTAATACTGATACAAGCGGTGGTGAAAGTGGAAGAGCTACTCGTTATATTTGTTATATTAAAGATGATATTCAAATCGTTGTTGAAAATATCTATACTAAGTATTTCTATTTTAGTTTCTATAAGACAGGTGAATGGACTTTAAAAAGAAGTGAATAGTAAGGGTGTGAAAGAATGAGAAAAATTAATAATATATTTCTTGTTTTATTACTACTAGTTACTTTAGTTGGTTGTACAGGAGGAAGTAATCCTCCTGATACAACAATATCTGTTAAGGCAAGTCCTGCATCAATTACATTAAATGAAGATCAAGTGTTAGACTATGATTACTTAAGTTTATTTAAAATTGTTGAAGATGATGAAGAAATTGAAGTTCTAGATGATTATGTAGATACTACTCATCTAGAAGCAAAAGAAGGTACATATAAAGTTACTTGTACTTATAAAGATAAAAAGGCAAGTGTTATTGTTGTTGTTACATCAATAAAAGATGTTTATGAATTAAATCTAAGTGTTAATGAAATTAGCATTAATAAAGCATTATATGATACTTACGATTATTTAAGTTTATTTGAAGCAAAATTAAATGGTAGTGTTTATGAAATTACACCAGATATGATTCAAAATAATGTAAAAGGTGAAGCTGGAACTTATACTTATATTGTTAAATTTGGAGATATACAAAAAACTTTAACAGTTCATGTTGGTGAAACTTTAAAAACAGAAGTTGTTAAAGCATATCAAACATTTGAAATTAAAAAAGCTGATGCTTTATCATTTGATTACACTAAATTATTCTATTTATATGTAAATGGAGTAATGACTAAAGTTACAAGTGATATGGTTGATACATCTAAGATTAGTAACTTAGAAGTTGGTAAAGTTTATGATGTTACTTTTAAAGCAACAATTAATAATGAAAAATTAAATGCTATAGTTCAAGTAAAAATTGTTGAGGAAGCTAAAACAATTGTTAATGCTAGAAATGTAACTGTATATCCAAATGGTAGTTATATTGATTTAACATCTCTATTTACGATTACTAAAGGAGATAAAGAAATACCAGTTACTTTAGATATGATAACTGGTTCTGTAAATTATAATGTAGTTGGAGAAAATGTAATTACTTTAACTTATGAAAATATTACTAAAGAAGCTATCGTTGAAGTAAAACGTGGTGTTATCATTAATTATGCAACTAGTGATACAATTAGTATAATTAAAGGAACTAACCAAAGTACATATGACTTTGCTGGCGATTTTGAAGTAGTAATTAATGGTATTAAGTTTACTAGTATATCTAGTGACTATTTAGATACATCTAAGGTTGATTTTAATAATGTTGGTAGTTATAAAGTTTCAATTAAGATACCTTATAATGACCAAGCATTAGGTCTTCAAGGTGTTAAGTTTACTTATTATGAAAAAGAAATTACTTATGTTGTTACTAAAAATAAATATGAAATTAATATCTTAAGTGATGTTGTTGAATTAAATAAGAATGTAACAAAATATAATCCTTTTGATAACTTAAAAGTTGTAATTAATAATCGTAATCAAACTTTAACAAAAAATCAAAATTATGTTGATGTTATTACATGTTATGCTGAAGAGTTATCAAGTCCTATTGATTTAACAAAAACTGGAAATCAAAATGTTAAAATTGCATTATATGTTAATGGTGTAGATGAAGACCCTGTAATTGTTGAATTTATAGTTGTTGTATTACTTGATATTAATATTACTGCTAATGATAATATTGTTATATCTGGTGGTACAATTTATTTGAAAGATTTATTTACAATTGTTGAAAATGGTGAAACAATCGAAGTAAGTAATGATTATATTTCAGGATTAGTTGATCCATTTACTCCTGGAATTTATGAAGTAAAACTTACTTATAAAAATATTGAAAAGACATCAAAAGTTGTTGTATTAGATAATAAAATGATTGGTACATATAAAACAAGACAAACAACAATTCCTGTTGAGGTCGAATCAGAAGATGATGAAGATGAAGTTGTATATGGACCTGTTACTCGTTTAAAAGATTTAGTTATAACTCAAGATGGAAAGATTACAGTTAATGAAACTGAAGCTACAATTGAGGAAATAATCGATGAGAATAATTTAATTATTAAATTAAGTAGAAATAAACATTACTTAACTTATGATAATGGAATTATTGTTGTTAATCCATTAAATGAAAATAAAATGCAATTTAATGAATATTCAAGACCTATTGTTTATTTCCATAGTGATATGTATACAGTTAATAAGTGTTATATAATCAATTATGGTAGTGCTTATGTATTATCATCAACTTATACAAATTATTCAATTGATTTATTAAAATATACTAATAAAACAACTAATGAAATTTGTTGGTATGCTTTAAAGGTACATCTAATTGAAAAGAACAGTGCCGATACAGTATATGATGTTACATATGGTAAAGCATCAATTCCAAGTGATTACAATTTTGATATCGCAGTAGATGGTAAAGAAGAAGTAGTTGGTGTATTAACATTTAATAATGATCAATACAAGTTTGTTATGCAAGATGGAACAAATGGAAAAATATCTAAAGATACTGTTGTTAAAAAATATGTAAATACAACATTTAATGGTAAAGTTGATGGCTTCGATGCAAGATTAACAGCAAATCAATTTGAAGGATTTAGCCTAGTTGTTAATAGTAAATTAGTATTCTCTGTTAATTCATTTGAAATTGAAGGAATGGCTAATGGAGGAATTGACTATCAAAATGATATTGTCTTCTTCTATGACTGTACTGATAGCATATATTCATACAAATTTAAATTAAATGTTAAGAATAAAACATTTGAATTATTAGAAAAAGATCACTTATATGGTAAATATGTATATGATAATATTTATATTTTCTTAGATGGTTATGGAACAGGTATTGTTAATTTTAATACTGCATCTTATTATCAAACTTCCTTTAAATATGATGTTAAAAATAGCGATATAGCTCTTACTTATGTAAATACAAAACATAATTTTAGTTATGAAGATGTATCTACATTCTATATTGATACTTTTAACAATGTATTAACATCTAAATCATTTATGAATGATACTAAGAATGATGTAGCTTTTGAAAATCAAAATATCACTTCCGGTGCAATAGTTAGAATTAATTCTTATGTTATTGGTGCTGATTCTGATACTATCGCAAAACCTAAAATGTTAGATAATATTACAATAATTACTAAAGATGGTGTATTAAGTGATGCTGAAAAAGCAAAATGTATTAATACATCTCGTATTAAGTTTAGTACTGCAGGATTCTATCAATTCACAATTACAATTAATGTAAATGGTGAAGATGTTGTTGCTTATTATGCTATTCAAGTACTTCCAGCAATTTATAAAGATAATCCTGTTGTTGGTGAATACATTAATGGTGTTATCACTAATAATAGTAGTTTATCAATTGATCAATATGGACGTGCAACGTTAGTTTATAGTGATCTTGTATTTAGCGGAAAAATTGTGATTAATGCTGATTCTACATTTGTCATTAATGCAAGTAATGAAACAAAAGGTAACCTTACAATTACTGGTAAATTATTAGATAATGGTATTGTTTATATTGAATGTGGAGGCGCTCTTGCTTTCTCAAATTACTATACAACAGGTACTGTTTCATCAACTGGTAATGGTAAAATGACATTACATAAATTAAATGTTTCTGGAAAAGATGTTTATCTTTTATTTGATGGTAAATCTACAACTGGTAAATTTGTTAGTCTTAATGTAGTAAGTGGTAATATTTATAAAGTTCTAGCAACAGACTTAACTATTTATGTTAAAATAACTACTTATGGTGATGTTAAAAATGGACTAAGTGTTGCTGATGAATATCGTGGTACATATACACAAAATGAAGAAGTACTTATTGTTGATGGTTTTGGTAATATTAGTACCGGAACATTATCTGGTACTTACACATTAAATGGTAATGTTATGACAGTTGTTTTTGGATTAACGGCTGCTGTATATCGTTTAGATAATGAAAATATGACATTTGAAAAAATTAATATTACTTTAGATAGTAGCTTAGTTAGTGGTAAAACTTATGAAGCATCATATTCATTTGTTTGTTCAGGCTATTTCTATACTGCTGAAACTAAAATGACATTTAGTCGTAGTGGAAAAGTTACAATTATTTCTACATCAGAAGAACATGATAGTGGTTCTGAAGGATGTATTGAAGATTCATATCTTCCTGTATTTGCTAGTAAAACTGGTGTACAAGGAACATATAACGTAAGTGGTAATCAAGTAACAGTAACTGTTAATGGTTATACATTTACCTTTACAATTAAAGATGTTTTAAATCCTAGTGAACTTGTTACAAATAAAACAACTTTAGATTCATCTGAACAAGGATACTTTGGAGTAGGAACCGTCTTTAGTTCTAAATAAGATTATTTCATAGAATTCTATGTGATAATAAAATTATAAAAAGGAGAAAAATTATGAAACGTAGTAAATTATTAATAGTAATAGTTACTGCTTTCTTTCTAACCATTTTGACATCATGTATGTCAGGTGATGGTTCACATACCCATAGTTATGGAGAATGGACTTTTACTACTGAGCCCACTCTAGAAGAAAAAGGGGAAGCAACTAAAGAATGTGAATGTGGTAAAGAATTAACAGTTCCTGTTGCTAGTTTATCAGATCGTAATGTTTGGAGACCAGTTCCAAGTGAACATATCGACCCTACTTGTACTAAGGTTGGTTCTGAAACATTAAGATCTATTTATGGTGAATTTAGAATTGAAATTCCAATGAGTGAACATGAATATGGCGCTTGGACATTAACTAAAGCTCCAACTGAAACTGAAGTTGGTAGTGCTGAAAGAACTTGTCATTGTGGTCATGTTTCTACTGGCGAAGTTCCTGTAGTAACTGATGAAATATGGGAAGAGATTAGCAGAGTTGATGCTGATTATAATAAAGAAGGTAAAAAGGAATTAACTTCTGAATATGGTACAGTAGAAGTTGCATTACCTAAACTTGTTGCTCCATACGATGGAAAGACTTATTCAGATGTTGCATTTGATGCATCTAATGATGAAGAAGGCTTTAAATATGGTGAAGTTAGTACAATTGTTTCATGGAATGCAGCTACAATTACAATTGATGAAACAGGAAAAGGTATGGGTACAGCATTCCCATTCCGTGGTTTAAATCAATTATCAATGATTGATGCTAGTACTGGTTTAATGAAGATGGTGGTAACTCCTTATTCAACTGATGAAGAAGGTAATGTTACATTTGATGTAACTAATAAAACTGAATATGTTGCATATGTAGATTTCGCAACAGGTATTATTATTAGACCATTTAATAGTAAATTCAATTATGTTGTATTATATACTCCATTTGAAGTTAACGCTGAGGCTGATTGTGCAGTTTCTTCTGCATGGGAAGATTCAATGGCTATTAGTTATACATATAATGAAACAACTTACAATATCTTTATTTATGATTCTGTTGTATACTTTGGTGTTACATTTGAAAGTGAAACTGGTTCAAGTATTACTGCTGATAAATGTTATAATGCACCTTATCTATATGTAAAAAATAGTGAAGGCGAATTAATCAAAGGATTTGCATTTGATGGTGAAAAAGAAGTAGTAGTTGACGGATATGAAGCAACTTATACATCTGGTGAAGAAACAATCGTTATTAGTGGTTTTGGTACTGCTACATATGGTGGTAAAACTGGTACTTACAAATTTGTTGAAGGTAAAGAATATACTGCTGATTTATATGTTGATAATGTATATTATGAATTAACATTAAATAAAGAAACTAAAGCATTTAGTATTCATAAACCTATGGTTCAAATTACTTATGTTGCTGGTGAATATGCTGAAGTTGAAAATGCAACTGTCAATAAGAACATTAAATATACTTTACCAGTATTAGATAATCCAACTCATACATTTAAGGGTTGGTATACTGATGAAGCATGTACTAAAGAAGTAGAAGAAGAATTTGTTCCTACAGTTGATATTACTTTATATGCTAAATGGGTAGCTAAGGTTAAAGTTAATTTAGTTGGTGTGTTAGCTGATGATGCAAATGTTGTTTATTTAGGTATTGGTGACACAATTGGTAATGCTCTTCCTGAATATAATATTGACCAAGTAAAACGTCAAAAATTTGTTGGTTGGTATTACGAAAGTACTTTTGAAACTTCAGTTCCTCTTGAAGCTATTATGAATGAAGAAGATACTGACATTACATTATATGCTAAATGGGAAGCTTTACCTGCTTATTATGGTACATATAAAGGTACTGAAATTTGGGGTGTAACATCTGGAAATAACGCAAATGCTACATTTACAATTGATGAAAATGGAAAAATTTCTGGAAAATATACAGGTGTAGTTGTTTCTTATGATAAAGAAACACAAAAAATCACTTGGAAAGAAAAAGAAAGTGATACTAAAACATATGGCTTATGGTTTGATGAAGTAAGTGGTGTAATGGCAACTCATTATAGTAGTAAAACAGAAATTGGTACTGACTATTATATTTATAGTATGTATCAAACTACTAACAAAGTAAGTGCACATTATGGTTTCACTTGTAAGAAGATTGGAACAAGTATATCTAATACTTATGCCCGTCTTGTAACACTTCAAACAAAGAGCGGTTTACAAACAATCTTTGTATATTGTGATCGTATTTATTCAAATATTATTATTAGCGATACAACTGGCAAAGTATTTACTGGCGATAAATTAATTGAAGATGTTAAAAAGTCTAAGACTTTAGTTGTAAGAGATGCTGAAACAAAAGAAATGATTTTAGGTCTTGCTGCTGCTGGTGATAACTTCGCAGCTAATACTAAGACTGTTGAATTAGATCCATATTTTGGAACTTATACATGTGGTGAAGCAAGTGTTGTTTTAGATGGTGTTGGTACTATTACTTACAATGGGAAAACTGGTACTTATACTAAGAGTGCTGAAGGCTCTTCATTTGGATTTGATGTATATCTAGATGATAATAAAGAATATTATCAATTAACTCTTAATGGAAATGAAGCTGTTATGAATAAACCTACAGTAACTATTACATTTGTTGTTGGAGAAGGCCATACAGCAGTTGAAAGTTTAACTGTTAATATGAATATTGTTGCTACATTACCTGAAGCATTAGAAGAAAATTATGTATTCAATGGTTGGTTCTATGATCAAGAATTTAAGAATGCTGTTGGTGAAACTATTGTTCCAACTCAAAATATAACATTATATGGTAAACACAGTAATCCTGCTAAATTAACAATTGTTTATAATAATACTGAAGATAATGATGTAGTTGTATATTCAGTTGGTGATGTTGCGACTGTTGAAAGACCTGTATATGCTAAACATGCATTTGTTGGTTGGTACACAACTGAAGCATTCGAAGAAGGTACTGAATGGGCATCTGGTACAGTTATTAATGTTGATACAACAATCTATGCTAAATGGGAAGATGCTCCAATTTACAATGATACATATCTTGCAATTAGATTTGATGGTAATAGTAAAAATGGTGGAACTAGTTCTGCTTATATAAATAAAGGAACTTCAACTACTAAAGGTGCTGTTCTTGCTATTGACCCTTATGGAAAAGCTGAAAATAGTTCTTATCCATTTAGTGGAAGTGCTGGTATTGTTATTGAAGATTATAATGAAGAAACAGGTATTCTTTATATTAAAGTTGGAAGCACTAAATATAGATCATATATCGATAAAGAAACTGGATTTATCTTTATGAACCGTTCAAGTGGTAATGTAGATCTTGGTGAAGGCTTCTTCCTTGTAAAAGACTTAGATGCTAAAGCTGATCAATTTAGTTGTTCATATTGGAATGGTGGTAAGACAAAAGTTCTTGAATATACTACTGAAACTAAGACTTATCGTTATTTCATAACTAACGATACTGTATATTCAAATGTTAAATATACTGATATTGAAGGAAATGCAATTGTAGGTGAAAAATGCTTTGAATCATCTGCTGTATTAATCCTTGATAAAGACAATAAATTAATTGCTAAATACGGCTTTGATGGTACAACAATGGTTGAACTTGATGGTAATGAAGGTGTTTTCACAAATGGTGAAAGCAGTGCTGTTATTGATGGTATTGAAGGTATTAAAATTGATGGTGTTGATGGTAAATATGTTGAATTAGAAAAAGAAAATACTCTTGGTGTATATAACGAAAATGGTTATTTCGAAGTAACACTAGATAAAGTAAACAAGACTTATACAATTGTTAAACCAATGGTAACAGTTCAATTCAGTGCAGGTCATGGTGTTGTTGTTGATGAAGAGTCATTAAATATAAATATTGAAGTTACTTTACCTACACCTACAGCAACTGGATTTAAATTCAGAGGTTGGTATGAAGATGAAGCATTAACTAAAGCAACTGGTGAAAAATATACTCCTACAAAGAATATCACATTATATGCTAAATGGGATGAAGAAGTTGTTTTAACTGTTGTTTATGGTAATACTTTAGAAAATGCTACACTTACTTATGGTAAAGGTGATATAGTAGCTCCTGTAGAACCTGAATATACAAATGGTTTAGTATTTGATGGATGGTATACTGATGCAGAATATACTGAAAAGTATACAGTAGGTGTAATCACTGAATCAATGACTATTTACTGTAAGTGGATGGAAGCTACTCCATTATATGGTACTTATGTTGGTTTTGAAGCATGGAGCAATATTTGGATTACTAATAATAAGAATTTTACAGTAGATCCAGTTGGTAAAACAACAGGTGTTGTTAGTAATGGTACTGTTAGTGAATATGATGAAACTAATAATACATTTAAAGTACTATATGGAACTAGTGGAAGTTATTATTATGGATGTTATGATTCCGAAAATGGAATTTGTGCAATAAATTATTCTGCAAAAACAAATAGTTTAGGTACAGACCATTATATCCTATTCAAAGATTATACAAAAATTACTGGTGATAAGGACAATTCAGTTGGTCTTGATTCAAATAAATATCATTTAATTACAGTAGATTGTGTTAAAAATGGTGTAGAATCAACTATGATTGTTTTTGTTGCTCCTAACGCCGTATATGGTAATGTTACTTACACTGGAGCAGCTAATGTTAAAGCAGCTGCAACAGCTGAAGAAGTAAAGATTTATGATTGTCATAATAATTTAATTGCAACATTTAATAAAGGTGTTTTAGCAAAATAATAAATTAAATTAATAAAAGGTCTTATTCCTATTATTGGAAAAGACCTTTTTTATTATGTTATAGTAATTATTATGTAAAAAAAATATGTTTTTTTTTTTTTTTTTTTTTTTCTAATAAATTATGGTATACTTATATTAGTTTTTCTTAAGGAGGACTAAATATGAAAAAAATATTATTAGTACTTATTACGTTATTAAATATATTTTCATTTTCTAGTTGTAAAGATACATCAAATCAAGAAGAAATTAGTAAGTATGAAGATGTAAAAGAATTTTTAAAAGAGTATAATGAATATCATCCTGATGGATTAATTCTTTCTGAAAAATGGTGTGAAGTTAATACAATAACAATATTAGATCATAAAGAAGAAAAATATGATCAATCTAATTATTTAAATCATCAATCAATTAAAAGATTAAATGGATATATTAAGGTAAAATTTAATGATAATGAATTATCTGGATATTCGGACTTTTTTTATATTGAAAAGAAAACAAATGAAGTAGAAGTATTTTCATCATCATTTTCTCGTAAATATTGTCTTAGTAGTCAATTAAGTTTAAAAAATGGCTTATTTGTTGAGAAAAGTAAAGATGCATATTTAAATGAAGTTGTTCAAGGAAAAGAATATACTGATAATGTAAATATATCATTTAACTCTATCTTATTTGATTTTAAAGATGTAAATTTTTTAAATTTAGCTAAACATATAGATGACCTAGAAGGAAAAACAAATAATATGTTTAATTTTGAAGGAATTCAACATATTAAAAGAAATGGTAATTCAATAAATATTTCACTAGCTTTAAAAAATAATGGTAATTTTATAGAGAATTGTAACTATGAATATTATTTTGATGATAACTATAATCTTGAAAAAATAGTATTCATATATAGTGAAGAAAGAAATCCTAATGATGGCCATTATCAAGGTTATTATAATACTATTTATACTACAATTACATTTATGGATGAATTAACTGATGAAGTAGAATTTTTTTTAAGAGAAAAGCTTATAACTGAATATACTGAAGAACTATCAGATTCATATTTAATCTGGTTATGGTGATAATTATGAAAAAAATATTAGTAGTTTTTTTAAGTTTTATTTTAATAATTTCTTTTTCTGGATGTATTGACAAAGATAATGAACTAAACTATCGGGAAAAATATTATCAAGAAAACTTTGAACCATTAAAAGACCTTGATCTATTTATTTCAGAATATAATAAAAAACATCCTAATGGTTATGATTTAGGAGTGAAGTGGTGTGAATATCATAGTGTAAAAGTAACTGAAGCAGATTATGATTCTGAATATACAATTACTATTGGTAAAATTGAACTTGACTTTAATGAAAATGAATTAGATGGTAAAAGTAGAAAATTTAATATTAAAACAAAGAAAGTAATTAATGAAGAAACAATTACATATACAAATATTAAATCATTTTGTGATGGGAAATATTGTGAAAAAATAGAAGAAAATGGTAAATATAATAGCATATATAATCCTAGAACACGGAATGCAATAGAAATTAAATTTCCTTTTTTAAATTCAATATTTAATCTTCACTCACTAATTAATAATGTAGATAATGGGTATGATATAACTGTATATAATCAAAATATTACTTTTACTAAAAGTGAAGAAATTGATAATTTAGGAAGAAAGACATCTATTTATCAATATTATTTTGATAAAAATTATAATTTTATTACGGCTAGATTATTAGTTACAATGACATATTTTGAGAATACATCATTAAAGAATTATTCAGCTTCATATTCATTAAAATTTTGTGATGAAGAAAATATTGATAAAGAGCGTTTTAATGGAACTAAAGGCGAAGATATTTATGAAATCATTTTTGAATAAAAAAATGGGTAAGTTTTAAACTTACTCATTTTGTTTTGGTTTTTGTAATTTAATTAGTTGATACCAAATAGGAATGAAGAAGAAGATAACCCAACCTGGATGCCACCATGAAAAATTAAAAGTGTCAGGATAAATACTTGTTAACATACCTAGTGATAAATAAACAAATAATATTAGGCAAGTAATATTAAATTTCTTTAATCTTTTGTATTTGATTGTTCTTATTAATGAATCAAATACTGGAATAGTTAAAAATAAAGTCCAACATACTGACCACGTAGATGAACTGATGAAACCAAGAACTAAAAACGCAACAATAACTAATAATATATATACACTAGTTAAAATAGAAATGATTTGAGATTCTGGATTTTCAACAACTATATGTTTTTTTTCTTCTTTGTTTTTGGTATTAATGTGGATTCCTTCTTTAAAACTAATTCTTACTTCATCTTCATCATCAGTAATATGAATTTCATCTTTACCAATATTGATTGTTGGTTCATTTTCTACTAAATCATCTAAAGATATATTATAATAATTTGATATTTTAATTAGTTCATCTATTGATGGTGTTAGTTCATCATTTTCCCAACTAATGATTGTATTTAGGTCAATGTTTAAAGCATCAGCTAGTTCTTTTTGAGTTAAATTATGTTTAAGTCTTAATGTAGTTAAACGAGTGGATAATTTTGTTTTCAATTTAATCACCTTCAAATCCTTTTTAAATATTTTAGCATATTTTTTATTTTTATTCAAGTTTAAAAGATGAAAAATTATTAATATCTAATATTAGGTGAATTGTAATATCAAATGCAACAAATAAAAAACTGGAAATTAACCCAGTAA
>CAZDPJ010000003.1:0-92768 GCA_964507405.1 uncultured Staphylococcaceae bacterium
TTGTCTTTTTTTATTGTTTTTTACTTTAATATTTTTAATATTTGTGATATAATTTTTATAAGTGAGAAAGAAGTGATTATGTGAATAACAAAATTTAAATAATTAGTTATAAACATAACGGTGTACTTCATAGAGTTTGGCAATCTGCTTATGTTATTCGTCAAACTAGTGATATGATGGTAGTAGTAAATGATCGTGCAAATGTAATAGACGGAGATGGCAGAAGATGGAAAACAAAAGAACCAGCTGTATGCTATTTTTTTAAGAAATATTGGTTTAATATAATTTTTATGCTTCGAGGTAATGCAATCTACTATTATTGTAATTTGAGTTCACCTTATGTTAAATAAAGTGAAGGACTTAAATATATTGATTATGATTTAGATGTAAAAGTATTTCCGAGTGGAGATAAAATTATTTTAGACCGTGATGAATTTGATTTTAATAAGATTGATTATGGGTATTCTGAAGAATTGGTTATAATCATTGAAAATGAATTAAAAGTATTGTTAGAAAGAATTAATAATGGTATATTACCATTTAATTCTGAAACCGTTTTAAGTGATTATTCCATTTATTGTAATTTAAAAGAACAAGCAAGAAGGAAAGCTCATAAACATCTTAAACATCGAAGCGATACTACTAATTCTTGAGCAATTTTTATTTGCTCTTTTTTATATCTTTCCTATCCTTTTTATTATTTTGGATGGGGACAAAAAATAGCTTTTATTATATAATAGATAATAAATTGAAAGGAAATATTAATTATGAAGAAAAAAACAATTTTATCAATTATTTTTACGATATTCATTTTTTCGATTCTTCTTTGTAGTTGTTTTGGAAATAATGATGATAATAACGTAAAAGTTATTAGAAATGATGCAGGGGCCGAAATAAATGGTAGTTTTCTTGATGGAACTATCTTTAAGAGTGAAGCTATTGATTTAACAGATCCAATTGGTAAAGCGCTTAGTCAATATATTGAAAAAGAAGAATATGATAAAGATGCTCCTATTTTTATTTATGATTTATATATTGAACTTAATAATGAAAAAATTAAACCAGATGGCGTAGTTAAAGTTATTTTACCTACAACTATGGATTTATCTAATTATGAAGTATTGCATGTGTTAGATAATGGCGAAATTGAAAGCCTAAATTTAACTTATAGTAATGGTTTTGTAAGTTTTGAAACTAGTAGTTTTTCTTATTTTATTCTTGTTTCAAAAAAGAATTCAAATATTCATACCCATACCTTTAGTAGTGAGTGGACAAGTGATGAGGTTTATCATTATCATCAAGCAACATGTAGTCATATTGATGAAGTAAGTAATAAAGCCGAACATACTTGGAATGATGGTGTTATTACGAAAGAACCAACCAAAGATGAACTTGGTGAGAAAACTTATACATGTAAAATCTGTGGAAAAGTTAAAAAGGAATCAGTTGATAAAATTACTGAAACCCATACTTTAAAAGTAAAAGCAGAACCATGGAATTATGGTCAAATAAGAAATTCTGGTGATGAGATTCTTTATTATAGCGATGGTGTAAAACTTAGTGAAACTATAATTAATCTAAAGGCTCATTGTTTTCCTAATTATTTCTTTGTTGGTTGGTATAATACTGCTGATAATACTTTAATTTCGAAAGATGTTAGTTATACTTTAACCGTTGATAAAGATATTGATATTTACGCTAAATTTGTTTATAAAACTGATGTAGTTGAATTGGAACTTTCAACAAGTTATGCGGGATTTAGCTTTAATGAAGATAATCCTGTTACTATTGTTTCTAAAAATACAATAAATAAGCCTGATCCAAAAGCTGTCTATGTAACAGGTATTAAAGCAGAAGGTGGTATACCAATTTATTTTGGTGAATATAGTGATACAGATAGCTATAATGAATATACAATCGATGATGGTGGACTAGATTTTAATAAACCCGGAACTTATACAATTACTTATACATATAAAAAAGACCCAATGGTAAATGCAACTCTTAAAGTAAAAGTAGTTGAATCAAGTCACGAATTTATTGTTAAAACTTTTAATAAAGATTTATTAACTATCAATTATGTTTATGATGGATTAGAAAGTGTAAAAGATATTTACCCTACTGACAGATTCATTACAGTTTCAGTAACACTTAAGACAGGTCAAGCTTTTGATGGCTGGTATTTAATGGATGAAAAAGGCGAAATTACTGATACTAAGGTAAGCAATAAACGAATTTATTCATTTAATATGCCTAATAAAGATTACCGCCTTTGTGCTGTCTCCAAAGCTGGTGATTACTGCTCTTTTAAAACAACAAGTGGTGGTAAAATCTTAGATGAAGATAATAATATATTTGTTCCAGATTATTGGAGATATGAATATTATATTTTACCAGGTTCAACAAAAACTCTAAAAGCTCAAGCTTTAGAAGGATATAAGTTTGCGGGATGGTACCGTGATGATAAGATGTTTTCCGATTCTGAAGTTATCAAATATAAACATGAAGGAATCTTTGATTATGTTGAAGCAAGATTTATACCAGAAATTAAAGCGATTGAGGTTAGTGCCGAAAGTGCAAATTATGCAGGTTTTGTTAATGGAGTATTACAATATGCAATAGGTGATAGTGTTCCTAACTATAAAGATTTTAATGTATATGGTATTTTAGGTGATGAATCAAAAGTATATTTAAGTTATACATACTATAAAGTTGATGATAGTAATGTTGATTTAACTAAAGTTGGTAAATATACAATTACTTATACATATGAATATGATGAATCATTTATTGATACTTTAACAATTGAAGTAATGGACGCATCTAATATAAATATTTCATTTGAAAATTCAATTTCTTATCTATCTCATAAATTTAATGGTAAAGCATCATTCATTTCTCTTAATGATATTGTTATTAATGATAAACGTTTAGTTGATTTAACTTGTAGTACAATTAAAGACAAAATTTCTTATAAATGGATTAATAAATTAAATAATGAAGTAATTAACACAAATGATAATGATGTTACAATTAATGGTGTTAAAGTAAATAATTTTGGCCCTGAAAACTATAAACGTACAATTGGCCATGAAATAGTAGGTCCAGTTGTTGCTGGAGAATATAAGTTTGTTTTATCATATGATGGAAAAGAAGAACTATCAGTTGATGTAACAATAACTAAAACTTCATTTAAACGAATTACTTCAAGTGACGAATTTAGAACAAATGAAGGTTCTTCCTGGATTAATTTTGAATTATATTATTATACAATAGTTGGAGTTGTTGGTGATGAATTATATATTATGGAGATGCCATCTATTGGTGTTGATAATGTTGAAGTAGCAGCAAGATTAGTTACTAAAGAAGCAAATGGTAATTTAAACTTAGGTGAAGGTTTTGACTTTATATTCGCGAATGTTAAATATTTATTTGGAGAAGATAGTACTTATACTGAATTTATGACAGGATATTATGGTTCATATGTCGATAAATCATCAAATAGTAGTTCAACTGGATTATTTGGAACTCCTTATATTTATAGAACTGGTTATACTTCAGTTAGTGGTGGTAATATTTATCGTCAATATGGCAATAAAATAGTTTATGGTAATAAAACTGAATTTGCAGGTGATGGTAGTGTAAAAATTTATTGTCCTAATAGAAGCGAAACTATAAATGATTCTTTACGTTTAGTAAAAGATAATGATAAATATGTATTTACAAGCGTTCCTGCTGATACTGATAACCGTCAATCATACCCAATTTACATTTATCAAAGTATTTTAGAAAAGTAAATCTCTAAAAGCTAGTTATTTTGACTAGCTTTTTTTAATTTTCGTTCATATTTTTATCCTTTTATACATAAATTTAGATAGAAGGAGATTTTAATATGAGTGAGAATATTATTCGTGAAGTAGTAACTCGCACCAATGGCGAGATGTATTTGGGTATTGTCGGCCCAGTAAGAAGTGGCAAGAGTACTTTTATTCGTAAATTTATGGAATTAAAGGTGTTACCATTTATTAAAGATGAAGAAACTTATAAAAAAGTAAATGATGAATTACCTCAAAGTGGTGAGGGAAAAACGATTATGACGGTGGAACCAAAGTTTGTTCCAAGTAATCAAATGACAATCGAAATAGAAGAAAACCTAAACTTAAGCATTAGATTAGTTGATTGTGTCGGTTATGTAATTCCTAATGCAAAAGGATATTTAAACGAAGATGGCACAAATAGACTTGTTCAAACACCATGGTTTAGTGAACCTATTCCTTTTGGTGATGCTGCGGGAATAGGAACTCGTAAAGTAATTGAATCACATTCAAATATTGGCGTTTTATTATCTAGTGATGGAAGCTTTGGTGAATTTAATAGGGAAGATTATGAAAAAATAGAAGAAAAGATGGTTCTAGAATTAAAGGAATTAGATAAACCATTTGTCTTGGTTATTAATACAACAAGTCCATATAGTGAAGAAACAAAAGAACTTGTAGCTAACTTAAAAACAAAATATGAAGTTTCAGTGATTGCGTTAGATATTAAAAATCTTAAAAATGAAGATATTGATTTTGTATTAAAAGAAGCTTTAAGTGAATTTGATATTTCAGAGTTAAATATTGGAATTCCTTCGTGGGTTAATACCTTAGATGATGATTTAACATTTAAACAGCAGTTTACAGATTTAATTAAGGAAACATCGGGTAATTATCGAAAAATGAAGGATGTATATCGAATTGTTGACTCTCTTAATTCTTCAAATTTATTTAAAAATATTGAAATATCGAATATTGATGCGGGTAGCGGAGTCGTAGATTTAGATTTATCAATTGATGATGAGATTTATAATGAAGTTATTAATGAAATACTTGGTTTTAAAGTTAAAGATAAAGGAGAACTTATTAGTACTCTCCAAAAATTTAAAAATGCTAAAAAAGTATATGATAAAGTAGGCTCATTAGATAAAGTATATCAAGTAGGTTATGATTTAACATTACCATCTATTAAAGATTTAGTCCTTGATGAACCAGAACTTTTAAAACAAGGTAATCGATATGGGATTAAATTAAAAGCAAAAGGTTCAGCAATTCTTCTAACAAAGGTTGACATAGATTCAACATTTGAACCGATAATTGGTGATTTAGAACAATCTACTGCCCTTGTTGAACATATGAAAGAAAGTTATATTAATAATCCTTCTGAAATATGGAATAGTGAAATATTTGGTCGTAAACTTGGTGATGTAATTAATGATGGAATTAGAATTAAAATATCACAAGTACCTGAAGTCGTGCTTGATAAATATGCGAAAGGAATTTCCAAAGTTATTAATAATGGTAAAGGAAATATAATTGCAATTATTATTTAAAATTAGTATTTAGAAAAAAATGCTAAAAAGACTTGCTTTTTTTGCGGTTTTGTGGTATAATATTTGTGGTGATAGTATGACGAAAAGCGAGTTAATTAAAGAAGTTCATCGACAAAATGACTATAATTATGTCGAAATTGAAACAATTATAAATCAAACATTTGAAACAATTATGAAAGCTTTATCAACAGAAGATAAGGTTGTTATTAGTGGCTTTGGTACTTTTGAAAAATACTATCAAGAAGGCTATAATGGAATTAATCCTGCAACTGGATCTAAATTATTTGTTGAAGGTAATTATAAAATTAGATTTAATGCAAGTAAAAAACTTAAATCAATGATGAAATAAAAAAATGTAGACATATTTTTGATGTCTACATTTATTTTTTATTTATTATTTAATTTAATATTTATTTAGCCTTATAGTCCTAAAAACATTAGTAATATGGTTGCGATAACGCCAATAAAGTTATAAGCAGAATGTACTAAGATTGTATCCCAAATATTATATTTAGAACGTTTATAAATATAACCTAAGGCAATACCAGAAGCAAAGTATGAAACAAAGTTAAGTAATTCCATTATAATATTTGCGTAACTTACTCCCTCAACATTATTAGCTATATCCATCATGATATTTAAAACGGATTCTACAGTATGGATTGAACCAAAAATAGCTCCACTTAAAATTACAATAAACATTCCTTTTTTCTTAGAAAGGTTAAAGAAACATTTTCTAAAGATTAACTCTTCAAGTACAGGTGCAAGTATTGTAGTCATGATGATGATAACAATCATTGGATAAATTCCACTTGAAAGTAAATCATTAATGGCAGATTGATTGCCTGATGTGGTTGATATATCTTTAAATTCTGGTAATGTTTTTAGCATGTTTGTTACTATTTCAATAAATATACTAGATGCATAACTTGCACCATAAAGAATAGCAAGGCCTATACCAAAATTTTTCCAAAAACTTCCTGGTGTTTTAACAGCTTCTTTGAAATCGTTTTTTAAATATCTACTTAAGAGAGGAACAGCCACAACAAGAACTATTAAATATATAACTACATTCATTGTCGCAAGGAAATTGTAGTAGATATTAGGAAAATTTTCAAGTAAATAGTCTGATAAGTCAACACCTTCAGGTATGACAATATTATTTATCTTAAGTACTACGCCTAAAGAAATACTAGATAAAATTGATACTAAGAAGTAAAAAATAAAGAAATAAACACAAATTGAAATAATACTTACTGTTTTAGTTTTAGTATCTATCATAGATACAGTTTCATTTATTTCTTCTACATATTGAGTTTCACTTGTTGCGTTTTCTTTGAATTCATTTCTTTCTAATTCTTGACCACAAAATACACAAAACTTACTATTTTCATCATTTTGATGTCCACAATATTTACATGTCATATTTTTATCTCCTATTTATTTTTCTTTTTATCATTATATCAAATATTTAATAAAAAAGCAATAAAATCATACTATCTAGGAATATTTTTAGCTTCTAGTTAATATTATATACCAAGGAGATAGATGAAATGAAGAAAAAAATTATTGTTATTAGTATTTTAGTTATTTTAATTATTACTTTATTATTGATTCCAAAAGATATTTATAAGAAAATCTTTAATAAAGAAGAAAACAATGATAATTTAGAACCTACTATTAGCCTAGAATATCAAACTATGTATGTTAAAGATTCTAATAATCAATTAGTAGGAATCGAAGTAGGCGTAGAAAAACTACTTGATGACGTAGTAATGAGAAAATGGGAATTACTTACAAGTAAAAGTGATTTATTACCTAATGGTTTTTCATCACCAGTAAATAAAAATACTACTTTATATTCACATGTTATTGAAAATGATAAACTATATTTAGATGTTAGTGAAGATTTTGCATCATCTGACGGTAGAATTACCCTTGAATCATTAGCTTGGAATTTTTGCGATGATGCAGTTACCGAAGTAGTAGTGAAAGTAAATGATAAGATCTGTGATAAAGTAAATGAGTATTGTTTTAAAAGTATTAGTAAAAAGCTTGGTACTAACTTTGTTTTTGAAGCAAAAGATTTATTTAGTTCTAATTATTTAACGGTAGTATATCATGAAAATGATATGATTAAACCTGTTACTTATTTTTATGATGATAATAAAAATGTATATGATTATACTATTTCAAAAATATTTATAAATAGTAAAGAATTATCCGAACTAGTTATTTCTAAAGCATATACATATAAAATTCAAGATACAAGTCTTGAAATAAATATTAATTATGAAGGAAGCTTAAATGAAGATCTTGTTAATACCATTATTGAAACTTCAAAACTTAATTTTAATTTAAGTAGTTTAGTTGTTAATGGTAGTCAAACTGTAATTCTTCAAAAATCATTTATTGGTGATAAAGCGTAGTAACTTTAGATTTTCTAAAGTTATTACCTTTTATTTTTTATTAAATTATGTTAAACTATTGTAGGTGATAAAATGAAAATATTATTAGGAACAAATAATAAACATAAAGTTATTGAATTAGAAAATATTATCAAAGAGTTTAATTTAAATATTGAATTATATTCCCTAAATGATATGAAGGAAAAACTTGATGAACCAGTTGAAGATGGTAATTCGTATTATGAAAATGCATTAATTAAAGCTAAATATTATTATGAAAAATATCAAATCCCTGTTATCGCTGACGATGCAGGGTTAGAAGTATATGCACTTAATAATCGACCGGGTATTTTTTCAGCTCGATATGCAAGTGATGGTGTAAGCCATGCTTCTTCAAAAGATAATCGTTTGAAAATATTAAATGAATTAAAAGACATTAACGATCGAAGAGCTTGTTTTAGATGTGAAGTTGTTTATTATGATGGTAATTTAATTTATTCAGGTATCGGGATTATGGAAGGAGAAATAATGAATTATGAAGATGGAAATAATGGGTTTGGATATGATTCCATCTTTTTTCTTCCAAAATATAATTCAACAGTTGCCAGATTATCAGAAGAAGAAAAAAATAAGATTAGTCATCGTCATCACGCAATGGAGGCGTTAATTGCTAATTTGACAAAAAATATTAACTTTTCATCATAAATAAGCATTAGAATTGCAAATTTTTATAAAAAATGATATAATATCTATGAATTTATGGTGCGAAAGGAGGGACCAAAGAATGCCAAAGACTATCGTTAGAGAAAACGACACATTAGATGAAGCTTTAAAAAGATTTAAACGTGACGTTTCTAGATCCGGTACCCTTGTTGAAGCACGTAAGCGTCAACATTATATGAAACCTAGCGATGTACGTAAAGAAAAAAGACGTGCAGCACGTAAAGCAGGTAATCGTCACTAATTTCTAGCTTATATCAAGATTAGCTCTAACTTTATTGTAAAGGTTAGGGTTTTTATTTTAAATGGGAGGTATTATGAAAAAAGTTGTTAAATTGTTTTTTGTAGTTTTATGCTTTATGCTTATATGTGGTTGTAAGGATGAAAAAGAAGAAAATAATTCATATTATACAATTACTTTTGCTTATGGTGATGGAACGATAATTAGTGAAGAAAAGCTATATGAAGATAAGGGTTTAACTTATCCAATAATAAATGAAGAAGTTGGCTATAATTATAATTGGGGAACATCCCTTGATGAAATAAATAACGCTAAACAATCAATGTATGTTATTTGTTATAAAACCGAAGCTAAAAAAATTACTAAATATATGATTGATAATGAAGTTATTTTAGAAAAAGAAGGTACTTACTTTAAAGAAGTATCAGAACCTAGTATATCCAAGATTTATACAAATTATCATTGGAATAAATCTTTAACAAAAGTTGAAGATACATATTATGAAGTTTATGATTTAGAATATGAATATGCAACTTTCAATGTTAAGTATTATTATAATGATACGCTAGTTGAACTATATCCTAATACATTTAAGTATGGTACAAGCATTACTCTTCCTTCATATGAAATTGAAGGTAAACATTTTATTGGTTGGTTTGCTAGCGATATTTCATTATATCGTTATACTGAAATAAGTGAAGATACGAGTCATGATGTAATTTTATATGCAAGATTTCAAGATTCTAAAAATAATAATCCCCTATTATTAGGTGATTACACATACTTAATAAGTGAGCTTAAAATAAATAAGAATTCAACATATTCTAATGCGGCAACATATAATCCTATTATTCCTTCATCTGCACCTCAAGGCGCAACAAATTATGAATGGAGTAGTTTAACACCGGATACTATTGATATTAGTATTTATTCATCTTTAAAAGCAAGAAAACTTGGTTATGGTATGATTCAAGGAGTAAATAAAAATGACCCTAATATTGTTATTAAAGGAGTAATCAAAATTACATCAGATGGAATGAGTATAGTTGATATTGATGAGGCAAATACTATAAATTTATGTAAAGTCACATTTGTTGACAAAGATAATAATGTATTATTAGAACAACATATACTTAAAGGGGGCAATGTTATCCCCCCAATTCCTCCAAAATATGATGGACTTGCATTTAATGGTTGGGATAATGTTTTATATAATATAAATGAAGATATAATTATTAAAGCAACATATGTTGAAGGAAAAAATGATTTTGTTGGTAAAAAAGTAGCTATTATCGGTGATAGTATTTCTACTTATTATGGACTTGTACCTAGTGGATTTGCGACATTCTATCCATATCCAACATCCAATATTTTTGATTATCATGATTGCTGGTGGATGAAAACAATAGATAAACTAGGCGCAGGGTTATTTGTTAATAATTCATATTCAGGTAGTTGTGTAGCAACAAATACTGCTTCATCAAGCACTAATGATGATCGTTTATCTCAACTCGTAATAAATGGTGAAAAACCAGATGTTATTATTATTTATATGGGTTCTAATGATGTTCATTCGGGATCATTTACTCCATCTACTTTTAAGTCAGCATATAATACAATGCTTAGAAAAGTAAAGACTTTATGTCCAGATGCATTAATTATAACTTGTACACTTCCTACTAGTACTTTCTATAGTTCTGATAATCAAACAATTTATAATAATGTTATAAAAGAATGTAGTGGAATTTATAATGCGAAAGTAGTTGATTTAGCAGATGTTGATATTTCTAAATCACTTGTTGATTCAGCTCATCCTCAAAAAGAAGGAATGGAATTAATTAGTAAAAAAATTATTGAAGAACTTTTATCCTAAAATTAAAGTATTTTTAATATGGCTATTACATATAATGTAATGGTGGTTTAATGAAAAAAATAGCTTTATATAAAACAAAGTTAATAATTTATAATAAACATAAATTAATAATAGAAAATTATAACCAAGTTATTAAATATGATACTAATGAAATAATTGTTGATTGTTATGAAATTAAAGGTTCTAATTTATCGATATTATTAATGGATGAATTAAATATAATAATTATAGGAAATGATTATGAAATTAGAATTATCTAAATATCTTTCTATTTATCGTTTTAATGTTAAAGTTAAATATAATGATTTTTTAAAAATAAATCATATTAAAATGAAAAATATAAGAAGAAGTGATGATTATATATTCTTTAATACTAATAAAATGGGAATTATAAAAATTAATTCAATTGATTTAGAGGGAATTATTATTATTGATATTTATAAAAAGATATTTAAACTTATTTTCATTAAACATTTACCGGTAACTTTAAGTTTAGTTTTAATATTTACAATTTTTCTTATTAGTGGCAGTTATGTTCGTGATATTTGCTTTGATAATGAAGCTGATTATAATTATGAAGTATATGAATCGGTCCGAAGTCATTTAGTAAAAAAAGGAATCTATTATAAATTAGATATTAATTTAAATGATTTAAATCGAACCTTAAGAAATACTTATCAACAATATGCTTATATTGGAGTTAAAAAGTCTGGGTCTAAAATTATTATAGAACTAAGCAATTATGAAACTCCAATTATTGATAATGATTCTTTAAATGACCCTGGCGATATTATTTCTAAATATGATAGCTATATTGTTGGAATTGAATCTAAAAAAGGAGTTGTCCTTGTTACTACTAGTCAAAGTGTTAAAAAAGGTGACCTTTTAATTAGTGGAAATATTAATTATAAATTTAATATTAATGATTATTCTAAACTTGTGAAAGCAAATGGAATTATTCTTGGAGAGGTTGCTGAATACATATCATATGTTATTAAAAAAGAACAACTTGGTTATGTTTATAGTAGTAAGATTACAAAATATTGTGAACTATCTTTGTTTAATAAGATAATTGAGACTAAAAAAGTTAATCTAAATGATGGATATAAGAAAAAACAAACATTTATTAATTTTTTTAATTTCTTAAAAGTTAACAAGGTTAATGCATATTCAAAAGAAGAAACATTAATTAAATATAATCAAGATGATGCTTTAAAATATGCAAAAAGTAAAGTATATTATGATTTTAATATAGAGCGAATAAGTGATAAGGAATGTGTTAAAGAAATTAATACTTTAAAAATAGATGAAACTGATGAAAAATTTACAATTTTATTTTTAGTTAAATCGATAAGAAATATTGGTGAATTTATTAAATATGAAAAAAAGTAGGCAAATGAACCTGTTTGTTTTATACAAAAGGGTTAAAATTTACCTACTTTTTATTTATTAGATAATAATGCTTTTATAAGTTTATTAATATCGGTATTATCAATGGTAGAATTTAAATTTATATTTGTTGATGAATCAATATAGTATAAAACATTTCTTGAAGTATGACCTTTTGTTTTAAACAGTTTATTTGATATTTCTGAATTTTCATTAAAAGTTATTCCGCCTGTTTCATGGTCGGCGGTAACAATAATTGTATAGTTTGAATCTTTTAATAAAGAGGAAGCAACATTAATCGCTATATCAAAACTATTTAGATAATTAATCATTTCAAATATATCGTTATTATGACTCATTTTATCAATATGAGCACCTTCTATCATTAGGAAATAACCATTTGGATATTTTGCCTCTAAAAAGTTAATTGCAAATCTAGTTAGGTCAACTAACTTTGGTTCTAGATTGGTAGAATTACTATTTCTTATTTTAGTAAATGAACCAATTATTTTATCATAGCTATTATTTAATAAATTAAGGGAATTAGAAAAAAAGTAATTATTATTTCTAAAATCTTCTTGATATACTTTGTAAGTATCATATCCTGAACCTAGAAATATATCAATATTACTTATTAATTGATTCTTAATAATTGTAGTAGTATCATTACGAGAAGTAGCATGACTACTAAAAGCAGAAGGAGTAGCCCCCGCAAGTGAATCGGTTGTTATAATCCCCACCCCTTTATTTAGTGATTTTACATATTCACTAATTGTTTCTAACTTTTTGTTTTTATACATTGAAATATTCCCATTTTTAACTTTTATTCCCGTCGCAAGGGCGGTTGCTGAAGCGGCGCTATCGGTTGGTATGAATAATTCTTTAGAAAATGTTTTTACTTTTCCACTTTTAAAATTTGTAAAAAATAACTTTTTATTTAAATATTTCTCTGTTACTTTTATATTGGTTTTCACCCATACCATCACCAATAAATAAAATTACTTTTTGACTTTTGTTAGTATAAATGTCATAACTTTCTTTTGTAGTAAGGAAATGACGATAACATATAAAATTGATAATTATTAGTAAGTAAAAAATAAAAGTAATTATTAATAATTTTATAAGTAATGTAATGCTGTTTATATTAATTTTTTTCATAACTAATTCACCTTTTTTTGTTAATAATATAACATTTATATAAACTATTTTCAATTTATGTGATTTAAGTAAAAAAACTAATAAATTTGTTTATAAGTTTCTTGACATTTTTAATATGATGTGGTAAAATAAATAGTTATGTAGAATGGCATTTTTTCACATATTTAATGCCAATGAAAGACGGTGGTTTTATTATGACAATGGAAAAATTTGTGAATTATCTTAAACAATATGGTTTTGTTTATCAAGGTAGTGAAATTTATGGTGGTTTAGCTAACTCGTGGGATTTTGGTCCATTAGGAGTTGAGTTAAAAAACAATATTAAAAAAGCATGGTGGAAAGCATTTGTTCAAGATTCTCCTAATAATGTTGGACTTGACGCGGCTATCTTAATGAATCCTGAAACTTGGGTTGCAAGTGGTCATGTTGGTGGTTTTAGTGATCCTCTTGTTGATTGTAAATCATGTGGAACAAGACATAGAGCCGATAAATTAATTGAAGATTTTACTAAAGGTGAAGTTACTGGTGATGGATGGGATAATGACAAATTATATAATTATTTAGTTGATAATAAAGTTCCTTGTCCTGATTGTGGTAATACTAATTTTACACCTATTAGAAAGTTTAATTTAATGTTCCAAACTCATCAAGGTGTTCTTGATGATAGTAAGAGTCTTGTATATTTAAGGCCAGAAACTGCTCAAGGTATTTTTGTTAATTTTAAAAATGTCCAAAGAACATCACGTAAAAAAGTACCTTTTGGTATTGGCCAAATTGGTAAAAGTTTTAGAAATGAAATTACACCAGGTAACTTTATTTTTAGAATTCGTGAATTTGAACAAATGGAACTTGAATTTTTCTGTAAACCTGATACTGATTTAGAATGGTTTGATTATTGGCGTAGTTATTGCCTTAACTTCTTAAAAAATATTGGTATTCGTGATGAACTAGTAAGAACAAGAGACCACGATAAAGAAGAATTAAGTTTTTATTCTAAAGCAACTACGGATATTGAATTTAAATATTTCTTTGGTTGGGGTGAATTATGGGGTATTGCTGACAGAACTGACTATGACCTTCGAGTTCATCAAGAACATTCAGGAGTAAACTTAGAATACTTAGATCCTGAAACTAATCAAAAGTATTTACCATATGTAGTTGAACCAAGTCTTGGTGTTGAAAGACTATTACTTGCGGTATTAACTAGTGCTTATGAAGAACAAGCATTAGAAGATGGCGATTCAAGAGAAGTCCTTCATTTAGATAAAAGACTTGCTCCTGTCAAAGTTGCGGTACTTCCACTTGTTAATAAACTAAATGATAAAGCAACAGAAATCTATAATAAATTATCTAAAGAATTTGTTTGTGAATTTGATACAAGTGGTAAGATCGGAAAAAGATATCGCCGACAAGATGCTATTGGTACACCATATTGTGTAACGGTTGACTTTGACACATTAGAAGATGAATCTGTTACTGTTCGTGATCGTGATTCAATGGAACAAGTACGTATAAAAATAGAAGATTTGATAGATTATATTAATAAAATGATAAAATAAATAAAAAAATGGAAAGGAGTATGCTATGATACCTTATTCAATCACCAAAAAAGTAATTGATGCTACTGATATTGTGGAAGTAGTAAGTGAATATGTGAGTCTAAAGAAAAAAGGTAGTAGTTATTTTGGATTATGCCCTTTCCATGATGATAAAAATCCTTCAATGTCAGTAAGCGGTGAAAAAAAAGTATTTAATTGCTTTAGTTGTAATACAAAAGGTAATGTTATTTACTTTGTTGCCAAACATGATAATTTAACAATGGAACAAGCAACCATAAAACTTGCTAAAAGAGCCGGCATTAAGATTGATGAAAATATTACTTTAGAAAATGATAAACAAACTAAATTATTTAATGTGATGAATGAAGCATACAACTTTTATCGTTTTTATTTACATAATAGCGATGAAGGACAAGTTGCTTTAAAGTATTTAAGTAGTCGAGGAATAAATGAAGAAATTATTAGAACACATAAAATAGGACTTGCACCTAGTAAACAAGATTACTTACATCAAGCTCTTGATAAGAAGAATATTTCTAATATTGACCAAATAGAATTAGGGTTAGTTAAAGATGTAAGTGGTACGGTTCATGATATTTTTAGAAATCGTATTATGTTTTCAATAACCAATGCTTCCGGTCAAATTGTTGGATTTAGTGGTAGAATTTATACTAAAAGTGATCAAGCCAAATATATAAATTCGACTGATAATCAATTATTTCATAAAGGTGAAATATTGTATAATTATGATTTAGCATCACTAGATGCAAGAAAGAAAAATCAAATATTTGTCTTTGAAGGCTTTATGGATGTTATTGCTTGTGAAAAAGCAGGTATTAAAAATGCTGTTGCGACGATGGGTACCGCAATGACGAAAACCCATGTTGACATGCTTTTAAAATTAACTAAAAATATTGTGTTATTCTTTGATGGAGATGAAGCGGGAATACATGCATTAAAACGTTCAACTTTAATGCTTGGTAATAGTAATATTATTCCTAATGCTGTACTGCTTCCTGATAATTTAGACCCAGATGAATATATTACTAAATATGGAGTTAACAAGTTTAATGAATTTGTTCTATCTCATACTCAAAATGCTTATTTAGTTTTATATAATCTTGCTTTTAAAGATGTTTATTTACAAGATTTAGCAAGCATCGAAAAGTTTAAAAATGAAATGATTGATTTAATTAATAAAACTAACTCTGACGTTGTTAAGAATTATATTATTTCAAGACTTGTCCAAGATTTAAAAATAGATGAAGCAAGTCTAAGAAGTAAAATTCATAGTAATATACATGATGATAATCCATATTTAGAAACTAAAGAAAATAAGGTAGATATTAAAAAGCCTAATATCATAAAAAAACAAGTTAGACTTTCAACAAGTGTTATTATGGCATATGATACTATTATTAAACAGGCTATATATTCAAAAGAAGCCTTGAGTTTTGTTTTAGATGAAATGTCATTAAATGGGTTATTACGTTATCCTGGTAGTGAATTATCACGTGAATATGATTTACTATATATAATTTGTGATTACTATAATAGTAATCCCGATAAAGAAGGCATGGGACCTATTGTCTTATGTGATATAATTAAAGATAAACCTAATTCTTTAAAGTTTGTTAATGAATTAATTAATAATCGTTTTATATTAGCTGATAATTTACAAATGTTAAAGGATAGTATTATTGTAATAAATAATTATTTTAAAAAACAAGATAATATTGCTTCATATAATGCGACTATATTATCAAAAACGGAAGAAGAACTAAAAAAGAATATGATTGAATTTATCGAAATAAATAAATCCCATAAAAAAATAATAAAAGAGGAGGATATGTAATGTTAGACGAATTACAATATAAAGAACAATTAGATGCAATGAAGGAATATGCCAAGAAAAAGCAATATATTTCATTAACTAAAATAAATGAAATACTTGATAATCCTTCTGAAGAACTAATGGATGATGTAGTTGAATATCTTGAAAGTTGCGATATTGAAGTAACTAGAGATAGTGATGAAGTTCCGGATGAAGAATCTTTAATGATTGAAGAAGCTGATGATGATTTTGAAGCATTCATTGATGATGTTGAAAATGATGAAGAATTAGAAGAATTAACGGCTGCTGTTGAAAGTGAAATTAAAGTATCTGATTTTGAAGATTTCGTTCCTAGTTCTCATCAAGCTGATGACCCTGTAAAAATGTATTTAAGAGACATTGGTCAAATTGAACTACTTACAATTACTCAAGAATCTGAATATGCAAGAACGGTTCAAGAAGGCATCATGTGTAAAGAAAAAATTGAAGCTTATCAACGTCAAGGAAAAGAAATTTCAAAAGAAGACATGGAAATGTTACAAGAAAAAATCAGAATGGGTGATGAAGCTCGAGATATTTTGATTGAATCCAATTTAAGACTTGTTGTTTCAATTGCTAAAAAGTATTTTGGTAGAGGTTTACCATTCCTTGATTTAATTCAAGAAGGTAATATGGGCTTAATTAAAGCGGTATATAAATTTGACCCTACCAAAGGATTTAAATTTTCAACATACGCTACTTGGTGGATTAGACAATCAATTACTCGTGCGATTGCTGACCAAGGTCGTACAATTAGAATTCCAGTTCATATGGTTGAAACGATTAATAAACTTGGACGTACTACTAGAAGATTAACTCAAGAAAAACGTCGTGAACCAACCCCAGAAGAAATAGCTGCGGAAATGAAAATATCTGTTGAGAAAGTTCAACAAATTCAACGAATTGCTCAAGAACCTATTTCTTTTGATTCAACTGTTGGTGAGGAAGATGATTCTAGTTTAGGTGATTTCATTGCTGATACAGAAGGACAAAATCCACTTGAATATACACAATATCAAATATATCGTGAAGAAATAGATGCTGTTCTTCAAACTTTAACTCCACGTGAAGAAAAAGTAATAAGACTTCGTTATGGTCTTGATGATAATCATCCTCGAACTTTAGAAGAAGTTGGTCGTGTTTTTGATGTTACTCGTGAAAGAATTAGACAAATCGAAGCAAAGGCATTAAGACGTTTACGTCATCCTTCTCGTTTAAAGAGGCTTGAACGTCATCGTACAAAATAATGTTATCAATAAGACTAAAAGCAATTTATGATTTAATTGAAAAAGAAAGTAAAGTAGCCGATATCGGAACTGACCACGGTAATTTACTTTATGAACTTGCTAAAAACGAAGTTATTTCATATGGAATTGGCGTCGAAAATAAAATTGGCCCATATAATGTTGCTAAAGAAAACTTACAATATTTTATCGATACTGGAAAACTTTCACTTTCTTTAAGCGATGGTTTAAATGAAGTACCAAGTATGGTTGATACTGTTATTATAGCAGGAATGGGAGGAGAATTGATTTCAAAGATTATATTTGATAATTTGGATAAAGCAAGATGCTTTCATAAATTAATTCTTCAACCTAATAGTAAAATTTATGACTTGAGAAAAAAATTATCCGAAAATCATTTTGATGTTATCGATGAATTAATTGTTTATGATAATCATAAGTTTTACGAAATAATATCTGTAAAATATAATCCTAATAGTTTGAAGTTATCCACAAAAGAGCTTATTTTTGGACCCAAACTTTTAAGTCATAAAACCCCTGTTTTTGTGGATAAGTGGCAAAAAAAATTAAATGAAATCAATACTATATTAGGCCAAAATTCAATAAATATTGATAATTTAAAGGAATTACAAAAATTAATTATGGAGGTACTTGATGAATAAAGTAAAAGATTTAGTTGATTTTTTAAAAGATAAGTATCCATTATATCTTGCAAGTAATTTTGATCAAGGTAAAGTTGGACTTCAATTTGGTAGTCTAAATAAAGCAGTAAAAACGGTAATGTTAGCTCTTGATGGTTCAACTGAAGTAATTAAAGAAGTTATTGCAAATAATGTTGATTTACTTATTACTCATCATCCTTTTATGTTTAATCCTTTATATAATATGGATTATGATAATCCTCTAATGGAAAAAATCATGCTTGTAATAAAAAATGATTTAAATGTTTTTTCGATGCATACGAATTTTGATGTAGCGATACATGGAATGAATGAAATATTATGTAATAAATTAGGTCTTACAAATATAAAAAGTGACCAATTACAAATTGATCAGAATGCATTTTTAAGATATGGTGATATTTCTCCACTTACACTTGGTGAGTTAACGGAAAAAGTAAAAAAAGACTTTAATGAAAATACAGTTCGAATAGTTGGCAAAAAAGATAAATTAATAAAGAAAGTTGCAATTATTGGTGGAAGTGGTAGCTTTGAATTATATAAAGCAAAAAAAGCGGGATGTGATGCTTTTATCACTGGTGAAATCAAACATGATAAGGCCCTAGATGCTATCGATTTAGATATTGCTTTAATTGAAGTAAGTCATAGTGTTGAAAGACTATATAAAGAAGAAGTATATAAAATATTAAATGGTGCTTTTCCAAATATTAATTTTATTTTATCAACAAAGGATGTTAATCCTTTTAATTAAATTATTTATAAAAAAAAGAGGTAGTAAAACTACCTTCTTTTATTTTGCATTATTTTTCAACGATTGCGCCCATTGGACATGCTTCTTGACAAGCACCACAATCTACGCACTTGTCTTCATCAATTTGATAGATGTCGCCTTCTGAAATACATTCAACAGGACATTCAGCCATACAAGTGCCACATGCGATACAACTTTCAGTAATTACTCTTGGCATAGTTTGTTCCTCCGTTTAAAATTGATGCTTAAATTATAGTACAATATTACTTTTTTTGCAAGAATAAAACAATAATTTCTTTCATTTAACTTGATTAAACAAAAAGATTTTGTTATAATAATTATAGATTGTTGAAGGGAGAACAAAATAATATGTTAGATTGGTATTGGGTCTTAATTATCGGTATTGCATGCTTAATAGTTGGCTTTGTTATTGGATTTTTAGTGATTAGACATATCTTTAATAAACAATTACAAGAAAATCCACCTATTAATCGCGATATGATTCGAGCTATGTTTATGGAAATGGGTCGTAAACCTTCTGAAAAAGATATAAATCGTGTTATGAATCGTATGGATCAATATAAAGATAAAAAATAGGAGTAACTCCTATTTTTTTTTGAATAATACAGTTTTATTTTCTTTATGATTAATTAGTCTTTTAATATTTGGTATATGACTAATGTAAATTGCAATAAATACTAGTCCCATTACTGCTATAAAAACATAATCTAAGCTTCCACCTAGGGGAATGAAAGAGGCAATAAAAGCAGCAGTAGCCGCAGTTAATGAACTTAATGAAATATATTTTTTCCAAATAAACACTAATATAAAAACTAAAAGGGCGATTAAGAAGACAACAGGATTATACGCAGCCACAATTCCAGCACAGCATGATACTCCTTTTCCTCCCCTAAATGAAGCAAATATTGGAAATAAATGTCCAATTAGTGCAGCAACACCATAAATTAAAGGATGAATTTTTAGTACCATCCAGTCTAATGTATAGTCGAGTAAACCTATTCTGAATAATAAAATGACTAGTCCGGCTTTAGTTGCATCTAAAATAAAAACAAGTAGGCCATATTTAAATCCCATAATTCTTAGAACATTCGTCGCACCCATGTTTTTGCTACCATAATCCCTAATGTCAATTCCTTTAAATAGCTTGCTTACAATTAAAGCCCAAGGAATTGAACCTAGCAAATATGATGCAATAAGTAGAAATATTGGTAGAATAATTCCCATTAATAACACCTCATCTTTAGTTTTCTTTCAAAGTATTATAGCATAAATTTTAGCTTATGTCATAAAAATTGCAAAATCTTGTTATATGATAAAAATTTATTATTTTCGATAAAATCTTCTATTTTTATTTAAAATAAATTATATTTTGACATAATCAAAATATTAAAAAGAATAAGTAAAATATGACTAAATTGATTATTTTACTTGCTTTTTTTTAAAATTTATGGTAAAATAAGAATAAGAATATAGAAAGGGTGATAATATGGCAGATAATAAGAAAGCTCCGGTTTATGATGAGAGTTCCATCCAGGTCTTACAAGGATTAGAGGCAGTGCGTAAAAGACCGGGTATGTATATTGGTTCTACCGATTCTCGTGGCTTACATCATTTAGTTTGGGAAATAGTTGATAATGCTATCGATGAAGCTTTATCAGGATATGGAAGTAAAATTATTGTTAATATACACCCTGATAATAGTGTTGAAGTAATAGATAATGGTCGTGGTATTCCTACTGGTATTCACAAAACAGAAAAACTACCAACTCCACAAGTTATTTTTAATACGCTTCACTCTGGTGGTAAGTTTGATGCTAATGGTGGATATAAAGTATCTGGTGGTTTACATGGTGTTGGTTCGAGTGTTGTTAATGCTCTAAGTGAATGGTTAACAGTTACTATTCATCGTGATGGTAAAATCTATAATCAAACATTCCGTAATGGCGGTAAGAATATTGAAAAGCCTAAAAATTTAGGTGATACTCGTAGAACGGGTACAACTATTCATTTTAAACCAGATCCTAAGATTTTTTCTTCAACTATTTTTGATTATAAAACAATTGCTAATCGTTTAAAAGAATCAGCATTCTTAATTAAAGGCTTACGTATTGAATTAAATGATTTAAGAAATGATAAAAGTGTTGTTTTTCATTATGAAAATGGAATTGTTGAATTTATTAAATCGCTTATTGAAAATAAAAAACCAATTCATGAACCAGTATTTTTTACAGGAACAGTATCTAATATTTTAGTTGAAGTTGCAATTCAATATTGTAGTGAATTTTATGGTGAAAATATTGTATCATTTGTTAATAATATAAGAACAAGAGACGGTGGTACGCATGAAGTAGGTTTTAAAACTGCTCTAACAAGAGCTTTTAATGAACATGCTAGAATGATTGGCTCTTTAAAAGATAAAGACCCTAATATTGAAGGCCCTTTAATTAGACAAGGCTTAACCGCAATTATTTCAATTAGAGTTCCTGAGGATTTACTTCAATTTGAAGGACAAACTAAAAATAAACTAGGTACTCCTGAAGGTAAAAATGCGGTTGAACAAGTTGTTTATGAACAGTTCAAGTCATTTATGGCTGAAAATGGACAAATATCAAATACTTTAGTTAATAATGCTATTAAAGCAGTTAAAGCTCAAGAAGCTGCTCGTAAAGCAATTGATGATTATCGTCAAATAACAAAAAAAATTGCGAAACCTGCTAATTTAATTGGTAAATTAACTCCTGCTCAAGAAAGAGATCCTAGAATTAATGAATTATTCCTTGTTGAAGGTGACTCAGCAGGTGGCTCCGCAAAAAGTGGTAGGGACCGTAGTTTCCAAGCAATTCTTCCTTTACGTGGTAAAGTTTTAAATACAGCTAAAACAAGATTAGAAGAAGTAATGAAAAATGAAGAAATTGTTTCAATTATTAATGCTGTAGGGGCTGGATTTGGTAAAGACTTTGATATTAGTAAATCTAATTATCGTCGTATCATTATTATGACCGATGCCGATACAGATGGTGCTCATATTCAAACATTATTATTAACTTTCTTCTTTAGATATATGAAACCATTATTACAAAATGGTTATATCTATATTGCAACACCACCTCTATATAAAATTACTAGTAAGAATGGTATTGCTTATGCTTGGACTGATGAAGAATTACGTGATAAGATTGGTAATTTAAAAAATGTTCAAATTCAACGTTATAAAGGTCTTGGTGAAATGAATGCTGAACAACTATGGGAAACAACAATGGACCCTGCTAAACGTACATTAATTCAAGTTGAAATGGGTGATGAAGAAGACGCTGAGGCAAGAATGAATGTATTAATGGGCGATGATGTTGAACCACGTCGTGCCTGGATTGAACAAAATGTTGTCTTTGATTATGAAGATGATGGTTTCACATTGGAGGATGTAGAAAGCGATGAATAGTGGTAGAAGTAATATAACTAGTAAAATAAATCGTTTCGCTACAGAAACGGTGTTAAAAGAAAATTTTGAAAATATCATGGGTGACCGTTTTGGTAGATATTCAAAATATATCATCCAAGATCGTGCTTTACCGGATGTAAGAGATGGACTTAAACCTGTACAACGTCGTATTCTTTTCGCAATGTATAAGATTGGTTTATTTAATAACAAGCCTCATAAAAAGAGTGCTCGTATTGTTGGTGATGTTATTGGTAAATATCATCCTCATGGTGATACTGCTGTTTATGATGCGATGGTAAGAATGTCACAAGAATTTAAAATCTTACTACCTTTAATCGATATGCACGGTAATAATGGTAGTATTGATGGTGACCCTGCCGCCGCAATGCGTTATACTGAGGCTAGACTTAGTAAATATGCGGAATTATTATTACAAGATTTAAATAAAAAGACAATTCCATTTATGCCTAACTTTGATGATGAAGAGTTAGAACCTGTCGTTTTACCTGCTAAATTTCCAAATGTAATCGTTAATGGTGGTAATGGTATCTCAGCTGGTTATGCAACTGAAATTCCTCCTCATAATCCTGGCGAAATTTTAGATGCATGTATTTTAAGACTTACTAATCCTAATTGTACATTAGATGAAATACTAAATATTGTTAAAGGACCTGACTTTCCTACTGGAGGTATTGTTCAAGGTATTGATGGCTTAAAAAGTGCTTATAAAACTGGTCGTGGTAAAGTAATGATTAAAGCTAAAACGGAAATTGTTCAAAATAAGAATGATTATCGAATTATCATTACCGAAATTCCTTATGAAGTTAACAAATCTGTATTATTAAAGAAAATGAGTGAAGTCATTGAATCTAAAAATGTTGATGGTGTTAAAGTAATTAGAGATGAAACTGACCGTCAAGGTTTAAGAATTATCATTGACGTTAGAAAAGATGTAAATCCAGAAACTATTTTACAAGTATTATTTAAGTATACTGATTTACAAATATCATATAACTTCAATATGGTTGTTATTAGTTATGGTAGACCAATGCAAATGGGATTATTAGATATCCTCGATTCTTACATTGCTCACCAAAAAGAAGTAATGACTAATCGTAGTAATTTTGATTTATTACGTGCTAAAAAACGTTTAGAAATAGTTGATGGTTTAATTTCAATGGTTTCTATTTTAGATTCTGTTATTGCGACCATTAGAAATTCCAAAAACAAAGCAGATGCGAAAGAAAATATTATTTCTAAATATGGCTTTACAGAAACACAGGCTGAAGCTATCGTTATGTTACAATTATATCGTTTAACTAATACTGATATTTTTGCTTTAAAACAAGAACGAAGTGAACTTGAAAATCAAATTGTTAAACTTACAAAAATCTTAAGCAGTGAAAAATCTTTAGTTAAAGAAATAATTAAAGAAATGAATGAAACAAAAGAAATTATTAATGTAGAAAGAAAAACTCAAATCGAAGATGAAGTAGATGAAGTTGTTGTAAAAACTGAAGAAATTATTGCAAGTGAAGAAGTTATTTTAATTATTACTCATGATGGATATTTAAAACGTCTTAGTAAAAAAGCTTTTGCGGCATCAACTGAACCTACTAAGTTAAAAGATGGTGACATTATTTCTGACATTTATAATGTAACTACAACTGATACTTTATTACAATTTACTAATTTAGGAAATTATGTATTCTTACCAATTCATAAAATTCCTGAATGTAAACATAAAGATATTGGCTATAATGTTAGTACTTTGATTAATATGGATCCTAATGAAAAAATTATATTCTCATATCCTGTTAGTGAATTTAGTGATAATAAGTTTGTTTTAATCGCAACTAGAAATGGACTTATTAAACGTATTCCTTTATCTAGCTTAAAAGTAAATAGATATTCAAAAGTTCTACAAGCTACTAAACTTAAAGATGATGATATTGTTGTTAGTGCTGACATTGCGACTGGCGATGATGTAGAGGTTGTAATTGCAACTAAAGATGGCTTTATGAATAGATATGATGCATCAGAAATTAGTGTAATGGAAGCTGCTTCATTTGGTGTTAAATCAATTGAAATGAAGAGTCGTCCATCAGATTATGTAGTAGGTGCTAAATATGTTAGAGATAAAGATATTTTATTATTATTAACTAACCGTGGTAATGTTAAACGCTTTAGACCTGAAGAAATTAATAAAGGTAAAAAGAATCATGTTGGTAAAATGTATTTGAAAGTGGTTCGTTCTAATATGCATGAAGGACTTGCTTTAGATGTAATTCATGCGAAAAATGCAAATTCTGATTTAGCTAGTTACATTAGTTGTGAACAAGAATTTGTAGGAATTGATTATACTGTTTTACGAAAAGCAATTGCTGATAACGGAATGAAAATGGTACCACCAAGTGCTGGAAAACCAATTGAATTTGTAATTTGTCGAAATGATGCCGATTTAGAAGTATAATGTAATATCGTGGCTAGTATCAGTCACGATATTTTCTTATTTTAAATAGTTGAAATAAAGAATTAATTATGATATAATATTATAGTTGAGGTATAAGACTATGTTTAAAATTGCAATTGACGGACCTGCTGGTGCAGGTAAATCTACTATTTCTAAATTACTTGCGGAAAAGCTGAAGTTTGAATACATTGATACAGGCGCAATGTATCGTGCGATAACTTTAAAGGCTATTAATTTAGGAGTTGATCTTGAAAAAGAAGAAAGCTATTCTTTTTTAAATGATACATACTTAGATATTGAAAATGGTCGTGTTATTTTAGACCATCAGGATGTAAGTAAAGAAATAAGATCAGTTGAAGTAACTAATCAAGTTTCTACTCCATCAAAAATTGGAGTTGTTAGAGAATTTTTAGTGAATTATCAAAGAAAAATTAGTGAAGCTAAAAATGTGATTATGGATGGTAGAGATATTGGCACTGTGGTTTTACCAAATGCTAATTTAAAGGTATACCTTGATGCGACAGTTGAATGTCGTGCATATCGTAGAATGATTGAACGAAAAGAAAAAGGTGTTGAACTTTCTTTAAATGAAACTATTAATGAAATTAAAGTTAGAGATAATAAAGATTCAACTAGAGCAATCAGTCCATTACGTATTGCCGATGATGCTGTTATAATCGATTCTTCAAACATGTCAATTGAAGAAGTAATTAATGAAATAATAAAATTAGTTATTGAAAGGGGCTTTAAAATTATGAGCAATGAAAAAATCTATGAAGGAAAAAAAGTAAGCGGACGCATTCTTAATGTTACTAAAGATGCAGTCTATTTAGAATTAAATGAAGGAGAAAAAGCTGTTATTTATCCTAATGACTTAGATGGCTATGTTGAAGGTCAAAAGTTAAGAGACTATTATAACGAAGGTCAAGAGTTTGAAGCCCAAGTTAAACAAATAGCAAAAGATCGCAAAACAGGCGAACCTCTATATATTTTATCAACAAAACTTGAAGCTGAAAAAGCTAAACTTGAAGTTTTTGAAGAATTAAAAGAAAAAGACGAAATAATTTCTGTTAAAGTTGTTAGAGTAACAAGAGCTGGTGCTGATGTTTCTTATCATGATTTAAAAGCATTTTTACCAATTAAAAATGTTGATTTAAATGAACAAGCATTAAGAGCATTACAAGGCCAAACTTTAGATGTAATTGTAACTTATGTAAATAAAGATAAAATGCAAGTACAAGTATCTAATACTCTTGCAATGAAAAAACAACACAGACTTGCTAAAGAAGCAGCACTTGCAGCACTTAATGTTGGTGATGTTGTTGAAGGTACTGTTGTAGATGTTAAACCTTATGGAGCAATTCTAACTTTTAATGGTTTATCTGGATTACTACATGTTTCTGAAATGAGTCATAAAATGGTTAAAAATGCTGCTGATTTATATAAAGTTAATGATACTCAAAAGGTTAAAATCATTAAAATGGAAAATGATCGAATCAGTCTTTCTGTAAGAGCTTTAACTCCTCATCCTTGGGAAGTATTAAAAGAAAAATATCATGAAGGTGATGTATTTGAAGGTGTTGTATCTAAAGTTATTGAAGCAGGTTTAATTATTAAATTAACTGATGAATATTCAGGTTTAATGCCTCGCAGTGAATACTCATGGCTTGTTAATGAAAAATTAGATGGCAAATATAATGAAGGTGATACAATTAAAGTTCAAGTATTATCAATCGATGATAAGAAAAAACGTGTTAGCCTATCTCATCGTGCAACAGTTGAAAATAACTGGGCAACTATTAAAGTTAAAAAAGGTGATGTTATAAGTGTTACAATCGCTACTATTGAAGAACGTGGTGCGAAAGTTAATTATTTAAACGTTACTGGATTTATGCCTATTAATGAAGTTACTTCTACTAAACGTGTTGGTAAAGTAGATGAAATGTATCCAATTGGTACTGTTGTTGAAGTTCAAGTATTAGATGTAGATCCTAGTCGTGCTAGATTATCAGTTAGTGCAAAAGCTTTAGAACTAGCTAAAGAAAGAGCTGAGTTTGATAAGTATTATAAACAACAAGAAGAAGAAACACCTACATCAACTCTTGGTGATGTATTTAAAGATTTAGATTTATTTAAGGAAGATAAATAATGAAAAGAGGAACGGTTGCCATAGTAGGTCGTCCTAATGTTGGTAAATCGAGTGTATTCAATCGTCTTGCCGGCCAAAAACTAGCAATTACTGATGATGTAAGTGGGATTACACGAGATCGTCTTTATTCTAAATGTGAATGGTTAGATCAAGAATTTGACTTAATTGATACTGGTGGAATAGAACTTTCGAATGTTCCATTTATGGAAGAAATTAGAGCTCAAGCCTCTCTTGCCATTGATGAATCTGATTTAATTATTTTTGTTGTTGATGGTAGAGTTGGTATTACTAAAGAAGATGAGGATGTGATGAACATCCTTCATCGTTCATCTAAACCTGTTGTTGTTGCTGCGAATAAAATAGATGATCTTAAATTCATGGATAATGTGTATGAATTTTATAACTTAGGAGTTAGTGAGGTATTTGCTATAAGTGCTCTTCATGGAATTGGCTTTGGTGATATGTTAGATTATATAGTTTCTATTTTGCCGGAAAAGAAATTAAAACGATATGATAATACTGTTGAGTTTTGTCTTATTGGTCAACCTAATGTTGGTAAAAGTTCTTTAACTAATGCAATTTTAGGAACTGAAAGAGTCATTGTAAGTAACATTCCTGGAACAACTCGTGATGCCATTGATACCCCATTTGTTAGAGATGGTCAAAATTATGTTGTTATTGATACAGCTGGTATTAGAAAACAAGGCAAAATTTATGAGAATGCTGAAAAATATAGCGTCTTAAGAGCGATGAAAGCGATTGAAAGATCTAGCATTGTTTTAGTTGTATTAGATGGAACTAAGTCTGTTGAAGAACAAGATAAACGGATTGCTGGATTACCTGTAGAACAAAATAAAGCTGTGATTATTGTTGTAAATAAATGGGATGCAGTTGTTAAAGATGAAAAATCAATGAAAGAATATGAGGAAAAAATCCGTTCTCAATTTGTTTTTCTAAATTATGCCCCTATAGCCTTTGTTTCTGCTCTTAAAAATGAAAGAGTGCATTTACTCTTTGACCAGATAAAACAAGTATATGAAAACTATGGTAGACGAGTTTCAACTAATATATTAAACGATGTAATATTAGATGCTACTATTGCTAATCAAGCACCAATCTTTAATGGTGATAGATTAAGAATTATGTATGCTACGCAAGCTAGTTCATTCCCACCATCATTTGTCTTATTTGTTAATGATCCTAATTATCTTCATTTTTCTTATAAAAGATATTTAGAAAATAAGATTAGAGAAGCCTTTATTTTAGATGGTACTCCTATTCAATTTATCTTAAGAAAGAGAGAAGAATAATGAAAAAACTTACAATAATTGGAGCCGGAAGTTGGGGTTTAGCTCTTGCTAATATATTATGTGAAAATAAACATCAAGTATTAATGTATGATTACTCGGTCGATACTGTAAATGAAATTAATAATTTTCATACAAGTAAAAAAATCCCTGGCGTTTTAATTGATAGTTCAATAAAAGCAACTACTAATATTAATGAAGCAATTTCTTTTTCTGAATATATTGTTTTATCAGTTCCAACTAAAGTAATGAGAAGTGTACTTACTTCAATTTCTGAAGTAATTGATTCTCCAAAACTATTTATTAATACTAGCAAAGGACTTGAACCAGATACATTTAAAAGAATATCAGAAATTGTAAGTGAAATTATTCCATCAAATTTTTTACGAGGATTTGTTGCTTTAACTGGACCAAGTCATGCTGAGGAAGTTATTGTTAAAATGCCTACGACGATTTGTTCTGTTAGTGATGATAAATCTTTAGCGAATGAAGTTCAACATATATTTAGTAATCATACTAATTTTAGAGTATATACTGGTAATGATTTGAAAGGTTCTGAACTTTGTGCCGCAATTAAGAATGTTTATGCCATTGCCTCAGGTATGTTAGAGGGGCTTGGATTTGGTGATAATGCAAGAGCAGGACTTATCTCGAGAGCACTGGTTGAAATGCGAAGAATCGTTATCAAACTTGGTGCGAAAGAAGAAACTGTATTTGGCTTAACTGGAGTTGGTGATTTGATTGTCACTACTACTTCCCATCACTCAAGAAATTTCCAAGCCGGTGTTAAACTAGCAAGTGGTAAAAGTTTAGAAGAAACAATTTCATCTATGGATATGGTTGTAGAAGGTGCTCGAACTGCACTTGCTGTAAGCGAACTTGTCGATGAATTACACATTGAAGCCCCAATAATAAAAGCGGTCTATAGTGTTATATATTTAAAAAAACCAGTTAGTGATGCTGTTGCGGAACTAATGATGCGTTCATATAAAGAAGAATAGCAGGATTTTTTCCTGCTTTTTGTCAATATTTATAAACTTTTGCATATAATTAATTGAGGTGAAATAATGAACATTAATAAAGTAATGGGTTTTATTTCGGAAAATAACATAAAACCCGAAGAATTATTTGAACTTGTTGAAAAGGTAAGAACAATGGATTTATCAGATGAAGCAAGTATTAGAAAAGTAATTAAAGATGTATCAAAACTTGCTAATAAACCAGTAGATAAAGCACAAGAAAATAAAATTGTAAGGGAAATATTACAAAATGGAATAAGTGATAATTTATTTAATTATTTAAATTAAAAGACTTTTAAAAGTCTTTTTCTTTATTGTTGAAAATAATCAGAAAATGTGGTATACTATATAAAAATAAATAGAAAAGAGTATGATATTATGAAAGCATCAAAAATGTTAATAGCAACACTTAAAGAAGCTCCAAATGAAGCACAAATATCTAGTCATATTTTATTAATTAGAGCTGGTATGATTAGAAAGCTTGTTGCTGGTGTATATAATTATTTACCAATTGGACTTAGAACATTAAATAAAATTGAAAATATTATTCGTGAAGAGATGGATGAAGCAGGTTCCCTAGAAATTCTTTCTTCAGCAATTCAACCGAAAGAACTATGGGTGGAATCTGGAAGATGGCAAAAATATGGTCCTGAATTAATTCGTTTTGTTGACCGCCATGAACGTGAATTTTGTCTTGGTCCTACTCATGAAGAAATCTTTACAGATTTAGTTAGAAATGAAATTAAGTCTCGTAAAAATCTGCCAATTAATATTTATCAAATTCAAACAAAATATCGTGATGAATTAAGACCTCGTTTCGGTTTAATGCGTGGGCGTGAATTTATTATGAAAGATGCTTATTCATTTGATCTTAATGAAGAAGGATTAGATGTTTCTTATAATAATATGTATAAAACATATGAACGTATTTTTAATAGATTAGGTTTAACATATAAAGTTGTTCTTGCTGATACAGGCGCAATAGGTGGAAATGGTTCACATCAATTTATGGCTTTAAGTGATATTGGTGAAAGTGATATTGTTTATTGTGATTGTGGCTATGCTGCTGACGAAGAAAAAGCAACTTCAAAGGTTGATGAATATAAAGTTGATGAAGAAATGAAAGAATTGACAAAAGTTCATACCCCACTTAAAAAGACAATTGAAGAAGTTAGTTCATTCTTAAATGTTACTTCTAAAGATGTTGTAAAGTCAATTGTTTATAAAGATCTTGCTCATGATAGTTTAGTAATGGCTCTTGTTCGTGGAGATAGAGAAGTAAATGATATTAAATTGATAAATGCTTTAAACATTGCTGAACATGAATTAGTGCTTGCAAATTATGACGATATAAAAAATATGGGGTCAGTTGAAGGCTTTGTTGGTCCAGTTGGAACAAGTATTAAAGTATTAATTGATAATGAAGTCGCAATTATGAAAAATATCATTGTTGGTTCTAATACTTGTGATTATCATTTAATTAATGTTAATTATAAAAGAGACTTTGATGGAGAAGTTGTTGAACTTAGAAAAGTTTCAGTATCAGATAAATGTCCTGTTTGTGGTAACCCTTTAAAAATGGAAAAAGGCATTGAAATTGGTCAAATATTTAAACTTGGAACAAAATATTCTAGTCCAATGAATTGTACTTATCAAAATGAATCAGGACAAAACGTACCTATGGTTATGGGATGCTATGGCATTGGCGTGACAAGAACAATGTCAAGTATCATTGAACAAAATCATGATCAATTTGGTATTTGTTGGCCACTTAATGTTGCACCATATCATGTGGTAATTGTTCCTATTAATTATAATGATGAAACAATGAAAAAAGTTTCTGACGAATTATATTCATCATTTAAAAATAATAAAGTAGAAGTTATTTTAGATGATCGTGATGAAAGACCTGGATTTAAATTCAAAGATTGGGAGTTAATTGGTATTCCTTATATTATTACTGTTGGTAAAAAAGCTGGTGAAAATATTGTTGAATTTAAAGAAAGAAAAACAATGATTAAAGAAGAAAAAGATATAAATGAAGTTCTAAGTATCGTTAGTGATGCTGTTAGGAACATAAAGTAAAAAGGAGTGAAGAATAAATGGATCCGCTGGTCCCTCTGCAAAATTTAATATTAACTAATACAACAAAGATTTATAGTTTTAGCATTTTAATCGTAGTATTACTTATTTTATCTGCTTTCTTTAGTGCTAGTGAAACTGCTCTTACTTGTTGTAATCGCGTAAGAATGAAAGTAAAAGCTGAAAATGGAAGTAAATCAGCAAAACTTGTAATGAAACTTCTGAGTATGTACGATAAATCATTAATTACTTTATTGATTGGCAATAATATTGTAAATGTCTCATCATCAGCTGTTGCTACTGTTATCTTTTTAATTGTTTTTAATAATAATAAAAATTTGGCATCGACTATATCAACAGTTGTAATGACTTTATTAGTTTTATTTTTTGGTGAAGTAATTCCTAAAAATATGGCAAAAGAAAAAGCTGATAAATTTGCATTATTTTGTTGTTACCCTTTATTTTTCTTTCATGTAATATTTTTCCCTGTCATGCTAATATTTCATGGTTTATTATTACTTGTTAAAAAAATATTTAAATTTGATGATACTAAAAATACAATGACTGAAGATGAATTTCAAGGAATTGTTGAAACCGTTGAAGAAGAAGGCGGTATTGACGAAGAAGAAAGTGATATAATTCAGGCTGCTGTTGATTTTGGTGATATTACTGTTAAATCAGTATTAACTCCAATTGATTATGTCGTAGCAATTGATGTAAAAAAAATGTCTAAACGTGAATTAATTGAATATATTAAAAATGTTGAATATTCTCGTATTCCAGTTTATGATGGTTCGTTAGATAACATTGTTGGTATTTTACATGTTAGAAAATGTTTAAAAAATATTATGAATACTAAAAGCTTTTCGATTAAATCAGCTATTTCAGAACCTTTCTTTGTTCTAGATAATTGTAAACTTGATGATATGATTGATATTTTTAAATTACAAAAGAAACATTTAGCGATTGTTAAAGATGCAAATGAAAAGAATATTGGTATTGTATCAATGGAAGATGTTATCGAAGAGTTAGTTGGCGAACTTGAAGATGATGCTACTCCTCAAGGAGGTGCAAAATAATGGAATTATATGAAATTTTTATGTTAATTGCGATTGGCGTTTTAATCATCTTTTCCGCATTTTTCTCTTCTTGTGAAATAGCTTATAATTCGGTTAGTAGAATTCGCTTAAAGAAAGATGCTGAAAATGGGAATAAACGCGCTTTATCGGCTATTAATATACTTGATAATTATTCAACTTTACTATCTACTGTTCTTGTTGGTAATAACTTAGTTAATATTTTAATATCTTCACTTGGAACTTTGATTGCTGTTGAACATTTTGTTGAAGACTTAGGTCCTGTCTTATCAACAGTTGTACTTACGGCTGTATTACTTATTTTTGGTGAGATTCTTCCCAAAACAGTTGGTAATACTTTCTCTCATTCATTATCTTTATTATATACAAAAATATATAATTTCTTTAAAGTATTATTTTATCCATTAAGTTTTATTATTAATAAGATTGTCGGAACCGTTCTTAAAAATTATAAAACGGAAGATATATCTCCAACCGCAACTGATGAAGAATTAATCACAATTACGGAAGAACTTGAAGAAGAAGGAGTAATAGATGAGGATGATGCTTTATTAATTAAATCGGCAATTGATTTTTGTGATGTAACAGCTCATGAAATTATGATTCCGCGTGTTGATGTTTTCGCAATCGATATTGATGATTCAACTGAAGAAATATTAAATGATGAATTAATTTTTAAATATTCAAGAGTACCAGTTTATGAAGATACAATTGATAACATAATTGGCGTTTTAAACACAACTGATTTGATGAAAAAGGTATTAGCTCATGATGAAATTAATATTAGAGAAATGCTAACACAACCTTATTATGTTCATAAAACTAAATCTATTTCGAATATTTTAACTGAACTTAAACATAATCATATGCATCTTGCTGTAATAATTGATGAATTTGGTGGTGTGATGGGAATTTTAACAATCGAAGATATTATTGAAGAATTAATTGGTGATGTATTTGATGAAATGGATGAAGTTGTACTAGATTATCAACAAATTAATGACCATACCTATACTGTTGATGGTGATATGAATATTTATGATTTCTTTGAACTTATTGACTATGATGATAAAGACTTCGAAGCAGACTATACAACAGTTGGTGGTTGGTGTACTGATATATTAGAGAAATTTCCTGAAGTTGGTGAGTCATTTAATTTTGATAATGTTTTAGTTACAATTCTAAGTGTTGATAAGATGCGTGTTGAATCTGTAAAAGTGGAAATAATAAAAGAAGAATAAAAAAAGGTAATAGATAACTGTTTATACAGCGTTCTATTACCTTTTTTAATTATTATTTTCTTTTTTAAATAATGTAAAATCATTACAATTAATAACTCTTATTCCATAAACATTTGTTTTATAATCAACACTAATTATTTCACATTCATTAATATACATAACGGTTTCCTTTGTTTCGGGAACAAAAACAATAACTTTAGTACTTTCTTTTTCATCATACTTCATAAATGAAGATATACTTGATAAATATTTTTGATGAGGTTGTGCTTTACCAGGAGTAGGGCCTGCTCCATATTTTACTTCCCATGTAGTTTTGCTATTAATTTGAACTAAAGCATAGCTAGGTATAGAAATAGTTTTAATTATGTATTTATGGTTATTTATTATTAAATCATAATCATAGATTGATGATGAACTTTTTTCAAAATGAAAATTACCATATTCTTTTTCAAGAAATTCTTTTAACAAATGTTCAAATGAATTTCTTTGTTTTATTGGTCCAAAAATACTTATAAAAAATATTATTATAAATATAATAGCGATTATTATTAAAAAATAAATCATATGTTTATCCTCCATTAATTATTTTAACTTAAGTTTATCTTTTTTGCAAGACATTTGTCCTTTTAATCATTTTTAATTTTCATAATATAATAGGGGTGATAAAAATGATTTTAATTATTGGTTCAATGGATAAAAGGCTACAACAATTTATTAAAAATAATAATTTTTCGGAAAAATTTCAAGTTATCAACAAAATGTGCAATATTAAAACAATAACTCAAAATGTAAAAGTAATTGTTCCTTTTCAAATTGTATTAAAAAATGGTATAGTATCAAATACAGCAGTACATTTAGAAGAATTAATTATTTCATTAAATGTAGATAAAATAATTTATACTAATATATATAATAAGGAAGTAATGGACTATTTTACTAGAGTATATAATGTAAAAACTGAATATTTAGATTTAAATAAATTTAATAAGTTAAATTTATTTCCCTTGCAAAAAAATGATAAATAATGTATAATATATAATTGAGAATTGATGATATCTCAGAAAGGATAACATATGAATAATTTATTATCTATTTTAACTAATATTGAATTTGGTATGAATGAGGCTTTAGGAATTATAATCCTAGTAATTGCAATTGGTTTAGTTATATCAGAAATTCGCTCTAAAAAAGCAGGGGATTTATTAACTAATATTATTATAAGTTTATTATTATTTGGGGTTAGTATTTATAATTTAGTAAGTATTGGTTTTAAAGCAAGTTCAATAATTATTACTATTTGTTATGTTATTGTAATTATTCTTGCCATTATATACACGGTTCTTTTAATCCTTCATTCTTTAAAATATAAAAAAGAAAGTAGTGAACTAGAAGAAGATAAAGAAACAAATGAAGAAATAATCGAAGACGATACTAATCAAGAAAAATAAAAGGAGCATATTATGAGCATTGATTATCAATACTTAAAAGAAAGACAAAAATATATCCGTAATTTTTCGATCATTGCTCATATTGACCATGGCAAAAGTACTTTAGCAGATCGAATCTTAGAAAAAACAAAAACTGTTGAATTAAGAGAAATGCGTGAACAATTGCTTGATAACATGGATTTAGAACGTGAAAGAGGAATTACAATTAAACTTAATGCGGTTGAACTTGAATATCATGCGAAAGATGGTAATACTTATTTATTTCATTTAATTGATACTCCTGGACATGTTGACTTTACATATGAAGTGTCAAGATCACTTGCTTCATGTGAAGGTGCAGTTCTTGTTGTTGATGCTGCACAAGGAATTGAAGCGCAAACTCTTGCTAATGTATATCTTGCAATTGATAATGATTTAGAAATTTTACCTTTAATTAATAAAATCGATCTTCCTTCAGCAAATCCTGAAGAAGTAAAAAGAGAAATTGAAGATGTTATTGGCCTTGATGCTAGTAATGCGGTTCTTGCAAGTGCGAAAGAAGGAATTGGTATTGATGAATTACTTGAACAAATAGTAGATATAGTTCCTTCCCCTAGTGGAGATCCATCTAGTCCTGTTCAGGCTTTAATTTTTGATTCTTATTATGACGCATATCGTGGTGTAATTCCATCAATTAGAGTTTTTAATGGGGTCATTAAAAAAGGTGACCATATTAAGATGATGGCAACTGGAGCAACATATGAAGTTTTAGAATGTGGTGTTAATACTCCTAAAGAGAAGAAAAAAGATTTTTTAAGTGCTGGTGATGTTGGTTGGATTAGTGCTAGTATTAAAGATGTAAAAGATGTTCGGGTTGGTGATACAATTACGACTCTTGAACAACTAAGTAATGAAGCAATGCCTGGATATAGACAACTTAATTCAATGGTCTTTTGTGGATTATATCCTGTTGAAGCTAATCGTTATGATGATTTAAAAGAAGCCCTTGAAAAATTAAAATTAAATGATGCGGCACTTGTTTTTGAACCCGAAACATCACAAGCTCTTGGATTTGGTTTTAGAACGGGGTTCTTAGGACTTTTACATATGGATGTAATCCAAGAACGCCTGGAAAGAGAATATAAATTAGATTTAATTGCGACAGCACCTAGTGTTGAATATCATGTATTATTGACTAATGGTGAAAAAATAGTTGTTGATAATCCAAGTGCGTTACCTGATTTTACGAAAATTAAACATATTGAAGAACCATTTGTTCATGCAACTATTATGGTATCTAATGACTATGTTGGTAATGTTATGGAAATTTGTCAAAATAAACGTGGAATATTTGTTGGGATGGAATATATTAATGAAACAAGAGTTGTTTTAAAATATGACCTTCCTTTAACTGAAATTGTATATGATTTTTTTGATCGATTAAAATCGTCAACAAAAGGTTATGCATCATTTGACTATGAACTTGCTGATTACCGAGTTTCTAATCTTGTAAAGATGGATATTTTATTAAATGGTGATCGTGTTGATGCCTTAAGTGTTATTGTTCATCGTGATTTTGCTTATATTCGTGGTAAAAGTTTAGTTCAAAAATTAAGAAAACTAATTCCTCGTGAACAATTTGAAATTCCTGTTCAAGCAGCTATTAATGGAAAAATCATTGCTCGTGAAAATATTGCTGCTCTTCGTAAAGATGTTCTTGCTAAGTGCTATGGTGGTGACGTTTCACGTAAGAAGAAATTATTAGAAAAACAAAAAGAAGGTAAGAAAAGAATGAAACAAGTCGGTAGTGTAGAAATACCTCAAGAAGCCTTCTTAGCTGTTCTTAAAATTGATGAATAATTAAAAAAGATAAGATGCTAGTCATTTTATCTTTTCATTTTACTTTATTTTGAACTTTAAATTTGTTATAATAAGAATGGTGAGTAATATGTTAGGATTATATATTCATATTCCATTTTGTAAGAAAATATGTAGTTATTGTGATTTTTATAAAATGGTAGTTAGTGATAAATTTAAACAACAATATGTTAATTATTTGATTAAAGAAATAAACATTAGAAATATTTCTAAATATCAATTTGATACTATTTATATTGGTGGTGGTACGCCAAGTAGTTTAAAACTATCTGATTTAGAATTATTACTTTCTAACATTACTTCAAAAATTGATATGAGTACTATTAAAGAATTTACATTTGAAGTAAATCCTGAAGATGTATGTGAAGAATTAATTAGTCTCCTTGTAAAATACCAGGTTAACCGAATTAGTATGGGGATTGAAACTTTTTCTACAAAGATTGCTAAAATTCTAAATCGATGTTATCATTCATTTGATGAAATCAAAGAAAAAATAAATATTATAAAAAAGTATGGCATTAATAATATTAATGGTGATTTAATTTATGCAGTAAACACTGAAACTTTAAATTTGGTTAAATCTGATTTAAGGCGTTTACTTAAACTTGGACTAACACATATTTCAACTTATTCATTAATATTAGAAGAAAAGACTATTTTATATGAGAAATATAAGAAAAAAGAATTTGATTATATTGACGAAGAAACAGATGAAAAAATGTATAAAGAAATAACTAGAATTCTTAAAAAAAATAATTTTATTCATTATGAAACTAGTAATTTTGCACTACCAAATTATGAAGCAATTCATAATTTGAAATACTGGAAAAAAGAAGAATATTTAGGAATAGGGGCTGGTTCTAGTTCTTATATTAATCATGAACGCTTTACTAATGTTAGAAATATAAAACTTTATTATGATGGCCTTGATAATAATAATTTAAATATCATTGATACAAGTAAATTGTCTTTTGATGATGAAACAGATGAGTTTGTTATGTTAGGATTAAGAATGATGAAAGGACTTAATAAAGATAAATTTTTCAAATTATTTAATATTAGTTTAAAAGATAGATATCCTAATATTGGTAATTTAATTAGTGAGGGTTTACTTGTTGAAAATGAATCTTATATTTATATTCCAGAAAAATATAGTTATATTGCAAATCATATAATAATAAAAATAATTTAAGGAGGATATTATGGAAAATCTTGTCACTGAATATACATCTTATTTAGCAAGTGAAAAAATGAAAAGTCAAAATACCATAAAGTCATATCAAAGTGATTTACTAAATTATTTATATTATTTACAAAATGTAAAAAATATTGATGATATTAAAAATACTAATACATCAGATGTTTTAGATTATCTTACATATTTAAAAAAACTAGGATATTCTTCAACTTCAAGTTCGAGAAGTTTAAGTACTTTAAAGTCTTTTTATAAGTTTTTAACCCTTGAACATTATATTAAACATAATCCAACGCTTACAATTAGTGCTCCTAAACTAGATAAAAAACTTCCAACTGTGCTTTCAGTAGAAGAAGTACTAAAACTTTTAAATAGTTTAAATGATGATACACCATATAATGCAAGAAATAAAGCAATGATTGAAGTAATGTATGCGACAGGACTTAGAGTAAGTGAACTTGTTAATCTAAAAATCAATCAATTACATTTGACAAGTAAAATGATTTCTACAACTGGTAAAGGAAGCAAAGAAAGAATTGTTCCAATTAATGATTATGCGGCAAAGATACTTAGAGATTATATAGTTAAATATCGGGTTGAACTTGTTAAAAATAAAAAAGACAATAATTATTTATTCTTAAATAATCAAGGTGAGGCTTTATCAAGACAAAGTTTCTTTATTATATTAAAACGTCTTGCTAAAGAAGCTGGAATTGAAAAGGAAATTTCACCTCATACTTTAAGACATTCTTTCGCAACCCATTTACTTGAGGCAGGTACTGATTTAAGATATATTCAAGAAATGTTAGGACATGAAGATATATCAACAACCCAAATTTATACCCACTTAAGTAAACAAAAAATTAAATCTGTTTATAATAAAGCACATCCAAGAGGAGATAAATAATATGAAATTTAAAAGAGTATTTGTTATAGTTACTGATTCAATGGGAATTGGTGAAGCAAAAGACGCAGCTAAATTTAATGATATAGGAGCTAATACATTTAAGCATATTGCTGAAGGGAAATCATCTTTTAAAGTACCTAATTTAGAACAATTAGGAATAGGAAATATTTGTGAAAGCAAAATGGTAAAAAGTAATCCTAATTTAAAAGGCGTTGTTGCCAGACTTGAAGAAATTAGTAATGGGAAAGATACATTGACTGGACACTTTGAAATGATGGGATTAAAAGTTGAAAAGCCTTTTCCTTCATTTACAGATACTGGGTTTCCTAAGGAGTTAATTGATGCTCTTGAAAAATACAGTAAACGAAAAATGATTGGTAATATTGCAGCAAGTGGCACTGAAATTATTAAAGAATTAGGCGAGACTCAACTAAAAACAGGTGCAATGATTATTTATACATCTGCTGATTCTGTGTTACAGCTTGCAGCCAATGAAGAAATAATCCCTTTAGAAGAACTTTATGATGTATGTTCGTATGCTAGAAAAATAACTAAAGAAAATCCCGCATGGCAAGTTGGTAGAATTATTGCTCGACCATTTATTGGACAATCTAAAGAAACGTTTGTTCGAACAACTAATCGCCATGATTATGCTTTAAAACCATTCGATCGTACTGTTTTAAATTTCTTACAAGATAAGGGATATAGTGTAATATCAGTAGGTAAGATTTATGATATTTTTGATGGCTATGGAATTGATGAATCTAACCGTACAACAAGTAATTGTGATGGAATGAATAAAACGATATCATTGCTTGAACGTGATTTTTCTGGTTTTTGCTTTACTAATTTAGTTGATTTTGATGCTTTATATGGTCATAGACGTGATTTAGATGGTTATCACAAAGCGATTGAGGAATTTGATAGTCAACTTGGCGAATTTATTAGTAAAATGAATGATGATGATTTGTTAATGGTTGTTTCAGATCATGGTAATGATCCAATTCATCATGGTACTGACCATACAAGAGAAGATGTTCCTCTATTAATTTATCATAATAATATCAAAGGTAAAAATTTAGGTACGCTTACATCTTTTGCTACAGTCGGAGCAACAATTTGCGATAATTTTGAATGTGAAATGCCAAAAATTGGTAAATCTATATTAGGTGAACTATAATGAGAGAAAGAAAAGTATTAAAATTTAATGATAAGACTAAGATTGTTACTTATTTATGGATGGATCCAATCCACCATAATGAAGGCACAATTGAAATATTTCATGGAATGGCTGAAAATATTTTAAGGTATAATGAATTTGCTGAATATTTAGCTTCTAATGGTTTTATTGTTATTGGCCATGACCATTTTGTGCATGGGGAGTCAGCTACATCTATTGATGAAATTGGGGAAACACTTGATTATGACTTTATGGATGGAATAATTAAAGCAATGAAACTTGTTCGTGATGAATATGATGAATACTTTATAAATGGTAAACGATATTTATTTGCTCATTCGATGGGTTCAATGGCTTCACAAAGATATATTCAAAAATATCCTAATGATTTTGACAAAGTTATTTTGAGTGGTACTGATATTGGTGGTGGTAAATATAGACTTGCGAAAATGATTATTAAACCATTTACAAGACACGACAAAATTAAATATTCTAATTTTGTCTTAAATCTTACAACTACTGGATTTAACAAAAAGTTTAAAAAGGATCATCCACAATTTGGATGGTTAAGTATAAATAAAGAAAATATTCATGAATATATTGATAATCCTTATTGTGGTAAAGACTTTCCTACTAATTACTTTTACTCCCTTTCTAAAATGATGTGTGAAAATGTAAAATCCAAAAATTTAGATTCAATTAACAAGAATATTAAGATTTTGTTGTATTGTGGAAGAGAAGACCCTGTGAGTAATTTTGGTAAATCTATTATTAAATTATCTAAGCTATATAATAAACATCAAATTGATGCATCATTTAAAATAATAGATAATGCTCGACATGAGGTTCATAATGAATCAATTGATATAAAACATAATATTTTTGATTTGATTATTGATTTTTATAAAAAAACTAACTAAAATATGATTAAATAACCTCTTTTTATCTTCAAATTTAGGCCTTAAAATAGGCCTTTTTTTGCGTTTTTTAATCTAAAATGAATAAATATCGATTTGCATATTTAAATCAAAAATAAGCCTAAAATAGCTTCATCTTATATACTTTATATAATATTTAATAATATAACAATACATATAATTAATCTATATTAAAATAAAATATAAAGGCAAAACAAGCGTAAATTTTAAAAGATTAATTAACAAATGATTAATTAAACAATAAGAATTAAAAATACAAAATATCCTTTAATTTTAGTTTCAAATAAAAAATATAAAAAATTAGACGCTTTAGACTTGATAATAACCCTTCTGTGAGCGTCTGAAAAATAAAAAGATGAATAATTCTAATTAAACTTTTTAAATCAGGGCATAACATAAAATATATAATAATTGGATATTAGAATTATTTAAAAAAATAAAATATAATAATTATATAAGCCTTCCTAAAAAAGATGAAATTTAAAAAGACGCATAAACACTAATTAAGCTATAAAGACAAATAGTAAAAAAAGTTATATTCTTAATTAATAGTAATAGCCCTTTTTATAAAGAGCGTAATATAAAAAGTTGAATAGTTGTTAATTAAGCTATTATAAAATAAGATCTTTATTTTAGTGATTGATAGGCCTTTCTAGAGAGGATGAAAATTAAAAAGATGAATAATTACCAATTCAAATTTTGGTTTGGTAGTTACTAATAAATAAAAATGCCTAGTAAAAGATGAAAGATAAAATACTTGATAATTAGTAATCCACATTGTATTTGTGTATAAGTATATGGAAAACATACTAGTTATCCACAATCAAAAAACTTATCAACGTTTATAGTTTTTCATTGATTTATCTAGGTTTTACTTTGCTTTTTTATTGGTTAACATAATATATATTATAGGAAGTAAAACACAGATAAGTAAAACATCGAAAATAAGAGATTAAATGCTTCAAATCATTAAAATGGAGTATTTATTTGTCGAATTCTACTTATTTTATTAAATAAACTAACTCATTTTAATAATCATGACTATATTTAAAAAGCTAAAATATGCAGTATTTTTAAAACATAATCTTATACTGTTAATTACTCAGAATTAGATAGAAAATTCAAAATACCCCTTTAAATCGCCTTTAGATTTAAAAATAATAAAACAAATGCATTTATTGGAATTTACTTCTTATTTTAAAGGTTATCTTTACAATTTAAGTTAAATAATTATTCATTTATTAAATTTCATACGTTTAGAGTAGGGTTATAAACTACTAGTTATTAATATTATTGTAAAAGCTTATATTAGTAATTATGAATCTATTAAAATTCATGCGTTTAATGAAAGCTTATAATCTATTAATTATTAATAAATAAATAATCTAAATAATTGAATAGTAGTTATATAATTAATATTATTTCAGAAGCTAATACTGTAGTTTATATATTTAATGTTTTAAAGTGCTAATCCATGTTAATTATAAATAATTAAATTTAAATTTAGTATATTTTTATTTTAAACAATAAAAAAACCGGGATTTCTCCCAGTTTGAATTAGTAATTATTCGACTTTTTAATTTTCATCCGCTCACAGAACGGTTATAAAGCCTATTTTTTCTTTTTAAATGAGTAGACAGTAAAAATTAATAATATTATGATTGGTATTATAAAATAAATTGTATTAAAAATAATACATGAATACCATGGTGCTGAATTACTTTGATCAGTAATCAATATGATAATTTCAATTATTGTTTTTATTAAAAAACTGGTTGTAACGAGTATTAAAGCACCTAATAATATAAATGGATGATGTTTCATCAATTTTACTACTTATTAGTAAATATGAAAATATAATTATTCCGATAAAACCAATAATTGCGATTATAATATCTAGTAAAAGTAACTTCTTCTTATTACTCGATATTTTTCTAAGTTGTAATAATTCATCTGAACTGATATTAAATAGATTACAAAGCATAATAATGTTATCAATATCAGGTAAACTTAAATTTGTTTCCAATTTTGATATAGTTTGACGTGAAAATATTTAGTTTATTTGCTAAATCTTCTTGAGTAAAATTATTTTGTTTTCTTAATTCTTTAATTTTTTCACCGATTGTTATATTTAAACTCCTTTCGGGAATATTATATATCTTTATTTTAGAAAAATACATCAATTTTTGTTTATAATTACTATCTTTTTAGTTGCTTTATAATTCTATTTTATTAATTACATTAATTTCTAACTCATTTGCTAGGTCAAAAGCCTCTTTAGTTGCTTCATCATCCATATCTATAAAGAAGTGTGCATCATCATTTATGATTATTTTCGCATTCATTTCTTTAGCTAGTTTCCAAAACTCATATTTAGGGTAACTATAACTAATATGGTTGTCTAATGAGGTGAATATTTTCTTTTTTCGTTTACAGTTTCTAATACCATTGGCATTAATCTCTAAATATACGTTATATTGGATTGATGCCTTGATAATTTCTTTTGATATTTCTTTATAAGTATCATTCCATTGGATATTATTCCAAAAAAATAGATCAGGATGGGCTAATATTTTAAAATATCCTGTTTTCATTGCTTCTATAACAGTATTTTTATAGCATATAATTGCATCTAAATCACAGTTTCTGTCATAAATACTATATATTTGATTATTATAAGGAATATAATGAGCACCAAGAACTAAATAATCAAGATCTTTAAGAAATAATTTATAGGTTTCATCCATTTCTTTAAAATATTCAATTTCTAGTGCTTTCAAAACTTTTATATTAGGATAAGCTTTTTTTGCCTCTTCTAATTGTGGCAAATATAGATTATAATATTCATCAAAGCTCATTCTTCGGCTAATGATTTTAGAATATATTTCATCGATTAATGGGCCATGATCACTAATCCCAATTGTGTGATATCCTTTTTCATTTGCAATTTTAACATAATCTATTGCTCTGCCTTCAGCATGTTTACATAAATAAACATGAGTATGATAATTGCTATTCATTTTATTTGTCATAATTTGTACCAAAGATGTTTTTAGGATCATCCTCATTAACAAGTTTAACCCATCTAGCACTTCTTCCCTTTCCTAATGGTTTAATATAGTTTTCATCTCTTAATTTAAATAATGCTCTGTTAATAGTGGAGTCACTGACATCAGGATGATAAATTCTAATATCTTCTTTTGAAAATGTTGAAGGAAGTGAAGCAATTGTTTGTTCAATACCATCACTTTTATGCATTCGTTTATCAAATGATTGTTCTTTTAATATATTTGTTAGCTCTTTATATGAACTAATTATACAATCAAATACTAATTCCACAATACCGTTAAGTTGAAGATGGCTTGTTGGAAAATTAATAAAACTAAGTCTAATTTCATTATCAAAGTTTTCTTTATTTTTTAAGTATATTTCAAAAAAACCAATATATTTAAAAACATCAATTTCGGATCTTAATAACATATAATAGAGTTCAAGTAACCCCGCAAGTTCATTATGGTCAGAAAATGGTTTCATTAATACGGTTTCTAAGTATGTAATTACTGCTAAATATATTTTTTCATATGTTTTTTTCGTAAAATTAATATGATAATTTTCTAACATTTTTTCATATGATAATCTGATACTAATTGGTTTAGTTACTTTATTTCTAACTCCTAATAAATCATCATAGTTTCGATTAGTAAATTTATGAGAATTTTTTCCAAAAATACGGTTTAAGTAAGTTAAAATATCACTGCCATTAAATGTATGATTTAAGGCATCTTTTTGAATAATTCTAAGTACTTCTTTTAATTCAACAAGTATTTTTTCTTCTTGATTATTTGGATTAGATCCTTTGGTTATTATTAATCGCATCCTATTTTCGGAAATATTTAAATTTAATATTGAGGCTAGAATAAAAGTTTCTCTTTCTATATTTTGTTCAATTAAATAAAATTTAGAATCACCTAGTTCTTTATCAAAAGTTTGATTTTGTCCGATGTATTTATATACTTCTAACATTTTATTTAAAATATTTGATGGAAGCATGTAATTTGTTAAAGCTTCATAATTATTCATAATATCACCATTAATAATTATAACCCAAAAACTAAAAAAAAGCAATAAAAAAGTAAACAGAAAACCTGTTTACTAAATACCATTTGGATTTCGTTTACTTTTAAAGGTAAAAGGAACAATACCTATTGCGATAAATGACATTAAACTATAAATTAAAATAGAGATAATTTTAATATGTCTAATATCTTCAGGAATAAATCTTGTTAAAACAAAACAAATTCCTACTAAGAAAAAGCCAATTAAAAATCTAATAAATTTTTTTATTAAAGGAATATCAGTACTAAAATTAATGAATTTATGTTCAATTAAAGTACCAAAACTAAATCCTAATAATAATGCATATGATTTAATAAAATCATTTTCAGCACTCTTTAAGCAAATAAATGGGGTAAAGATTAATAAAGTAATAAAATAAATAATAAGGCGTTTATTATAAAATTTATTAATTATAAAATAACTTAAACTTGCAATTATAATACCAATTAATAATCCCGTAATAACATCACTTGGAAAGTGAACTCCAAGATAAAGTCTTGAAATTGGAATTAAAATCATTAAGGAAATGCAAATTATTTTCATCCATTTATAATTATAATTTAACATTAAACTAGTATATAACGCTCCAGCATTTTGACTATGTCCACTAGGAAAACTAGAACCAGTGGCTGAATCATTTAATGATGAGTCTTTTAATTTTTGTAAATGTTCTTTTCCTTCATATTGAAAAGGTCTTTTAAAATTAAATAAACTCTTTAAAACGCCATTTATACATAATGATGTTAGGATGGCATACCACATCTTCTCCCCTTTTTCTTTATTAATACACCAATAAGTGATTCCGATTATACCAATTAAGATAACAGCACCACCCATTTGGCTAATTAAGTAGAAAAGAATGTTTAAGAATGAATTTCCAATTTTATAAAACCATTCCATTATTGGCATTTCAAGTGGTTCAAAAAATACTAAAAACATTATTAATATACCCGGACGTTTCCAATCCGTTCTTTCTTAAGGATTTTACTTCGTTTAGCTAGATCATATAATTGTTTTACTTCATGAACAGTTAAACTACGTACTTCTCCTTCTTGTAAATCATTGATATTGATATTTCCAAATCTTACTCTTGTTAATTTCTTTACTTCATGACCAATTGAAGCAAACATTTCTTTTACTTGATGATACATGCCTTCTGTAATAGTAATACGAACAAGGGATGAGTTATTTTTACGATCAATACTTTCAATTTCAACAATTGAGGGAAGAGTCATACGACCATTAATTTTAACACCTTTTTCTAGTTTTGTCAACTCTTCATTTGTTATAACTCCCTTAATTCTTGCTAGATATTCTTTTTGAATACCACTTGATGGACCGACCATTTGATTCATAAAATCACCATCATTAGTAAGCAATAAAACTCCTTTTGTGTCGTAGTCTAAGCGACCAACTGGAAATAATCTTGTATCTTTTAATTCTGCTGGTAAGATATCAATTACCGTTGTACGATTATGTTCATCATTACAAGTTGAGATTATACCACGAGGTTTATTCATTGCAAGATAAAGTTTTTGTACTCTAACTAACAATATATCATCAAGAGTTATTTCATCACGTGGTGATACTTTAACGCCAAGTGAATCAACAACTACGCCATTTACTTTTACTCTACCTTCTAGAATTAGTTCTTCGGCTTTTCTTCTAGAAGCAATTCCGCTTTCAGCAATTCTTTTTTGTATCCTTTCCATTTTTTCCTCCAAGAAAATATTAATTTTATTAAGTATATTATACCAAATTTGACATTTTTTTGCAATATAATTGTACATAATATTTTTAGGAAAAAATTAGTTAAATTTATAGATTAAGCAATTAATTTTTATAAAAAATATAACAGAGTATAAAAACAATTAAAAAAGTTAAAAAATCATTTAATAATCCAATTTTTAAAGAATTTCCTACCTTATTCATTTTAATACTACCAAAATATAAGGCTATAATATAGATGGTCGTATCATTACATCCTTGAAGAATAGATGCGACATTTCCAGATAAACTATCTACGCCATAACTTTCAAATACTTTAACCATCATCACCATTGCTGAACTATGAGAGATGGGTCTTAAAAATGCTTGAATAAAAAGTTCGGGAGCAAAAAAGGAATTTGGAAAGATATCTTTTATTAATTCAATTATGCCACTATTGACAAATACATTAATGGATATTATTAAAATCATAATTGTAGGAAAGATATTTTTAATAGTACTGAAGTTTTGTTCAATACCTCTTTCAAAGGCATTAAAAGATTTCACTTTTTTTATTAATCCATATATAACGATAAATAAAATATAAAAAACAATTAAAATCATTTATGTTTCCTCTTATTTATAAAATAAAAAATACGATCTAAAATAATAGCCATTGTTGAAGATATAATTGTACAAAGAATCATTAATGATATTAAAGAAATAGAATTATTTCCTTTATACATGGATCTAATACCAAGAATTGTAGTTGGAAATATGGTCAAAGAACTAACATTCATAATGATAAAAGTAATCATACTTCTTGATGGTGATGATTTATTTGGATTTAATTTTTGTAATTCTTCAAAGGCTTTTAAGCCAAGTGGGGTTGCGGCTGAACCTAATCCTAATAAATTAGCAATTATATTTGAACAAATATATTCAAGCGCAAGATCATCTTCTTTTAATTCGGGATATAATTTTAATAAAGGTTTTTTAAAGATTTTAGTTAAATTTTTGATTAATCCGCTTTCTATTGCAATATTGAAAACACCACCCCAAAATAAAATAATTAAGCTAACATTAAAAAATATTTCAAAAGCTTCATTTGTTGAATTCATAATGATATTTCCCATATCATTTATCTTTCCTGTAAAGATACTAATAATTATACCAACGATTAATAAAGCGTTCCAAACATAATTAATCATCTTTTTTTCCTTTCAAACGCTCTGAGAACGGTTTTATGACACTAATTTCATCAAAATATGAAGTAAAGCGTTTATTTTTAGTAAATAATGAATTATAAAAATATTGATGTACTTGCCAATCATTAGGACAATTAAATGTAACAACTACATAATATTCATCTTTATATTGATATAAAGTAACAAGTGTCCTTCCTGCTTTTTTAGTATATCCTGTTTTTCCACCAATTACATAATCATAAGTTTGAACAAGTTTATGTTTATGATGATAATACAAAGTATGATTTTCAAGTTTTACAATTTTATTTTTAGTGCTTATTATTTCTAAAAATTTTTTATTTTTAATTCCATATGTTACAAGTTTTGCCATATCAAGTGCTGTTGTATAATTCTCATTTTCATCATCAAGTCCTGAAGGATTATTAAAGATTGAATTTGACATATTTACTTTTTTTGCTAGTTTGTTCATTAAATAAATAAAGTCTTGTTCATTATTCGTTAGACTAAGAGATAGTGCTTTTGCTGCATCATTTCCAGAGTTTAACATCAATCCATATAATAGGTCTTCTACTTTTATAAAATCATTTACTTCTAAATATATTTTAGATCCTTCACAATTAATCATTTCCTTGGTTATTAAAACATACTCTTCGATATTAAAAAAATCAAGCACCGTAAGGCATGTCAATATTTTAGTAATTGAGGCCGGGAGTAGTGCTTGATTTATATTTTTTTGATAAAGTATTTCGAAATTAGAACAATTCATAAATATACATGCATCAGCGTCTACAACATTTAAGTTATTTGTATTTACTATATTAATGTCATTACTAGTATAAACTTTAACTCTAATAATTGAGATTGCAAGCATGAGATATGCTAGTAATGATAAAATAAGTAATCCTTTAGTTTTCAAGCTTATCACCAATACATTATATTCATTAATGTTAAAAATATAATTAATTTTTAGAATTTGAATGGATAAATTATCATAAAATTATTTTTCAAACGCTTATAGAAAAGTTTTATTCTTATATTTTATACACTACATTCTTTATAACTTTATTCAACATTAATAACGAAATTAAACAAGTAAGAAACTCAGATATCGGGAATGTCCACCATATTAAGTTAACAACATTAGTAGATTTTGAAAATAAAATAGAAATAGGAAAAACAAATATAATTAGTCTTAATAACGCAGTAAAAAGAGGCTTAAACGGAAACCTTAATGCTTGAAAAACACCTTGGATTGCGACACTACACCCCATAAAGACATAACCAAGAGAGGCTATTCTTGTTGCTTTTTCACAAACATCAATTAGTTCTACTGTTGATGAATTAGATATTGCGAATAACATAGATAAAGGTCTAGCTATTATTTCAAAAATAAGGGTAATTATTATACATATAATAATTGAATCAAAAATCCCATATTTTATACATTCTAGTGACCTTGCTTTATTTTTTAATCCATAGTTAAAGGATAAAATGGTAATAATGGTATTAGATAATCCAAAACAGGAAAATAGAGCTATTTGTTGAATCTTATAATAGATTCCAAATGAACCAACTAAAATAGTTGAATCTACTTTTGTACTTCCTAATATAATATTCATTCCAGCCATCATAATTGATAATAAACCCTGCATTAAAGCAGCTGAAATTCCTATTGAATAAATTGCTTTAATAACATTAATATCTGGTTTAATATATTTAATATTACCTTTTATTTCCGAATTTTTAAAATAATGAAAATACATTGCAATAAACATTGAAACGAATTGCCCAAGAACCGTCGCAATCGCAGCTCCTTCTACTTTTAAATTTAGAGGAAAAATAAAAATATAATCAAAGATAACATTTATTATAGCTCCAGAGATTTGAGAAATAGTTGAATAAAGTGATTTTCCAGTTGCTTGTAAAAATCTTTCATAAATCGTAAATCCTATTGAACCTAGACTGAAAATACAACAAATTGATAGATAGTTACTTCCCATACTTACTACTTTTTCGTTATTTGTAAATAAAGATATAAATGGTTTTGATAGAAATATACCAAAAATTAAAAAGACTAAATAAATAATGATTCCTAGAAATATCCCATTTCCAGCTATTTTATTTACTTTTTCATTGTTTTTTTCACCTAAACTTTTTGATAATAATGAATTTAAACCAACTCCGGTTCCAACACCAATTGCAATAATTAGAATTTGAATTGGAAAAGCATAAGTTAATGCTTCATTAGCAAGAGCTCCTACATCCTTAATATTGGCAACAAATATACTATCAACTACATTATATAAAGCTTGTAAAACCATTGAAATAATCATTGGTATTCCTATTTTTAATAATAGTTTTTTTATTTTTTCAGTTGCCATAATATTTAATTTAACTTCTTCCATGTTTTTCTCCTTTTCTTTCAAAAAATAAAAAAACGTGCAAATCCAGGACAACTGGACTTACACATTTCTGTTACACATTGACTTTATTATTTTATCATAATTTTTAATTTTTTGCAAATTTTTAAAATTAATTTTTTATAAAATCTCTAATAATTTTTTTAACTTCTTCAATTGTATTATTAAAATTTTCGCGATCAATATCAATTATTTTAATGTTATTATGACGCTTAAACCATGTTATTTGCCTTTTAGCAAGATGTCTTGTATTTTTCTTAATTTCATCTATACATGCTAATAGTTCTTGTTCACCATTTAAATATGGTATTAATTCTTTATAACCTATTGCTAGTGATGCTGTTTTACTAAGTTTTAATTTACTTAAGGCTTTTACTTCTTCAATTAATCCTTCTTCTATCATTAAATCTACTCTTTTATTTAAGTTATCATATAGTTTACTACGTTCTTCATTTAAAAAGATGATTAATGGTTCATAAACAAGGGTATTATTAAATTCATTTATTAATGAATTGGTACTTGCAAGTTCAATTGCTCTTAAAACTCTTTTACGATTATTAGGATGAATTTTAATTGCGGCATCTGTATTTAAAGATTTTAAAATCTGATGTAATTCTTCATTCGATAAATTAGCATATTGCTCTTCAGTACTATTGTTTCTACCTTCTTTTGTAAAATTATAATCATAAATGATACTATCAATATACAGACCACTACCACCAACAATTAGAGGAATTTTATTTTGTTTAGTAAATTCATTGATTAGATTTCTTACATTTTTTTGATATTCAGCTACAGAGTATTCCTCAGTCGGAAGTTTTATATCAAATAAATGATGAGGAATGTTTTCTTTTTCTTCTTCTTTTATTTTTGCTGTCAAAATATCCATACCTTTATATACTTGATATGCATCACCATTGATGATTTCTGTATTTAACATTTCCGCAATTTTGATTGATAATTTTGTTTTGCCTGTTCCTGTTGGTCCTGTAATAATTATTACTTTTTCCATTACATCACCCTTTTAAACATTTTTTCAAGTTCATATTTAGAAAATTGAATAATGGTAGGTCTTCCATGAGGACAAGTGTAAGGCATTTGACAAGTATCAAGTTTTTCCATTAATGATTTTACTTCTTCTATAGTTATTTCCATATTAGCCTTAATTGATTTTTTACAACTTAATTTTTTAGCAAGACTATCTTGCATGATTTGTTTATTAACCATTTTATTATTTAATAAATACTCAATAATATCTCTTATATATGATTCTTCTTGACCTTTAGGTATCCAGAAAGGGATGCTTCTAACAAGAATTACATTATTACCAAATTGTTCAACTTTAATATGCATTCTTTCTAATTCGTTTGCTTTTTCCATAATTAGATTTATTTGACTAATATTATATTCTAGTTTTAATGGAATTAGTAACTCGTATGCTAAATTATTGCCTTCTTGGTATAATTTCTTTTTAATGGTTTCATACATGTATCTTTCCATCCCCGCATGTTGATCTATTAAATATAATGTATTATTATTTTCCATTATTAAATATGTTTTATTAAATTGACCAATATAATTAAGACTTTTAAAGAAATCATTTTCTTTTTCTTTTAGTAGGGGCTCTTCATATAATTCTTCTTCATTTAGATTATCATTATAAATTTCATTTTTTTCTTCTTTTTTTACCTCTTTATTATACGGTTCAAACATGTCCCAGAGATTATCAAGATTATTTTCTACCTTATTTTTAGTTTCATCTTCTGTAAAACGGGTTACAGGATCAAATAGAGTGGTTTTTGGTTCAATAACTTCATCAGCAGTTTGACTTGTTATTAACTCTTTTTTATTAAGAGATGAATAAATAGTTTTCGAAATTAGTTGTTTTAATCGATATTCATCGGTAAATTTAATCTCAAGTTTAGAGGGATGAATATTAACATCTAATAAACCATAATCACAAGTTATTTTTAGAATCGTTATCGGATACTTACCAATTGGAAGGATTGTTTGATAAGCATCACATACACTATATACTAGTGATTGGTTTTTAATAATTCTTCCATTGGCAATTAAAATGATGCCATTTTTATTTGAACGATTAATTGCATTACTTGTAGTATATCCTTCAATATGATATAGATCATTATCACCATTAAATTCGATAATATTTTTTGCAACTTCTTTTCCAAATGTTTCACTTATGATTAATTCAATATTATCTTTGCCATCGGTTTGTAATAAAGTTTTATTATTATTACTTAATGAAAAAGCAATATTGGGATAGGCAATGGCAAATTTATTAACAATTGATGTAATATTAGCAAGTTCAGTTGAATCAGAACTTAGATGCTTGAAGCGAGCTGGGGTATTATAGAATAAATCTTCAACCTCAATCTTAGTTCCAGATGTCATCGCACATGGAGTTTCATTTATAATTTTTCCATTTTTATAAGTATAACTATAACCATTTAAATCAGTAGTTCCTGAAGATATTTTAAATAGAGAAACACTAGCAATTGAAGGCAGTGCTTCACCTCTAAAACCAAGGGATGAAATATTAAATAAATCAGTTGATGTTTTAATTTTACTAGTTGCATTTCTTTTTAAGGCAATTGGTATTTCTTCTTTATCAATGCCATAACCATTATCAGTTATAGTTATTTTTTTTAAGCCTGAATCTATTAGTTCTATTTTTATTGATGAGGCTTGTGCATCGATACTATTTTCAACTAATTCTTTGACGACACTTGCGGGGCGTTCAACTACTTCTCCAGCCGCGATTAAATTTTTTAGTTCTTCAGATAATTCAATAATATGATTTTTAATCATTATTCTTCACCTTTTCTTTTAAATTAGATAAAAATACAAGGGCTTCTAGTGGTTTCATATTATCTACATCGGCATTTAATAATTCATCTTTTAGTTCGATAAGTTCTTTACTTGTTTTATCAATAATAATTGGTTTTTGATAATTATTAATAGATAAGGTTTCACTATCATATTTACTATTTTTCTCAAGTTTATCTAAAATATCTTTTGCACGAAGGGTAATTTCTAATGGAATTTTAGCAAGACTTGCAACATTAATTCCGTAACTTTGATCGCTTGGTCCTTCAACTACTTTATGTAAGAAAACAAGGTCAGAAAGATCATTACCAGCTGTTGCTTCAACATGTACATTCTTTAAAAAAGGAAGGCTTTGACTAAGATTAGTTAATTCATGATAGTGGGTAGAAAATAATGTTTTACAACCTATATTATTATGGAAATATTCAATAATGGCTTGAGCAAGACTCATTCCATCAAAAGTTGCGGTACCACGACCAACTTCGTCAAAGATGACAAGACTTCTTTCCGTTGCATTTTGAATAGCATCATTTACTTCCAGCATTTCTACCATAAATGTAGATTCTCCACTCATAATATTATCACTTGAACCAATTCTTGTAAATATTTGATCAAAGACTGGTAATTTAGCTTGTTTTGCGGGGACAAAAGATCCAATTTGAGCCATTATGGCAATTAAAGCATTTTGTCGCATAAAGGTGCTTTTACCACTCATATTAGGACCAGTGATTAAAAGAATTTTGGCATCATTATATAATACTAAATCATTTGGAACAAATTCATTGTTATTTACTGCCTCAATTACAGGGTGTCTTCCTTCTTTTACAATCATCTCATCATACATTGAGAATTCAGGTCTTACATAATTATTGCTTTTCGCAACATCACTTAGAGAAATTAACATGTCAATTTCTGAAATTTTAGTTGCTAAAATTTGTAATTTAGAAGTATTTTCTTTACATATTTCTCTTAATTCATTAAATAGTTTAATTTCTAGTTCTATCGCCATTTCGCCAGATCTTAAAATTAAAGCTTCTCTTTCTTTTAATTCTTGTGTAATAAATCTTTCAGAATTAGATGTTGTTTGTTTTCTAATATAACCATATTCATCTTTTATTTGATCTAAATATGATCTAGTAACTTCAATATAATATCCAAATACACGATTATATCCAACTTTTAATGTCTTAATTCCGGTTTTTTCTCTTTCTCTTAATTCAAGATTTAGTAAGTAATCTTTATTTGAAGATTCCACATTTCTAATATTATCTAATTCATCATTATATCCGTTTTTGATTACCCCTCCATCTTTAAGGATAAATCCTGCATTCTCATCAATTGCTTTAAATAAAGTTTTATGTAATTCTTCAAAATCATCAATTTCAATCCCTCTTTTATTTAAAGAATGTCCTTTCATTTTTGAAAGAATTAATTTTATATTGGGTAGTACTCCTAAGGATATACGAAGTTGTAATAAATCTTTTGGTGTTAAATTACCATAACTAATTCTACCAACAATTCGTTCTAAGTCATATATTTCTTGTAATTGTTTTTTTAAATCATTTGTGTGTAAATAGTTCTTTTGTAATTCTTCAATGATGTCTAATCTTTCATTTATTTTCTTTAAATCCACTAGTGGATATAGTAAATTTTTCTTTAAGTATCTAGATCCCATTGCGGTTTGACAATGATCAAGGACTACAAATAAATTATTTTTAAATCGATTTCCTTTATTTGTTTCAACTATTTCTAGATTTCTAATAGTACTTTCATTTAATCTTAAATAATCTTTATTTGTATATTCTTCAAATGGTTTTAAATGAACAAGGACTCTCTTTTGGGTTTGAATTACATAATGTAATAATCTTTTAGCATTTTTACTTAAATCACTATTTAAATTACATAGTAGTGGGAGTAAATATTCATCTATATCTAAATCATCACTTAATGATGGTAAGATACCATAGTTTTTAGATAAGGTTTGAATTACTACTTTATTAAAATTAGTTGGAACAACTATTTCTTTAATTGATAACTTCAATAATTCACCATAAACTAGATCAATTGAATTAAGGACTGTAATTTTAGCCTCACCAGTTGATAATTCAATATAACTAAAAATAAAGTTATTATCTATTTTATCTAAACAACCTAAATAACTATTATTTTTTTCATCTAGATATTCAGTATCGACATTGGTACCTGGTGTAACAATTTTTACGATATCACGTTTAACTAGTTTTTGTCCTTTAGGTTCTTCTAATTGTTCAACTATAGCTACTTTATAACCTTTCATTGATAGTTTTTCAATATATCCGTTAACCGCATGATGAGGTACACCACACATTGGTACGCGGTCATTATTAGTTCCCGCATCTCGTCCTGTTAATACAATTTCTAATTCTCTACTTGCGACAAGAGCATCATTAAAGAACATTTCATAAAAGTCACCAAGTCTAAAGAAAACTAAAGTATCCGGATATTGTTCTTTAATTTCTAGATATTGTCTCATCATTGGTGTGTATAAATTTTTGTCTATATTTTCGTACATAATAATCCACCTTTACAAAAATAGTTAAAGATATTTTATCACATTTTGTAAAAAAACGTACAAAAAAAGCGTTTGAGATGAAAAATTATTCATTTTTTCAAACTCAAACGCTCTCAGAACGGTTTTATTTTTTAATGTTAGATAAAGTATAACTTGCGGGACTACCGATTAATCCACCAACAATAGCTTCAAAAATGCCATTGGTACCAACAATACCTAAAATTACAGTCAATAATACTTGATAATCCATCCCCGCAATCAAGGCATATTGTTTACCCCATAAAAAGTAAGTTCCAAGTAATACTAAAAAAGTATTAGTTAAACTACCTAGTATTCCACCGATAAAATATATAAAAGCATCTTTTCTTTTTAAACTATTCTTTGTAATTTCCGTAAAATATGTACCAAATAAAATAATTGTTAATTTATTTTCTTTAATTTTCTTTAAGGAATTAGATACTAATCCAGAAACAACACCTGTTAAAATTCTTGGAACAAAACAAATAACTAAGGGCCAGTAACTACGATATTCATTTGTATATGCATTCCAAGGAGTAAATAAGATTGCTGAAGCATTGGCAGAATCAATAAATGTCCACCAAATAAAACTAAATAAGCCAGCAAATAACCCAAGAATTGCGCCTGACTTAATGCCATAAGTCATACCAGCAATAATAACAGGAACCATTGCTAATGTTGCAACGACCGGACCAATTTGAATTGAACCAAGGAAAGGCACAAAACATACAATTGCTTCTAAAGCAATTAACATAGCTAGTCTTGTTAAGTTTTTGATTTGCATTGATCTTGTATTTTTTCTCATATTCCACCTATTCAAGCATTTCAAATTCATAACCTAAAATACAAACAGTATCACCATGTTTAACTCCTTGTTTTTTAAGTTCTGTTTCAACACCCATTTTACGAAGTTTTTGTGCAAAAATTCTTACATTACTTTCATTATTGAAGTCAGTACGATCAAATAATTTTTTAATGGCTGGACCTTCAACATTGAAAACTCCAGAATCATCTTTTCTAATTGTAAATTCTTCACTTGGAGGAGTAAATTTATATTCAACTACTCCTTCTGAAATTTCTTCTAATTTTTCATTTTTCTTTACTTCATCTAATACATCAGCTATTTTATAAAGTACTTCGTCAAGATTTTGTTTGGTTATTGCGGAAATTGGAATAATATCTTTGTTAATTTCTTTTTCAAACTTCTTAAGATTTTCTTCACTTCCCGTTAAATCCATTTTATTAGCAACAATAATTTCAGAACGCTTTAATAATTTATGGTCATATTCACCTAATTCTTTTCGTATAGCTAAATAATCTTCAACTGGATTTCTTCCTTCAATTCCACTCATGTCAACGATATGAACAATTACTCTTGTTCTTTCAATATGTTTTAAAAATTGAATTCCAAGTCCAGCTCCTAAATGAGCTCCTTCAATTAGTCCTGGTAAATCAGCCATAATAAAGCTTCTACCATCTTTTACTCCAACAACTCCTAAATGAGGATTTAATGTTGTAAAATGATAATCAGCAATTTTTGGTGTTGCTTTAGAGACCATAGTAATTAGTGTACTTTTTCCGACACTTGGAAATCCAACAAGCCCTACATCAGCAAGAACTTTTAAATCTAATTGTAAGGTTAGTTCTTCTCCAGGCTCACCTTTTTCACAAATTTGAGGTGCAGTGTTTCTAGAATTAGCAAATGCGGCATTACCTTTTCCACCGCGTCCACCATGGGCAACGATTACTTCTTGACCATGTTTTGTTATATCACCGATAATTGTACCAGTTTCAGCATTTATAATTGTAGTTCCAATTGGTACTTTAGCATATGCATTTTCACCATCATGGCCAAACATATCTTTTTTCATACCTTTTTCACCACTAGTAGCTTTAATTTTTCTAGTGAATCTAAAGTCTAAAAGGGTAGTAAGTCCTTCTTCACCAACAAAGATAACATCGCCTCCACGGCCACCTTTACCACCAGATGGGCCACCCATATTAGCATATTTCTCATGTCTAAATGCAACAACACCATCTCCACCATTTCCAGCTTTTACTAGTACTTTTACACTATCAACAAACATTGAAAACTCCTTTCTATAAAAAATATAAGCACTCGCTAATGCAAGTGCTTTATTTGTGGCAATTATTCTACTGGGTAAACAGAAACTTGCTTCTTAGTCATACCCTTATGTTCGTATTTAACGATTCCGTCAATCATGCAGAATAATGTGTCATCCTTACCAATACCAACGTTATTTCCAGGATGAACTTTTGTTCCTCTTTGACGATAAATAATCGAACCGGCAGTAGCGAATTGACCATCAGATAACTTTGCACCTAAACGTTTAGAGCGAGAGTCACGACCATTCTTAGTTGAACTAACACCTTTTTTAGATGCGAAGAATTGCAAATTAAATCTTATCATGATGCTACCTCCTATTTTCTTTTTTAATTTTTAAATGATTTGGGTAATTATCTGAAATCTCAAGTAATGATTCATATAAATTATCAACAACAATTTCAACAAAGTCTCTTGTATTATTGTCTATTTCCTCGATTATTTCAAAATGCATATACCCTTTTTCTTGATTTTCATTAAATAAAACTTTTTTATTAAGAAGTTTTATTAATAAATTTAAAGAAGTAATTACCGTTGCTGAAATACCAGCACAAACAATATCAAGACCTTCTTCAGCATAATCAGCATGGCCAATTATTTCAAAGGTATTGAACAAATTGTTTTCATAAACAAATTTAGCTTTCGTCATATTATGCTTCAATTGATTTAATTAAAACTTTTGTGTAAGCTTGACGATGGCCTTGTTTTTTACGATAATTTTTCTTTGCTTTCATCTTAAAAACAATAATTTTTTTGCTTTTTCCTTGTTTTTCAATTGTGCCAGTAACTTTAGCACCTTCAACAAGTGGAGTACCTACTTTGTCGCCTACTAAAAGAACTTGATCAAAAACAACTTCTTGTCCAGCTTCGCCTTCTAGTTTTTCAACGAAAATAGTTTCACCTTCAGCAGCACGATATTGTTTACCGCCAGTGATAAAAATTGCGTACATCTTTTTTACCTCCTATATAAAATATTAAGACACGCCATAGTGGTGACAAATAATTGTACTTTAATCTTAAACCAGTTTTGTGCGGTTGCAGACTCGCAACGCATATATTATACTCTATTTTGCTATTTTTTGCAAGAAATATAATAATTTTTTCAGTGCATTAATTTTAAAAGAAAAATTAATAACCGTTCTAGAATCGTTTGAAATAAAAAAGTTTAGTAATTATTAATTTCAAATTTTAAAATTTATCAAAAAGAGCCCTCTTTATAGAGGACTCAGGATTATTTATCTAGGGTTTTTAATATTAGCATGTGCTGCAGCTAAACGTGCAATTGGAACACGGAATGGAGAGCATGAAACATAATCTAAACCAATATTATGACAGAATTCAATTGTTTCTGGATCGCCACCATGTTCACCACAAATACCTAAATGGATATCAGGACGAACTGAACGACCTAATTCTGCTGCCATCTTCATTAGTTTACCAACACCTTTTTGATCAATATGAGCGAATGGATCGCTTTCAAAAATCTTACGTGAATAGTATTCTTCTAAGAATTTACCAGCATCATCACGGCTAAATCCAAATGTCATTTGTGTTAAGTCATTTGTTCCAAAACTGAAGAATTCAGCATATTCTGCGATTTCATCAGCAGTTAATGCGGCACGTGGAACTTCAATCATTGTACCAATCTTGTAAGTTAGTTTAACGTTGTTTTCAGCGATAACTTGATCAGCAGTTTTAACAACAACATCACGAACATACTTTAATTCTTTAACATCACCAACAAGTGGAATCATGATTTCTGGTGTTACAGAGTAACCTTCTTTATTTACTTGAATAGCAGCTTCAATTACAGCTCTAGTTTGCATTTCAGCAATTTCAGGATAAGTAACTGAAAGACGACATCCTCTATGACCAAGCATAGGGTTGAATTCATGTAATCCTTCTACTGTAGCTTTTAATTTTTCAAAAGTTAATCCCATATCTTTTGCTAGATCAGCGATTTCTTCATCAGTATGAGGTAAGAATTCATGTAGAGGTGGGTCTAAATAACGAATTGTAACACTCTTTCCTTCCATAGCTTTATAAATACCAATAAAGTCTTGACGTTGCATTGGAAGTAATTTCGCTAAAGCTTTACGACGTCCTTCTTCTGTGTCAGAAACAATCATTTCACGTACAGCAGGAATTCTATCAGCTTCAAAGAACATATGTTCAGTACGACATAATCCAACACCTTCTGCACCAAAGCTATTTGCAACTTTAGCATCACGTGGATTGTCAGCGTTAGTTCTAACTTTTAATGCACGATATTTATCAGCCCATTCCATAAGAGTTGCGAAATCACCAGAAACAGTTGCATCAACGGTAGGAATAGCTTCACCATAAACATAACCAGTATTACCATCAATAGAAATCCAGTCAAGTTCATTATAGCGTTTGCCACCAACTTCAAACCATTTTTCTTCTTCGTTAACACGAATTTCACCAGCACCAGCAACACAACAAGCACCCATACCACGTGCAACAACAGCAGCATGGCTTGTCATACCACCACGGCAAGTTAAGATACCTTGAGATGCAATCATACCTTCGATATCTTCTGGAGAAGTTTCTAATCTTACTAGAACAACTTTCATACCTTGTGCTTTACATTCTTTAGCACGTTCAGCACTAAATACTACTTGTCCACAAGCAGCACCTGGAGATGCATTAAGACCTTTAGTAATTGGCTTAGCTTCTTTTAATGCTTTTTGGTCAAATCCTTTATGTAATAAAGCATCTAATGATTTAGGTTCAACCATTAATACTGCTTCTTTTTCATTGATTAAGCCTTCTTTAACCATATCAATTGCTATTTTTAAAGCAGCTTGAGCAGTACGTTTACCATTACGTGTTTGAAGCATATATAATTTACCTTTTTCAATAGTAAATTCCATATCTTGCATATCACGATAATGTTTTTCAAGAATCTTAGTTACTTTCTTGAATTGTTCATATATTTCAGGATTGTCTTGTTGTAAGTGTGCAATTGGTTGAGGTGTACGGATACCCGCAACAACGTCTTCACCTTGCGCATTGAATAAATATTCACCATATAGCTCGTTTTCACCAGTTGCAGGGTTACGAGAGAATGCAACACCTGTACCAGAGTCGTCACCCATGTTACCAAATACCATTGTTTGTACGTTTACAGCTGTTCCCCATGAATAAGGAATACCATTTAAACGACGATAAACATTAGCACGTGGATTATCCCATGAACGGAATACTGCTTTAACAGCTTCTAATAATTGAGTTTTAGGATCTTGAGGGAATTCTTCACCTTTTAATTCAGCGTATTTTACTTTAAATTCTTGTACTAATTTCTTTAAATCATCAGCATCAAGTTCAGTATCTAATTTAACGCCTTTAGCTTCTTTCATTGCATCCATTAATGCTTCGAAATTAGCTTTGTCTATTTCCATAACTACATCTGCGAACATTTGGATAAAACGACGATATGAGTCATAAGCAAAACGAGGATTTCCTGTAAGTTTTGCAAGTCCTTCTACTGCGACATCATTTAAACCTAAGTTTAAAATTGTATCCATCATACCTGGCATTGAAGCACGAGCACCACTACGTACAGACACTAATAATGGATTATTATTATCACCAAATTTTTTGTTATTGATTTCTTCAACAGTCTTTAATGCTTCATGAATTTGATCAACAACTTCTTGTGAAAGTTTTTTACCATCATCGTAATATTTAGTACAAGCTTCTGTAGTGATTGTGAAGCCTTGAGGTACTGGTAAACCAATATTAGTCATTTCGGCTAAGTTAGCACCTTTACCACCTAATAAATTACGCATTGATTTGTTACCTTCACTGAATAAATAAACAAATTTGCTCATCTATAAATCTCCTTTTCTAATATTTTTGTTTCACAACAATTGATTATATCATAAACATGAAAATAAAGCAAATAAATAAAATTAATTTTTTTAATAAAAAAAGATAATGAATTATCTAAATTCATTATTCACTATCTTTCTTTTATTATATTATTCATTTCAATTTCCGTTTTTATACCTAATTTATGATAATTTGCTTTTACTTCATCAATAATTAAAGCATCACAATATATTTTAAAATTAGAATTTAAATAAGTAATTAAACAAATATTATTACCAGAATTAACAATATCAAATGTTTTAGGTAAACTTATACTGGTTAACATTTCACACTTAGCAAAACAATTATTACCAAGTTTCATTACTCCAAGTGGTAAGTCAACAATAGTAAGTTTATTACAATCATAAAAAGCTTCGTTTCCAATTTCTTTTAAATTAGATGATGAACTAAATTTAATTTCATTTAAATTAGAACAATTTTTAAAAGATAGATTACCTATTTTTTCAATATTATTATTTAATTCTAATTTTTCGATTGTTGAATTATTAATAAAAGCTTTATTATAGATAACTTTAACACTATCAATTAATTTGACAGTTTTATTTTCAGGTAAACTTAGACTATTTGGAAATTTTAATAAGACATCTTTATTCTTATTATATAAAATACCATTTAAACTTGCATAAGTTTCATTATTGCTATCAACGATAATTCTAGTTAAACTTAGGGCTCCTTCAAATATATCCGTACCAAGGCTTGTATCATTTTTCATACTACCAATATAATTGATGTACTTTCCTATTTTAATCTCTTTTACTTTACGATAGTCAACAAATTGCTTATCAACACTTAGTAATTTAGTTACTTTGATATTATCGATTGTATCTGGGATTGTAATTGATGTTTCATTTTGACCTAATGTAGTGAGACCTAAAACATAATATGATACTTCATTTTCTTCTTTCACTAATTCTAAATTATAATAATTAGAATATTCTAAATATTCTTTATTAAGTAATTTATCTTTAGTATCTTCTTTATTGTTATGTATAATTACAACAGTTAATAATACTCCAAAAATTACGATTAAAGTTGATATTATTATTAGAAAATTTCTTTTATTCATTTTTATCACCATAGATATTATACTTTATTTGTTATATTTTTTAAAGCAATTGAATAATAAAAATTCTTTAATTTTAATTTTTGTTTTATTTGATAATGATATTTTATCTGTTTAATTATTAAAAAAATAATAATTATTAGGATCCCCATACTTTTAGTAAAAATATTAACAAGAACTAAAATAACAATTGAAAATATAGATGCTATTAATAATACATTATAACTATATTCTTCATCAAAAATGCTATTTAAAATGCTAAAATAAGTGCGATATCCATCAAGGGGATAGATAGGGAGTAAACTAAAGATAATCATCATATTATTAAAATTATAATAGATATTATTAGTTACTTTAAATATATTAAAAAATATTAGTAAGATTATATTATTAGTAAGGCCTACCAAAATTAATTAATAACGCCTGGATTAATGATTTATTTTCGGTTTCAATATCCATTAAACCTCCAATTAATGATAAATTAATACATTTAATTTTACCTTTAAAAACTTTTATAAAGATGATATGACCTAACTCATGAAATAATAATATTAGAATAATAATACTAAAATCTTTAATAAAACCAGTAAATAAACATATAAAAGTATATAAAACTAAAGAAAAATGAACTTTAACTTTTGGAATTTGTGTAGTAATCATAATATATTCCATCCTTCTCAATTTTTAAATCAAAAGTAAAACAATTTATTTTTTCATCATATCTAGATAATCCCAAGACATTATTATTACCTATATAACTATAAATATGATAATCGATAGATTCAACATTTAAATAAGTATAATTAAAGCCATCATATCCTTTAATTGTTACTTCATATAAATTATCTTTATTTTTAATGATTTTAGTGACAATTCCATTTTCTAAATTATAAATGCCATCAAATCCATAATTATATACCGTATTTATTTTTGTATCATTATTAAATAAAACTTCATCATATGTATTACTACTATATACTGTATCTTCAATATTTTCCGAAATAAAGCTTCCAAAATTACCATTAAATACTTTTGCAAGTTTTATAAAGTTAATGTTATCATTTAATAGAACATTTACTTTATTTAATTTAATATTGTCTAGCGAAATTAAAATAAATAAGATAAGTGATGATAAAAAGATTCTAATAAATAATTTATCAATATAATTTAATTTCTTTTTTTTCTCTTCTTCACTTATATATTTATCATTTTTATTTTTCTTAAAATCTAATAACCTAGATTTCATAATACCACCATAATATATTATGAAAAGTAATTATAAATTAGAACAATTTTAAATGATTTAATTCCTTTTTCATGCTAAAATATTCTTCACCAATTATAATGTGATCAAGAATTTTAAATTCAGTTAATTTCGATTGTTTAATTACGAGCTCAGTATATTTAATATCCTGCATACTTGGAGTTGGATCTCCACTTGGATGGTTGTGAATTAAGATAATAGCAAAAGCTGATAATTTATATGCCCATTTAAAGACTAGTTTACCATCAATAATGGTCGAATTAATAGTTCCTTTCGTCAGTAATTTACAACTAATTAGTCCTCCTTTCGCATCTAAATACATTGCATATAAGCATTCTTCTTTTTTACCAACAACTAATGGTTTAACAAACCTGTATACCGCATCGGCTGATGTGATGTTTAGTTTTGGATTAGTTTTATAGTACGCTCTTTTACCAAGTTCAAAGGCCGATAAAAGAGTTATCGCTTTAGTTAAACCAATTCCATCAATTTTAGTTAATTCATTGACTGAATATGAAGATAGTTCAAATAGATTTGAAGCATCGGTTAATAATTTATAACTAATATTTAGCACACTTTCTTTTTTATTTCCCGTTCTAAGAATTATGGCAATAAGCTCCGCATCAGTTAACGTATCAATCCCTTTTTCGATGGCTTTTTCTCTAGGTTGGTCATTTTGTGGTAAATCCTTTAACATTCGGTGCCTCCTATTATAAAAAACTACTCATATCTAATAATACGAACTGAGTAGTTTTTATTTCATTATTTTTTTATTAAATTTTTAATATCACAGACTAAATAAAGACTTCCAATAAAGATGTTAAAATCATATTTATTAGTATTTAAATAATCGATAATTTCATTTAATGAATACATGATAGATTTATTATGATTATTACTTATATCATATAATTCAAGAGCTTTACTACTTCTACCATATGAATATTCAGTAAAGATTATTTCATCAAATACATTATCTAATAAATTAATCATTTCCTTTTTTTCTTTATCTTTAGAAATAGATACAATAGCCCTTTTTTTATTATAATCTAGTCCTTTTATAAATTCACAAATTCTCGTTATTCCATCGATATTATGAGCTCCATCTATTAAAATTAGAGGATCATGATGAACTATTTCAAGTCTTCCCGGCCAAGTAGTATTTAATAATCCTTTTCTAAGCGATAGCTTTAATTTATCAGTTAAATCACTATTTATTTTACACAAAGCTTCAATCGTAACAATTGATGTTATCGCATTTTCTACTTGATGATTACCAACAAGTTTAATAACAAATGGTTCATCATAGCCTTCTAAGAGAAATTCAGTTTGATAAATATCCGAATATTTTATTTCAAACGCTCTCACACTACTTAGAATAAGCTTGGTGCTATTTTTTTCACAATATGATTTAGTTAAATCTTGTAATGATTTTTCTTTAATTCCTGATATTAAATAATGATTAGGACGACTAATACCTAGCTTTTGTAATGTTATTTCTTCTAAACTATTACCAAGTACATTCATATGGTCAAGTGATACATTTGTTATTACGGATAATTCACTATTAATAACATTAGTTGAATCAAGTAGTCCACCAATACCAACTTCAATTATCGCAAAATCAATATTTTGATTACTGAAATAGATAAAAGCAAGTAAGGTAATAAATTCAAAAAAGGAAGGCGTTTCATATCCACTATTAATAATAATTGGATATTTATCAATTATCATATTACCATACTTTAATAAATCATCATCACTAATGAATTTATTATTTATTTCTATTCTTTCATTAAAATAAGTAATATAGGGGGATGTAAAGGTTGCAACATTAAATCCTGCTTCCATTAATATACTTCTTAAAAATGCGATTACACTACCTTTTCCATTGGTGCCTGTAACATGGATTGATTTAAATTTATTATAGGGGTTTCCAAATAAAGAACAGTAATAATGCATTTTTTCAAGACTTACCTTTTTGGAAAATCTTTTTTGTTTCTGAACCCAATCAATGAAATCTTTTACGTCAGTAAAGTTATTATATGAGTTTGGTTCCATTATTTTCACGCTTTTAGTTTATTTAATAAATTAACAACTTCATCTAATTGTTTTTGGTAGTCAATTAGTTTTGCTTTTTCATTATCTATTTTTTCTTTAGGTGCTTTAGCTACAAAGTTTGGATTGTTTAACATTTTTTCACAACGTTCTACTTCTTGAATTAATTTAGAATGTAAGTTTTCTAATCTCTTCTTTTCTTCTTCTAAATTAACTAATTCTTTCATTGGAATAATAACTTTTGCATTTTTAAGTACAACAACAAGTGAATCAGTATCACTAATATCTGCACTTATAATTGTGTGATCAGGATTACAGAATTTATTAATATATTCAATATGATGATTAAAGAAAGAAATTAATGACTTAGAACTTGTCATAATACCAAGAGTTAATTTTTTACTCATTGGAACATTCTTTTCACTTCTTATGTTACGAACAGTTGTAATTACTTCAAGTAAATCACTCATATTTATAGTATCATTAAAATTAAAGTCTGCATTTTCTTCAGGCCACATACTAATAGTAATTGAACCTTCATTAAAATGTTGATAGATTTCTTCGGTAACAAATGGCATAAATGGATGTAATAATTTTATTACATTAGTTAGAACTAACTTTAATACGGCACATGTATTAATTTTTTGTGATTCGGTTCCTGTACTAAAGGTTACTTTTGTTAATTCTAAATACCAGCTTGCGAAATCATCCCAAGTAAAGTTATAAATTAATTTTGCGACTTCACCTAGTTCAAAATTATCATATAATTTATTAACATTAATGATTAATTCATTCATTCGTTTTAAGATCCATTTATCAATTGTTAATAAAGTATCAAGATTAATTTCTTCTTGATTATAAGATGAGTTATTTAAGTTAATTTGAATAAAACGAGAAATGTTCCAAATCTTATTGATATAATTCCAAGATGAACTCATCTTTTCTTCAGAATATCTTAAATCTTGACCTGGGGTTGCATTTGTTGTTAAAAAATATCTCATCGCATCACAACCATATTTTTCTATTAAATCAAAAGGGTCAACCCCATTACCTAAAGATTTACTCATTTTACGTCCTTGTTCATCACGAATTAACCCATGAATGAAACATTTTTTGAATGGACGTTGCTTCATAAAGTGTTTAGATTGAATTGCCATTCTCGCAACCCAGAAGAAAATAATATCATATCCAGTTACTAAGCAATCAGTTGGAAAATATCTTTCTAAATCACTTGTCTTATTAGGCCATCCAAGAGTTGAAAATGGCCATAAAGCACTTGAAAACCAAGTATCTAGTACATCTTCATCTTGAACCCAATCAGATGATGGAGCCGAAACGCCAACATAAACTTCATTGCCCTTATACCAAGCAGGAATACGATGTCCCCACCATAATTGACGAGAAATACACCAGTCTTGTAAGCTATCTGGTTGAAGCCATCCTGTTAATGTTTTATTAAAACGTGGAGGAATAAATTCAATAGGTTCACTACTTTCTTGCATTTTTAATACATCATTAGCAAGTGTATCCATCTTAACAAACCATTGTTTTGAAAGACGAGGTTCAACAATAACCCCGGTTCTTTCGGAGTGACCAACTGAGTGAATCATTTTTTCAACCTTTATACAGTAACCATCATTTGTTAAATCTTCAACTAATTTTTTACGACAACTAAAACGGTCCATTTCTTCATATTTTCCAGCAAGACTGTTCATAGTTCCATCTTCATTCATACAAATGATTCGCTCTAAATTATGACGATTTCCAACTTCAAAGTCATTAGGATCATGAGCAGGAGTTACTTTTACAACACCAGTTCCAAATTCAATATCTACATATTCATCACTGATAACAGGGATTTCACGGTTTGTTCCCGGAATATAAACTGTTTTGCCAATATATTTTTTATATCTTTCATCACTTGGATGAACCATTAATGCGGAATCACCAAACATTGTTTCTGGTCTTGTTGTCGCAATTTCTAAAGAACCAGAATTATCAGTTAGTGGATATAATAAATGATAGAAAGCTCCTTCAATATCTTTATATTCTACTTCAATATTAGATAAAGCCGTTTTAGCTTCGACATCCCAGTTAATTATCTTTTCGCCACGATAAATTAATCCTTCATTATACATTGTGATGAATACTTCAGATACTGCTTGTTGTAAACCTTCATCTAAAGTAAAACGTTCTTTTGTGTAGTCTAAAGAAAGACCAAGGGCAGCCCATTGTGCTCTAATATAACCAGCATATTCTTTTTTCCAATCCCAAGCAATTTCTAAGAATTTTTCACGGCCAATATCATATCTACTAATTCCTTGGCTTTTTAATTTAGCGTCAACTTTGGCTTGTGTCGCAATACCAGCGTGGTCCATTCCTGGTAAATACAAAGCATCATATCCTTGCATTCTTTTTCTTCTAATAATTATGTCTTGTAATGTTGTATCCCATGCATGACCTAAATGTAATTTACCAGTTACATTTGGTGGGGGAATAACAATTGTATAAGGTATTTTACTTGAATCACCACTAGTAAAAAAACCTTCTTTTAGCCAATAATCATATTTACCATTTTCAACTTCTTTATGATTATACTTTGTTTCCATTTGTTTAAATTCTTTCACTTTTATCACCTCTTTTAAAATAAAAAAACTCATCCTAATTAAAGGACGAGTATAATTCCCGTGGTACCACCTTTGTTATTGATTTAAAAATCAACGCTTTATATTTGATAACGCAGTTAATAGTTTTCTGCGAATGAACTTAATTCTAAGCAAATGAATTACCATTTACCTTAGCTTTTTCAGTTCATCTTCTCCTAGACTACCTTCAAAAAAAGCATCACAAAGTTTTTCACCAACCAACTTCTCTCTAAAGTTATCTTTTTTCTACTCTTTCTATTCATTGAATTTACATTTAAAAGTATAACAAATTACTTTATTTTTTTCAATTGCTTTGCTTTATTACCACTTTAAATCACCAGGAAAATGTAAGTCAGATCTACTTGAAAAAGAAAATTCAAATACTTTAATTGACTCAGGTCCGGTTAAACGTTTAAATTGATTACGACAGAATCGTTTCATAAAATTATTATAATAAAGAGTAGCTTCTTCTTTATTTAATGAATAAGTCAAATATAATAAATGAATAAGACGATTAAGTGATGCTCCATTAAAAAAGATATGATACATTAAGAAATCATTAATTTCATATTTACCAATAATATCTTCTGTATGTTGACTACTTCCTGTTAATTCTGGGGAAATAGGTAAATCAAGAACATCTTGTAAAATATCTAACTTATGATTTGATTTATTTTTAAAGTATGCAACTAGTTCTTTAATCGTTGTTTTAGGAAGTCCTCCATTTAAGTTATACATTGACATTTGATCACCATTGAATGTTGACCACCCAAGGGCAATCTCACTCATATCAGATGTTCCACAAACGATTGCACCTTCTTTATTCGCAATATTCATTAAGATTAAAGTTCGGAATCTTGCTTGAATATTTTCAAAAGTTACATCTTTGTTTTTATCATCTTGACCGATTAAATTAAAGTGATCAGTAACACTTTTACAAATATCAATTGTTTGTAAGTTAATACCAAGACAGTCACATAAAATAGAAGCATTATTTTTGGATTTCTTGCCAGTTCCAAGTCCCGGCATTGTATATGCTAAAATACCAGATTTATCTAAATGATATCTTTCAAAACATTCATTAATCATTAGGAGAGCAATTGTTGAATCAAGGCCTCCACTAACGCCTAAAACAATTTTTTTAGTACCAATATGACTTAAACGATGGTACAAGCCATAAGTAATAACATCAATTACTTCTTCAATCTTCTTATCACTTTTTAAAGTAAAAGGCATACTATCAATACTTCGATCTAAAGCACTAGTTAAATCAGCTGTTTTATCTAACATAAAAGAAACTTGTGGGATATCTAGATTACGATTATAACTTAAATTTAGCATTCTTTTATTATAGTTTATTCTTTCAATATCGATATCAACAGTATCAATATAAGTTTCTTCTTTAAAACCATCTTTACTATATAATAAATCACCAAGTTCATATACTAAACTATGTCCCGTCATAACAACATCACTTGATGTTTCGGTAATACTTGATGATACGTACACATAACTTCCTCTACCTAAGTATGAGGCATTATTGCATATGGTATGACGTCTTTCACTTTTGTTAACATGGAAAGTACTAGAACTTAAATTAAAGACTACATGAGCACCAGCACTATATAATATTGCATTAGGAGCATTTACTTGCCATAAATCTTCACAGATTTCAACTCCAAACTTACATTCATTACTAGCAAATAATGTTTCTCCAAATACAGTATTTTGCCCATGATAATTTATAGTTACGGCTTTTTTCAAAAATGGAGTGCCATCGCTAAATATTCGTTTTTCATAAAATTCACGATATTCAGGTAAATGCATTTTAGGAACAATTCCTAAAATCTTTTTATTTTGAATTATGATTGCGACATTATATAGATTAGATTGATAAGTAAAAGGAGCTCCAACAATCCATACTTGCTTAGAAGATTCTTTTAAAAGCATATCAATTGATGTTTCGACTTCATTTAGTAATTGTTGATTATGGAACCAATCACCAATACTATAACCAGTTAATGTAAGTTCAGGAAAACATATGATTGATGCTTCTTCTTTTTTCTTGGCAAGGGATATAATTTCTAAAGCATTTAATAACGGTTTACCAAGATATACTTTTGGTACCGCAACACCTATTTTTAAATAATTATCATTCATTATTATTCACCTCATATAATTTATGACTTTTAATATATTTATAAACATTAATAGATAATAATTGTTCATTATTATTTATTCTAAAATCAGTAGACGAAATATTATCCATTTCTAAATCTAACAATAGAAAATGATCTAAATGTTTATTAATAACCTTATCATTATTTATAAAATCAAGACATTTTTGATAATTTTCTTTTCGCATAAAGACAACAAAATTATTGTTTTCAACTAATTCTTCATAATGATGCCATTTAGGAAAGTCAAATAAACAATCAGATCCAAGAACAAAGGTTGGATGATTTAAAGCAATTAAACTAAAATAAGTTCCTATAAAATTATGGTCATTTTCTATTTCACTAATCTCACAATTAGTTAAATTACTATCCTTAATTAACTCTTTTAATAAATTAACTCTTTCTTTAAAACTATTTAAAGTTTTATCTTGATAACTTAATTTATAATGGTCACCATTAGGAAGTAAGATAATTTTTTTAGGATTAAATTTATTAATAACTTTCATCATTTCTAAATGAGCTTTTGTTGGGGGATTAAAAGAACCACCGATTACAACTTCTTTATTACTGATAAATGGATGATTAAAAAACTTTGATAAAATATCTTTACTTATAATTTCAGCCATACTTACAGCACTTGCGAAATCATTAGGTCCGGTCACAAAATCACCACATGCATAATATCCCTTTTTCAATAGTTGATTTTTATCATCAATGATTAAATTATTACTTTCATCAAAAGCGTGAGGAAAGATACTTTGTAAATATGTATAATCAGAAATAGATCCTAATGCTTCAACAATCGCATCAGTTTTAATATCAATAAATTCATTTGTCTTTTTAAAGCTTTTCCTATTTGTTCCATCGTCAAAAAGTTCCATTTTTTCTAAGGTAATACCAACTACTTTAGTATCATTTTTAATAACTTTTACTGGACTTAGTTTTTCTTTAACAACAATATTTTCAAGTAAAGCTTCTTTTATTTCTTTTTTTGATGCAGGTGCATTCAATAAATCACGACGATAAACAATCGTAACATTAGCCCCTTCTTTTTTTAATGTACGAGCAATATCAAAACAAACATTACCTCCACCAAGGACAACAACATTTTTATTTATAAGGTTTAATCTTTTTTCTTTATTTTCTAGTAAATCAATTGCTTGATAAACACTTTCATCTTTTAATACTTTTCTTTCAATACTTGATCCTATACCTAGGACAACATACTGATAGTTCTCTAAATCTTCAGTTTTTAAATTATTTCCAAATTCTTTATGATAATAAATATTACTATTTTCTTTAATAAAATCAATAACTTTTAATATAGTTGATTTATCATATCTAAAATCTGGTAAAGAATTAATTAAAACTCCACCAATTTTATCTTTTTTTTCAAAAATAGTTGGTTTTATGCCATTATTTATAAGTCTTAATGCAATACATAAATTTCCAATTCCACCGCCTATTAAAGCAACATCTAATGATGGGATAGAAAAATTTGGTTTATATAATATTTTATCAATATATTTATTTCCTAAATAAGTTTCTACTTCATTGAAAGAAACCCCAATTGATTTATTATTTTTTATACAATGACCCCTACATTTTTTAAGGGTATCACATAAAGCACCACAAACAAAAGGCATCGTGGTTTTTTGATATAATAGTTCGGCTGCTAATTCTTCATTATTAGAGATAAGTTCTAATATTTCAGGAATTGGCAAATGTAGTGGGCAATGCTCTTTACATTTAGCAATTTTACATTTATAACAGTCTTTAGAAATATTAATATATTGATTATTCATTTTAATTCACCTAAAGAATTATACCACAAATAATAAAAATTAGTAAAAAAAAGAATAATAATATTTTTACCTAAACAATTTATTTTACATTGCATATACTATAAATGGTGATAAATATGATTTCAAATAGTTTTGTTTTAACCTTAATTTTAACCCTTATTACTTGGGGATTAACAGCTCTCGGCGCAAGTGTCATCTTTTTATTTAAAAGGGTAAGTAACAAATTAATGAGTTTTATGTTTGGATTTGGAGCTGGTGTAATGATCGCAGCATCATTCTTTAGTTTAATTCTTCCAGGGATGGAATTAGCAAATGAACAAGGTCAAATTACATGGTTAATTATTGGATTAGGATTTTTATCAGGTAGTATTTTTATTCTATTAATTGATCAATTAATGCCACATATGCATATTGATAAGAATACACCTGAAGGAATTCATTCGAATTTAAATAGTAAACTATTATTAATTCTAGCAATAACACTTCATAATATTCCAGAAGGCATGGCAATTGGGGTTGCGGTTGGAGCCGCAAGTCAAAATATTGAAGGTGCCTCCATTATGAGTGCGATTGCACTTGCAATTGGAATTGGACTACAAAATATCCCAGAAGGAATGGCAGTAAGTCTTCCCCTTGTTAGTAATGGCATGAAAAAGAAGAAAGCTTTCTTTTATGGACAAGCAAGTGGCTTTGTCGAACCTATAAGTGCGATAATCGGTTTAGCATTAGTCTTTATTGTAAGAACTATCCTTCCATTTATTTTAGCCTTTGCCAGTGGTGCGATGATTTATGTCGTAGTTGAAGAATTAATTCCATCTGGTAAAACGAGTTCATCTGGAAAACTTGGAACAATAGGTGCGATAATTGGTTTTACAATAATGATGATATTAGATATTGCGTTATCCTAAAAAAAGAACAAATGATAGTACTCTATCAACTTTGTTCTTCTTTAATTTTATTTAGTATATTTTCTTTAAAATAATTACCTCTTTCAATATATGATTTGAACATATCTAAACTAGGTGCAGCAGGAGAAAATAAAATTACATATTTATTATTATAATCAATTTTTAACAAATCAATAATTTCCTTTAAATTTGGAAATAATCGAATATTAAATTTATTCTTGTTTAAAATCTTAAATAAGTACACTTTATTTTCTCCATATAAATATGTAGTTACATTTTCAAAAGGGATCATATTTAAAATATTAAAATCATCATTTGTTAGTTTTCCACCACCGATAAATAGCGTTTGAAAATTTTTAAACTGGGTATTTATAAATTCAAACGCTCTAAACGTGGCTACAGGACTTGTTGCTTTTGAATCATTAATAATAACAAGATTATTATTTTGATAAATGATTTCACATCGATGAGGAAGGGTAGTAAATTTATTTAAAATATTGATAACAATTTTTTGATCAATATGATATAGTTTAGCAACAATTATACAAGGTAAAAAATCTAAATGAATAATTCTATTTAATGAATTACAGTTATTTAAATCCATATATAAAGTATTATATAAAAACACTTGATTATTACAAATATATGCATCTGCTTCTTTATTTGTACTTGAAAAAGAAATACTTTTAACTTTTTTTGATTTAACAAATTCTCTTACTCTTATATTATCATAATCATAAATTACAATATCTGATTCATCCATATTATTGATACATTTTGTCTTAGAATCAAAATAATCATTAAAAAAACCATGATAATCTAAATGATGTTCTTCAATATTTAAAATAATAAAGATATGAGGTTTAAACTTATAAGTATGCTTCAACATAAAACTTGAACATTCAATTACGACCTTATCAAATGGTTCTTTTATATCAAATAAGGGAATACCAATATTTCCACCAAGTTTTGAATTATAACATGTATTTAGTATTCTTTGAATAAGGGTTACAACCGTTGTTTTACCATTACTTCCGGTTATACCAATTAGATCGATATTTTTATGAGTTAGATAAAATAATTCTAAATCGGTTATTACTTTTAGATTTAATCGTTCACAAACATCAAGTAAAATGGTATCTGGTTTGATGCCTGGACATTTAATTATTAATTTATAATCCGATACCTTAATTTTTTTATCACCATCTTCATACATAAAATAAGGGATATTTAGTTTATCAAAATACTTACTTATTGATAAATTACTAATTCCTTTTCCATATAATAATACTTTATTCTTTTTCAAAATATATTCACTCCCATATAAATACCAATAATAGCTAATATTATATTAATTAGACTAAACAATAAATCTATTTTAATATCATTTAATCCTGATAATTCAAAATGATGATGAAGAGGCGTCATTTTAAATATTCTATTCCCCTTACTTCTTTTAAAATACCATACTTGTAACATTACAGATAATACTTCAATTAAATAAATAAAACCAATAAAGATAATTAAAATTTCACATTTTAATAGAATTAACATTGAACAAATGATACCACCAATTGCGAGGGACCCCGTATCTCCCATAAAGACTTTTGCTTTTGGAAAATTATAGAATAAGAAAGCTAAAATAATAAAAGTAATAATTATTGAAAAATACAATATTTCATATTCTTCTTTAAGATAACTAATAATTCCAATACTAATAAAACTTGTAATACTAACACTACCTAATAAACCATCAACCCCATCAGTAAAGTTGGTCGCATTAGTAAGTCCGGTAAAGAAAAACATAATGAAGATTCCATAAATAAAACCAAGTTCAATCAAAGTCCCAAAAAAATTTAATTCATTTTTATATCCTAATTCTAAATATAGAAAATAATATATTGTACTAATTATTAATTCAAATAGAAATTTTATATTTGGCTTTAATCCTTCATTTTTATGCTTTTTTATAATTAAATAATCATCTATAAAACCAATTAAACCATAAAACAAAAAGGGAATAATTAGTAATAATATTTTATTATGATTAAAACCACTATTAGTTATTAACAGAAATAAGATATAAAAAATAATCGTATTTATAATGATTAAGATTCCACCCATTGTTGGTGTTCCAATTTTATTAAAGTGATTTCTAGGTCCTTCTTCTCTAATCATTTGGCCTATTTTTTTTTGTTTTAACCATTTAATAAATAAGTTAAAGAGAAAAATAGTTATTATAAAAAACATTAATAAAACTATTATCTTAGATACTTTCATATTTTAACATCTCGACGGTTTCAATATCACTATATTTAATTTTCTCATTATTTTTTTTAATTTGATAGTTTTCAGCCCCTTTACCCAGTACTAAGATAACATCATTTCTTTTACTAAGTCTAAATGCTTGTTTGATTGCTTCCTTACGGTCTAATATAATATTATAATTTTGAGCAGTTAAATCTTTAGTAATATCTTCAATAATATCACATGTATTTTCGTTACGACTATTATCTTCAGTAAATATAGCATAATCACTTAATTCGGTTACAATTTTTCCAATTTCAGGTCTTTTTGATTTATCGCGATTACCACCACAACCAATAACAGTATAAATGAGTCCTTCTTTAAACGTTTCTTTTACCGTATTTATAATATTTAAAACCGAATCAACTGTATGCGCAAAATCAATAATAAAAATACGATCTTTCACTATTATCTTATTCACTCTTCCTGGTATAAGTAATTTTTTATTGAGAAATGATTTAAGATAATTATTATTTATATTTAATGATTTATTAATACAATATAACATAAGTAAGTTATAAACATTAAATTTACCAATTAAATTAGTTATTAAATGTAAAGACTTAAATTCATCACTAATTATAAATTTAGTTGATTCATTAGTAAGTGCTAATATCTTTCCTTTAATCATTCCTTTATTTAATCCAAATGTTAATAATTTATTTATAGTATGATTTTTAAAATAAGCAAATGCATCATCATCATTATTTAAAATAACAATACCACAAGACTTTACTTCCTGTAATATTTTCCCTTTTACTACTAAATATTCAGATAAACTATGATGATAATCTAAATGTTCACGACTTAAATTGGTAATTCCAACAATATCAAACTTTAACCCAAGAGTCCTTCCTTCTTCTATTCCTTGAGATGATACTTCCATAATAACGTAATCATATTCATTTTTAGTATTTCGTAAATATTTATAAAGTAATGATAAAGAAGGTGTCGTATTATTTGTTTCCATAAATTGTTCATTCATCTTATAATATGAATAAATCCAATTAGTACCAATTAATAAAACATCATAATTCAATGTTTTCAAATATTGATATAAAAGATAAGTTGTTGTTGTTTTTCCATTAGTACCAGTAATACCTATTAGAGTAGGCATCATTCCAAAATCTTTATTTTCTTCTCTCAACAATCTTGCAAGTTCCATTTTCGAACTAGGTACTTTAATGATATTAATATTTTGGTATTTTGGTAAATTATTAATATCCTCAAAAAATACCGTCTTAGCCCCATTTTTTATCGCTTTATCAATGTACTCTAATTCTTTTTTCCCTTTAATACTAACAAATACCGAATTATAAATAACATCTTGATAAATATCCGTTATTAAAGAAACTTGATGATTATATTTAAGTTTCTTTTTATAATATGTATATAAATATTTATTTAAATCCATATATCCCCCTATGTATATAAAATAACATATCCACCTTCAATTATTTTATTACCAGCTTCTGGTATTTGACTTCTAACAATATTACCATTTCCATTAATAATATAACGATATTTACTGTTTGGAAGAATTTTACCAACATGCATTCCAACAAAATTATCGACTGTATAGATATTTTTATCAATCCAATATCTAGCTTCTAATTCTACTTCATTTTGTCTTTTTGGAATATTTCTAATACTTAATGATTCTGTTAAAACTTCCTTAACTAAAGGTGCAGCCACGACACCACCATATTGAATGGTATTCTTAGGTGAATCAATTGCAATAATAACTGCTAGTTCTGGGTCATCCATAGGTGCAATACCTAAAAAAGATAAAATATATCTTCCTGCTACATAATGACCATCTTCTGCTATCTGTGCTGTTCCTGTTTTACCCTTTTAAGCACGAAAAAAACTTACGACAAGCATCGTAAGTGTCTATTTATAGATTATCTCTAACAAGCATTAATGAATATCCTAGTAAATTAGTTCCTTTCCATTTAGTTTTATCAAAGCGATCATCATCTTTCATTGATAAACCTGTGCCCCATATTTTATCTTGTACAGAACATTCGGCAATAGTAAAATTACCTGTTGCTTTAAGTTTTTCTCTTAGTTCTTCATTCTGACTAAATTTCGCATGTAACCCTAGATAAATAATAATTTGTCTAACTCCATTCCAAGTTATATCATCATAATTTGAAACCATTCTACCTAGAATCTTAATTTTGGATGCATCATTAGTATTTAATATTTTTTTAGAAATTTCGACATCATTAAATATTATAGCTTTTTGATACATCATATATTGTTCCATCGATGAAAAAGTAATATTATTAATTGTAAAATCAGATAAATACCAATTACTTAGATATCCATTTTCTTCATCTGGATTATGAAAACAAATGATGTTCATTATTTTTCACCAACTTTTTGAACAGCTAACTCAAGTTCTAAATCATGTAAACCAAAATATGCATTTTTTAAAAATTCAATAGATATTTTATTCGATAATTCAAAACTAGAAATATTATAAAACCATTGATAATAAGCATAAAATTCTCCAATCCAATCAGGAATAAAGCCCTCAAGTGATTTTCCTTTTTTAAACACATAATTATCGGTTTTTAAAAAATATTCCAATAATTCTCTTGAATTCATTGTATTAACATAAGCTTGTGCATTATCAATCGATTTTCTAGTACTACTTTGCATATATGATTTTATAAAATCTTCGGTATCATAGTCTTTATAGTTTTCCGCAACAAAATCAAATAATTTTCCTTGATTTTCTACAACATCATTTAGATATACTTCTGAATATGCTCTCATATTATCACTCCTTGAAAAGTGTACTGAACACTTTTTCGACTTTATTTAAATCAGAATCAACTAATTCTAACATTTTTTGTCGTGCTTGCACATCTCGTTCATTATATTTTTGATTAAAAATATTATAAGGAACGACTACTAAATTTTCTTTGATTTCCAAAAGGTTAGAATAAGCACGTTCTGATTTAATACAGAATTGGATGCCAAGTCCACCAAGAGATAACAATTCTTCCAAAATATCTATATCAATATTATCTCTCACAAATTCTTTTGCAATATAAAAATAGGAGGCATCTGCTCGCCAACCTTTTATAACATCATAATCTTCAGTATTAATTCCATATTTATCAATAAATTTTTCAGCAAGTACTCGATATCGTTTTGAATCTGATGCATCTTGTTGCTTCATTAATTCAGCAAGCCATGCGAAAACACCAACTTCTTGAAAATCAAGAACTTTTAAATCTTCTAAATCTAATTCATATTGATGAACAAATCCATTTAAATTATTTGGTTTACACACTGCCCATTCCATCGCTAGATCAACAGAACTTGTTAAATAAAAACCTTTCCCATAATCATGCCTTTCTTCACCTTTACCAAAAGTAGGTATAACTATTTTTTCTGAAGTTCCATGATATAATGTAATTTTTTTCACAACAATTATACCTCCTAATAACAAAATATACTTATTTATATTGTAATTATATCACAATTTTTATTTATAAGCAATTAATTTGTAGAAATAGAAATATTAATTAAATAAAATTAATCATTATTTCTATTACTTTTTTTTCTAAATTCTTTATGAATATTACTTTAATAATGACTGATTTAATTAGCTCTATATCAAAGTTAGTTTTTTCTTTCAACTTATCTAAAAAGCTTAAAAACTTAAATTTATAGCTATTAATAATAGTCCTATAGTAATCACAATTATTTATATAATTATCTATTTCATTAATTTCTTTTTGATATTCTTTAGATTTACTATCAAATATATTTTTAAATATTTTATTATTTAAATAATCATCAATTAATTTAGAATATTTATTATTTACTTCTTCTAATTTAATATTAGCTTCATCAAAACAAATAAAATTATTTTTTAAATATTTTCTTTTAGTAATCTCCTTAATTATATCACTATTATTAACATAGTAAATTAAATAGTTAATTACTTCATTATATAATAACAAGTGTATAAATGTTTTATTAATCGATAAATGTAAAATTTTACTATAATAATAATCATCATTCTTACCTTTACTTTGATTATAACTAAAGTTTTTATAAAATATATTATCTTTTAAGATATTACCCAAATGAATTATTTTATTTTTAGTAATTAATCGAGATTTAATCTTATCATTTACAACCTTAAATAATTCTTCCTTAATTATAGCTTGATGGGTATTTTTTATTATTACCTTCGAATTACTTCTTACTAAATTAATTGAGTGTCCACAATATTCATAATCTTTTAATATGTCTAACACCATTTTAGCAGTCCATTTATTAGATAATGTTTTATGTAAAGGTTTATTTTTTAATATTTCTACCATATATTTAGATCTCGTTAATATTTTATGTTCATTTAATATATCAGCAATTTCTTTTGGTGTTTTATTCTCTTTAGCATATTCAAATATATCTTCAACAATTCTCGACGCATATTTATCAATATATTCTTTTTTATTTTTATCATAATAATAGCCATATTTAGGATAATAGTTTAAATGTTTAGAATTTACTTTATTTAATAAAGATAATTTACATTTTCTTTTAAAATCTTTAAGATAATAATCATTTAAGAAATTTTTAAGAATAATTGATTCATCAAAACATATCGAACTATCATAATTATCATTTAACGAAATAACTCTTATATCATTTTCAGGAAATATTATTTCTAATAGGGTTGCTACTTGATACATTACTCTACCAAGCCTTGATATATCTTTAATTAAAAGGATATTAAATTTATGTTGATATGCACTTTTCAATAAGTCATTTAATCCAGGTCTATTTAAACTATTTCCACTATATCCATCATCAACAAAGATATTAATTAATTTAATATTATTTTCTTTTGAATAATTAGATAATACTTTTATTTGATTATTAATACTTCTAGAATCACTCGTATTTTCTAATTTTGTTTGATCTTCTCTTGATACTCTCGCATAAATAACACCAAGATTATTCATTTATATTTATAAGCTCCTTTAACTCATCATCTAATTTATTATAAGTAATAACTATATTATAGTTGTATTTTCTTTTACAATCAATAATTTTTCTGGATGATATTGAAATATTATTTATAACCGAATGAATTAACTCACTTGTTAAGATATTATTTTCATTAAGACTGGATAAAAAATCAATAGTTTTAGATAAAACATCATTTTTATTATCTTCTTGTTTTAAATTTATATTTAAAGATAAATTATTCATTTCTTCATTTATTAATGATTTTTCATTATTATAATTATTTATCATCATTTTAAATGTTGATTCTGGAATAATATTCTTCGATAGCATTTCAAATAATTTAATCATATTATTATCTATTTCATGAAGTTTTTTCTTATATAATGCTAAGCCACTAGATAAATCGATTTTATTAGTCCTCTTTTCTGTATATTTATTTATAATCTTTTTTAACATTTCTTTATCAGATAATAAAATGTTTATAATCACTACTAATTCTTTTGTTAATATAATATCTAAGTATTTTTTTTGAATACTACTGTTATATTGACAACATTTATTTGAGCAATAATATCGATAATAATTAAATTCCTTATTAGTTTTATCTTTTTTTCGATCATATTTCATAAATTTATGACAATCATTACAAATAATTAATCCTTTATATTCATTAATTTTTAAAGATACGGAACCTGATCTTGTTCTATTTAATATTCTATTAGCTTTTATAAAAGTATCTTTATCGATTATAGGTTCATATCTATTTTCAAATATATAAGGATTAACATTAATTGTTCTTTTTTTAGATTTATAACTTTTAGAAATTGTTTTAGAAGTTGTATATGTACCTAAATATTCTTTTTTCTTTATAATATCTCTTATTACTTCAGGACTCCAAGTTATTAATTTATCTGCAGAATAATTTAAGATTTTATTTTTATTATACCCATAGTTTATAGCATTATAGAAAGAAGGAATCTTAATTTTATTATCTTTTAATAATTTTGCGACTTCAATTGAAGAACCAAGTCTAATATATTCCTTAAATATCATCTTTACAATTTTAGATGTGACTTCATCTGGTATCCGTTCATATTTTTCATTATACTTATATCCAAAAATTGGAAACACCGTATTTCTTGCATCTCCTTTTTTAGCTTTATTATCAAGAGTAAATTTAATTTTTTTAGAGATGTCTTTTGCATACCATTCGTTAATAATATTTTTAAAAGGAATAAAGTCAGAATTAACTTCATTAAATGTATCGAAATTATCATTAACAGCAATATACCTAATATTATGTGATGGAAAATAATCTTCAGTATAGTAACCAGTTTGTATATAATTTCTACCAAGTCTTGATAAATCTTTAGTAATTACGGTATTAATTACCCCCTGTTCTATATCATTAATAAGCTTCTTAAAAGATGGCCTATTAAAATTAGTACCACTATAACCATCATCAATATAATAATCAAATATATTCCACCCTTTTTCATTAACAAAAGAAGTCAAAATTTCTTTTTGTGATTTAATTGACTCACTTTCATCAATATTTCCATCATCCCGTGATATCCTACAATATATCGCAACACTATTAATTGTCATTTTATATCCCCTTTAATTAATCATTATTCTCTTCTTCTTCCATTTTATCAAATAGCATACTTAAAATACCTTCTAAAATTGAAATATCAGATTTACTAAAATCTCTTTTTATAACAAACTTATGCCCGTCAATCTCTACTTCATCAACAAGTTCTAAATTCTTATTATTAATAATTACACCTTCTTTCTGATTTATAATATGTGCTTAAAAAAACAATACTCCTGTTTTACCCCCTACTCGGTATCCTTCAATATAACTACCCCTTCCCGTCCCTATCGGAAGGTTGTTACGTATATAAAATAAATTTTATTATATGAATTTGTTTAAAACTTGTCTTTTCGTGTAAAATACGCAATTTAAAACTTGTCTTTTCGTGTAAATAAAATAGTGTTTCTAATGTTTTATTTTTTATTTTATGATATACTTAAATTAATAATTATTAATAAGAGGAGACTTTATTATGTTAAAAAGAAAAATATATGATAAATTATTAAATTGGAAACACCAATCTAATGGCTCAACTGCTCTTTTAATAGATGGAGCTAGACGTGTAGGTAAAAGCTATATTGTAAAAAAGTTTGCGGAAAACGAATATAAAAGTTATATAATTATTGATTTTGGTATTGCTTCCTTAGATATCTTGAATTTATTCATTTATGATAGTTCAAATTTAGATTTATTTTTCGCAAAGCTTTCTTCTTATTACTCTACTCCATTATATAAGAGAGAATCAATTATTATTTTTGATGAAGTACAACAATTTCCAAGAGCAAGACAACTTATAAAATATTTAGTAAGTGATGGTAGATATGATTATATCGAAACAGGTTCTTTGATAAGATTAAAGAAAAATGTTGAAGATATCATAATTCCTTCTGAAGAGGAGCACCTCGAAATGTTTCCATTTGATTTTGAAGAATTCTTATGGGCTTTAGGTGATACTACTACTGTTCCTTTAATAAAAACTTGTTATGAAAATAAAGTGCCTGTAGGTGAAGTCTTACATCGTAAAATTATGAATGATTTTAGACAATATGTGTTAGTTGGAGGAATGCCACAATCAATCAATGCATATCTAATGAACAAAAATTTTGAAGATAGTGATATTATTAAACGAAGGATTCTGCAACTATATCGAGATGATGTGAGTAAATTCGCAAAAGGATATGAACATAAAGTATTCTCAATTTTTGATAATATACCTTCACAATTATCAAAAAAAGAAAAGAAATTTAATATTTCATCAATCAATAAAAACGCAAGATTAAGAAATTATGAAGATTCCTTTATTTGGTTAAATGAAGCAATGATCGTTAATTGTTGTTTTAATGCGACTGATCCTAATGTAGGACTTGCAATAAGTACAGACCATACTACACAGAAATGTTATATGGCAGATACAGGTTTACTAGTAACTCAAACTTTTTTAGATACTTCTTTTACTGATAATGAACTATATAAAGCCATTTTATTTGATAAATTAAATCTAAATGAAGGAATGATAATGGAAAATGTAGTTGCACAAATGTTAAGATGTAATGGTCATAAATTATATTTTTATTCTAGATGTGATAAAATAAATAGAGAAAATCACATGGAAATTGATTTTCTAATAACTAAAAACAAAAAGATTTCACCTATTGAGGTTAAATCATCTAATTATACAACCCATTCTTCATTGGATAAATTTAGATATAAATTTTCATCAAAAATTGGAACAGCTTACATCTTATATTCTAAAGATTTAAAAGTAAAAGATAACATTATCCATTTACCATTTTATATGGCAATGTTTTTATAAAAAAGAATCATTTGATTCTTTTTTTATTTATACATTATCTTAAGTGTAACTATTGAATCTTCATTTTTTAAAATAATTACTTTAGAAATAAATACTTTTAAAAAATCTAATTTTTTTGTATTATTTAAGTTTTCTATTAATTCTATTTTCTCTTTTACTAGAAGATGAAAAGATTCTTCATCAATATTTTTATTTTCAACTTCTATCATCCTTGCTTTTATAGCTAATACTTTGTTATTATATTCTTCTTTAGTAATGTTTTTAAAAATAAGTTTTTCATAAAGCTTTTTTAAATTAATCATTAAATGATCTTTTTCAATATATTCTACTTGATTAAAAAATTTTAGATTATTTAATTTTACATAATTATTATTAATAAATTTAAATATATTTAATGTATCTTCATATAAAAACTTATGAATTAAATTTGCTTCTAATTGATTTGATAAATCATAAGAAATATATTTATTTTTAGATATTTTATATTTGTAAAAATAACCATAACAGTCTAATAAAAAATTATTTAATTGTTGTTCCGCTTTTTTTGTTTTACTATATGTATTACTTTTTAATTTATGTTGTACTTTATTAAAATCATCAATACTGATGATTGCCTCATGATGATTTTCAATAATTGTTGGATTTTTATTTCTAATTCTTTTAAATCCTTTTATATTTGTAGTTGATTTTATGTTTACCGCAGCACCAATGTATTCCCTTGATTTTAATATCCGATAAATTGCATCTTTCTTCCAATTATATGGGTTGGTAATTTCATCTTGATAATATAATTTCGACTTTAATTCATATTTTTTATGATATGATGGTGATGTATATTTTTCACTAATTAGTTTATTGATTATATCTTTAATTTTTTGTCCTTCTAAATACATCGAAAAGATTAATCTAACCGCACCAGACGCAACTTCATCAACAATATATTTATTATCAATGATTTGATAACCATATATTCCATCTACTCCAAATGACTTTTTATGTTTAGTATTATCTATATAATTTATTCTTTTTTTTTTACAAATATTTGCGACAAAAGCATTCAAATAATTCTTTAATGGTAATGATAAATCATCAATTGATATATTACTATCATAATTATCATTAACAGCTATTAGTCTAATATTATATTTATGAAAAAAATCTTCTATATAAAATGAAGTTTTAATAAAATTTCTTCCGATTCTAGAAAAATCTTTGACGACAACAGTTGATATTTTAAGCTCAATGATATCTTTAATTAATCTTTTAAAACTAGGCCGCTCAAAGTTTGTCCCACTATATCCATCATCAAAATAAATATCATCATAAGTTAAATTATGTTCTACTAAATAATCTTTACAAATATTTATTTGATTATTAATGCTTAAGCTTACATTATCAATTCCATCTTCTTTTGATATTCTTGCATAAATTATTGTTTTTTTATTCATGTAAAGCCTCCTACAATGCAATTATATTTTTATACTTAATCTTTATAAATAGATTGTTCTTATTTTTTCTGGATATATTAATAGATTCAAAAAAACAAGTTATTAAATTTCTAGATAATGGTATTTCATTTATTTTTTCTAATTTATTTAAAATGAAATTAATTTTATTATCATCATTAACTGAATTATTAACCTTTTCTTTATTTATTATTTCATTTAATTTTATTAAGTTCTCATTTAATTCATCTTTATATGATTTAGTTATATCGTCAATTAATTCAATTGGTAAATCATTTAATATGTTATTTTCCAATAACTTTTTAATCAAAGTTTCTAATTGAATATTTCTAATTATAATTAATTTTTTTTCATTATCTAATTCATTTTGTTTATCATAATATTCTTTCATTAGATAATGACTAAGATATTTTTTTATCCTTATTTCATTATGTTTAAAACAATTAGATAAATTTAATAATTCATTTTTTAATATTAGTTCAATATGTTTTACCTTAATATTCACATGTTTATTACATGTAGACCTTCGACATGTATAATACTTATAAGAGTTATTACTATTTCTAACTAAACTAAGCATTTTACCACAATTATTACAAATACATAAATTATAAAAAGTATTATCATTTAACGAAATTCTTGATTTTGACTTATTATTCTTTATATTATTAGCTTCTTCAAATATTTTTTTAGAAATAATTGCGGGAAAACGATTATTGAAAACATAAACATCATCTAATTTAGTCATGATTCTTTTATGAGTTTTATATGATACAGTTTGTTTTTGTTTTAATTTAAGTGTACCTGTGTACTGAATATTTGATATAATTCTAGTTATAACTTTAGGATTCCAATCATACTTTTTATTTTCATCTGCTTCTATCCAATAGCTTGAATTATAATTATAATTTAAATAATTATAATATGCAGGAGTTGGAATTTTATCTACTGAAAATATTCTTTTTATTTCTTTAAGAGGTACTCCTTTAATATATAAATCAAATAATTTTCTTACAATATTACCAGATACTTCATCAATTATTCTTTCATTATTATTATCATGTTTGTATCCATACAAAGGTATTATATTTCCATTAGGTAACTTTCCCTTTTTCATTCTACTTTCATGAACGGATTTTACTTTATTAGAAATATCCTTTAAATACCACTGGTTAATGATATTTTTAAAAGGTGTAAAATCATTATCACAATTATTAGAATCATAATTATCATTTAAGGCAATATACCTCACCTTTTTACTTGGAAAATATTCTTCGGTATAATATCCTGTTTCAATATAATTTCTTCCTAGTCTTGATAAATCTTTAGTTAATAAAATATTTATATTTCCTTTTTCAATATCTGAAATTAGACTTTTCCACCCAGGTCGATTAAAATTACCACCTGAATATCCATCATCGACATATACTTTAAAGATATGCCAATTCATTTTTAAACAGTACTCACTTAATATTTCTTTTTGATGAATAATTGATGAAGATACTGTTGAATCACCATCTTCTCTAGATAGTCTACAATATATTGCGACATTTAATTTATTAGTTATTTTGTTATTCAAAAAAACCTCCTCAAATTAAATAATAAATTAATTATTATTTAATTATTACTTATAAATTCAATAAAGTTATCAATAAAAGCTTTACTACTATTCTCAAATTCTCTTTCAATATTAATGGTTACACCATCAATAATATATTCTCTAGGTAAAAATTCTAATATATTTTCAATTGTTAATTCTTTTTCCATTTTATATTCCTTTCCTATCATATATACATAACTACTTTCCCGTCCCTTTTGCGACGACATATTCAAGTGATTCTGCAACTTTTTTTGAAGTTTCTTCACTTATTACTCTTCTAATTACTACTGGATTATTCTGATAGATTAACTTTTCATTCTGTCTAATTTCTTTTAGAATGTATGGTTTATGTAGGACTCCTCCATTTACAGCTGCACATGATGCATTAATTAATTGTAACATTGTAACCGCATTACCTTGTCCAAACGCTGAAGTGGCAAGTTCAACATTACCAATGTTATCGGGATTAAATAATATTCCACTACTTTCTCCGATTAAATCAATTCCCGTTTTACTACCAAATCCAAATTTAGTCATATAATCAAAAAACTTATCTTTTCCAAGTCTTAACCCAATTGTAACAAAACCTGGGTTACAAGAATTCTGTAAAACTTCTCTAAATGTTTCTTTTCCATGGCCTCCTGCTTTCCAGTCTTTTAGTCTCGTTCCATCAACGATTGCATAACCAGGATCATAAAATACTTCATCTAAACTAAATACATTTTCTTCAAGACCAGCCGCGAATGTACATATTTTAAATGTACTCCCTGGTTCATAGACTTTCCAAATAGGAATATTTCTATTATATAATTTGCTGTCATATGCTTGATAATTACTTGGGTCATAAGTAGGAAGACACGCAGCTGCTAATACCTCACTTGTTTTAGGATTAATAACGAGTCCTGAAACTTCTTTCGCATTATAATTTTCAAATGCATTACTTAATACTCGTTCTAGTGATAATTGGATATTTAAGTCAATAGTTAAATAAATATCACTTCCATTATCAGCTTTATCATATAAACTAGTTAAATCGAATATATCATTACCATGAGCATCTGTAAATATTTGAAGAGCCCCCATTCCACCTTTTAAATAATCATCATACATCGCTTCAATCCCTGTAATTCCTTGGTTATCAATTCCCGTAATACCTAATACTTGTGAAAGGGTCGAACTATAAGGATAATATCTTGAAGAATCACCAACAACATAAATTCCTTTTAAATTTAATTTAGATATCATTATAGCTTTATTTATATCAATTTTTTGAGCTTCTGGTTTAATTATTTCTACTGAAACTTTTTTTATTAAATGATTTAAGATTTTCTCATTATCAACTTTTAAAATATTACTTATTAATTTTGCTGATCTTGCGGGATTATCAATTTGTTTAGGAATACATACTACGGTCGGGGTAATATAATTACCTACTATTAATTCACCATTTCGATCATAAATATTTCCTCTACCACCTCTTATTGGAGCACTCCTTGTCCATAGGTCAATTGCCTTTTGATAATAATCATTACTTTTGATAATTTTTATATACGTTAATTTTGTTAAAATTGAAACTAAACCTATAAAAATTATAATAGTTACAATCATTAATCTATTTCTTTTTTTCTTCAATTATATCACCTAATAAAAGATATGAATTTTATACTTAAATAATGCTTTATTTAAGTGAAAATTAACATTTTGTAGTATAATATATGTATAAGAGAGGATAATATTATATGTTATACACAATTGAAAATAAACTTATTAGATTAACTGTCAGCAATCATGGAGCAGAGATTAAAAGTTTAATCTTTAACAAGGAAGAACGAATGCATGATAGTAATCCAGCTTTCTGGAATCGTTCAGCACCACTTTTGTTTCCATGTATTGGAACAATTACAAATAAAGAAACAATAATAAATAATACATCATATGCTTTAAGTAAACATGGATTTTTACGTGATCAAGATTTTGACCTTGTTTCAATTGACAATAATCAATTAACTTTAAAATTTCATAGTAATGAAAATACATTACAAATGTATCCATTTACATTTGAAGTACTAGTTAAATATGAAATAAATGAAGATACTATGGTTAGCACGGTAACTATTAAAAACTTATCTCATGAAACAATGCCGTTTAATTTTGGTCTACATCCTGCCTTCAAAACCCCTGTGAAAGCAGATGAAACTTTTGAAGACTATGAAATATGTGTTGAGTCTCTAAAATCACACCCAATATTAAAGGTTGAACTATCAAATGGTACAATCAATTTTGATAAAGTAGTAAGAACTATAAATTTCGATAATCCTCTTCCTCTTAATTATGATGACTACCTAGGTGATGCCTTAGTATTTGATGATATCGATTTTGATACAATTACTTTACAAAATAAGGAACATACTCATGGTGTTTCCTTTAAATTTGAAGGATTCCCAATGCTTGGTATCTGGACTCCTTCTCCTAAACGTGCACCATTTATATGTTTAGAACCATGGATTGGTTGTGCAGATCCAACAAATCATGATGGAATCTTTACACATAAAAAGCACATGCAATATTTAAATCAAGGTGAAGAAAGAGTTATAAATTACGAATGGAAATTCTTTTAAAATAAAAAGGTATAAAAAAAACTAGTTTAATAAAACTGGTTTTTCTTTATACCTTTTATTATTTAATTCTCTCTATTACTCTTAATTTAGCACTATGAGAACGACTATTTTCTAATAATTCTTCATCAGAAGGTAGAATTATTTTTGAATTAACAAGTTTATAATTTACTTCATATCCTTCAGGAATAAATGGTATTCCTTTTGGTAAATCAAGTGAAGTTGCTTTTTTAAATGTTTGTTTTACAATTCGATCTTCTAAAGAATGAAAGGTAATAACAACTAATCTACCTCCAATATTTAAACAATTTAAAGCATCTTTTAAAGAACGTTCTAAATATTCTAATTCATGATTTACTTCTATTCTCAAAGCTTGAAATACTTGTTTAGCAGGATGACCTGGTTTTCGTAATTCTCTTGCTGGAAGACTTGATTTAATAATATCAACTAATTCAAATGTACTTGTTATAGGTTTAACTTGTCTATATTTTATTATTTTTTTAGCAATACTACTTGCATATTTTTCTTCACCATATTGATAAAATATTCTTATTAATTCATTTTCCGAATATGTATTTACGATAGTCTCAGCAGTAAGAATATCATCTTGATTCATTCTCATATCAAGAGGTCCATCGAATCGATAACTAAAGCCTCTTTCAGGAATATCAAATTGAAAACTAGATACCCCTAAATCATAGATGATACCATCTAATGACTTCTCTTCAAAATATTTATTTATATTTACAAAATTATCTTGATAAATAGTAAAATTATTTCCAATTTCTTTTAATCTTGTTGAAGATTTAGATATTGCGAAAGAATCTTGGTCAAAACCATATAAAAAGCCTAACGGAATTTTAGATAGTATTAAGGATGAGTGTCCACCTCCTCCTACAGTACAATCTAAATATTTTCCATCTTTTTTTATATTTAAATACTCTATTGATTCATTTAATAATACGGAATAATGTTTTAATTCTGCCATAATTTACCTTCTATAATTAAAGTTTGAAATATTTTATATTTACATTATTATATTATATTTAGTAAAAAAAAGCAAATTTTTTATATAAATAGATTAAGAAAAAACGCATCCTGTGACGCGTTTTCTTACTTTTCTTCTTTGTTTTCTTTAACTTTGATTTCTATAACTTTTTGATCTTTGTTGTAATAACCACAAACTGGACATACACGATGGCTTAGTTTTAATTCACCACAGTTAGGGCAAACTGACATACCAGGTACTTCAATTTTGTAGTGAGTACGACGTTTTAATTTACGAGTTTTAGAAACACGACGTTGTTGAGCTATTGCTCCCATAATCTCACTCCTATCTATTCTTCATCGTCAAAAGATTCATTTAAGTCTATTCCACGTTCTTTTAGAATTTCATACGCATCATCTCTTTTTACAGCAATTGGTTTATCAATAATGATATTAGACCATACCGCTATATCAAGATCTAGGGTATTAGATTCTATTAGAAATTCATCATCAGTAGGATCAGTACTAAATATTTCATCATAATTATTAGTAAATGAATACTCAACTGGTTCTAATGTTAATGAACATTCTAAAATAAGCAAAGCTTCTACTGAATAGTTAATATGAAAAGTTCCATATTTAACATATGATACAACACCTTTAATATGAACGGGTTTTATCTCGATTATATCATTAACTGATTTAGCAAGTTCATCGAAATTTGCGACATATTCAAATTCATAAGGTTTAGTTGTAAGCTTTTGTAATTGTTGAACAGACCACTTCATAAAATCACCTATACGACTCATATATTATATCAAAAAAATGGGATTTTTGCAAAAGTTTTGCTATTGTTTAGCGTAAGTATATTATGTGGTGAATTGTAATATCAAATGCAACAAATAAAAAACTGGAAATTAACCCAGTAA
>CAZDPJ010000004.1:0-33569 GCA_964507405.1 uncultured Staphylococcaceae bacterium
TACTAGATATTTAACCTTATAATTTTTGTTGCACTTCTAATTACAATTTAGCTAATATCTAATATTAGTTACTTGATATGGGTATTGGTATGGATATGGATATTGGTATGGGTATGGGTATTGATAAACTGGTTGTTGATTATTATAACAATTATTATTATAGCACTGTCTTCCATTTATCCATAGAGGAGCAGATATTATTGCTGCCCCAGCAAGGATAGGAAGCCATAGTCTTTCTCCACGCTCATTATAAACCATTTGATAACGCATAAATAATTCCTCCTTTTAATTTATTATATGCATTATTTAGAATATGGTTATAATTCAAAATATTTATATATATATTCTTCTAAAGTTAAATTCTCTTGATAAATGATATATGAATGCTTAATACCAACATATCTAAAGTGCCATGGTTCATAACTATATCCAGTAAGATGTTCTTTTCCTTTTGGATATCTTAGAATAAATCCATATTTATAAGCATTATCTTGTAAAAAAGAAAAACACGATGTTTTTTCAAAACTAGTAGTTAGTCCATTATTTAAAGTACTTATATCAATAGCTAGTCCTGTCTGATGCTCGGAATGACCTGGTTTTGCGATATACGTTATGTCTTTCGCATTATTATATAAATTAAGTTGTTTTTCATATGTTCTGTATCCCGAAAAAACAGTAAGATTAATTCCTTTTTCTTTGGCTTCTAAATACATTAATCTATAATTATTTAAAGTATTTTCATCAAGTTTCATTATTTCATTTGTTCTTTTAATATGTGGTAAGTCTACTTCAACAAGATTATGAGGAATAAAGTCTTTTTCAAGAAAGTATTTAGGATTAACTAAAATTAGTTCTTTTACTTTTATATATCTTTTATTTATTGATAAATCTAAGAAAGATGGATGATTAATTAAGTTTAGACTATATATGTAGTTGTTAGTTACTAGATATTTTTCATTATATTCTTTATCATATAATGGATTATAACTTTGGTATTTTTTAAATTCATTATCTGGTGTTATAATGCTATTTCTTTTTTTATTATTTATAAAAAGGGAAATAATAAGACTAATAAGAATAATAATTAAACTTATTCTTTTATATAAAGTTTTTATCATAAATCACCTCATATAATTATTATTTGAATTAATTTTGTAAAATATGTATTGTTTTTCTTTAATTTTTAAAGAATTTATGGTAAAATTATAGATAATGAAAGTGAGACTAAAAATATGAAAAAAATCCTTTTAATTGATGGTAATAGTTTAATGTTTAGAGCATATTACGCAACAGCATATACTGGTAATTTAATGATGACTTCGAATGGATTATATACAAATGCAATCTATGGATTTGTTAATATGATCAATAAAGTTATTGAAAGTGAAACTTTTGATAATATTTTTGTTGCTTTTGATAAAGGTAAAAAAACATTTAGACATCAAGAGTATGCTGAATATAAAGGTGGAAGAAAACCAATGCCTAGTGAATTTGCTATGCAAATACCTTTAATTAAAGAATATTTAGATACTTTAAAAATTGCTCGATTAGAAACTGATGATTATGAAGCAGATGATTTAATCGCAACCATGGCATCACTTGCGAAAGAGGCTTCGTATGAAGGAGTTGTAATTACTGGTGACCATGACTTATTACAACTTGTTGATGATAAGATTACAGTTGCGTTAACGAAAAAAGGAATTAGTGAACTTGAGTATTATACGAGTAATAATTTTTACGAGTTAACAGGATTTAATTCTAATCAATTAACTGACTATAAAGGATTAATTGGTGATAGTAGTGATAATTTACCTGGTATTAGTGGAGTAGGTGAAAAAACTGCAATCAAATTACTTGCTGAATATGGCACGCTTGAAAATATAATTGAAAATAGAAAAAATATTAAAGGTAAACTAGGTGAAAAAATTGAAAGTGATTATGAGACTGCTTTAAAAACAAAACACTTAGCGACCCTATATCGAAATGCAAAGATTAGTTTAACTTTAGAGGATACTATTTATCAAAAACCTAATATGGATGATTTAAGAAATTTTTATGAAAAAGTTGAATTTAAATCATTTATTAAAAGATTAGATAGTATGAAAGATTTATATGTTGAAACTAAAAAGGAAGAAGTATGTGAAGATGTTATCACATATATTAATGAACTTCCTATCTTTATCAATAATTCTAGTAATTTTGATGAAGTATCAATTGATGTTGAATTAGATAATACTAATTATCATAAAGCAAATATGATAGGTTTTAGTTTAGTATATAAAAATATTGGTTTTTATTTTGATAAAGAATATATATATAATGATGCTGTACAATCTATTTTACTAAATGATAAAATCAATTTTAAATCACCTGATATTAAACGAGTAATTTGTACTCTAGATAAATATGGGGTAAGGATTAAAACTTTTGATTTTGATGGCTTTTTGGCGGCCTATGTTGATGATCCGAGTGTTTCGTCAAGTGATATTAAATCAGTATATGAAAAATATATAACAACTACACTTCCTTATTTTGAAGAAGTATATGGAAAAAAACAAGTACTTGTAATTCCTGAGACTCAGGTTATTGCAAATTATAGTATATTAAAGAATTATTATACGCTTAAGGCTGAAAAAATAATTCTTGAAAAACTTAAGGAAAATAATCAATTAAAATTATTACAAGAAATTGAAATTCCTCTTGCCATGATGCTTAGTGAAATTGAATTAAATGGATTTAAAGTAAATCGAAACAGACTTGATGAAATTGGACTATTTTTAACTGATGAGATTAAAGATTTAGAAAATAAAATATATGAAGAAGTAGGTCATGAATTTAATATTGCATCACCTAAACAACTTGGTACGATTCTTTTTGAAGAATTACAAATTGCAAAGGGAAAGAAAAATAAAACAGGCTATTCTACAAGTGCGGAAGTACTTGAAAAATTAGCTGAAATTCATCCTGTTCCTAAATTAATTTTAGAATATCGTAAGTACTCAAAATTACTTTCTACTTATGTTACAGGATTAAGTGCTGAAATTAGTCCGATTGATGGTAAAGTCCATACAACCTTTAAACAAGCTTTAACCGCAACTGGTAGATTGTCTTCAACAGAACCTAATATTCAAAATATACCAGTTCGTACATCAGATGGTAGATTAATTCGTTCTGCTTTTATTCCATCTTTTGAAGGTGGAGAACTTGTTAGTGCTGACTATTCACAGATAGAATTAAGAATCTTAGCAGATGTATCTTCATGTGAAACGATGATTAATGATTTTAATAATGGTTTAGATTTGCATACTATTACTGCCGCAAGAATTTATGATGAAGATGTTGAAAATATTACGAAAGAAGAACGTCGAGTTGCTAAAGCAGTTAATTTTGGAATTATTTATGGAATGAGTGATTGGGGACTTGCTGAACAATTACATATCTCTCCAGCTAAGTCTAATGAATTTATTCGTAAATATTTTGAAGTATATAAAGAAATTAAAATATATTTAGATAATGTTATTGAAAAAACAAAAGAAACAGGCTATACTACAACCATATTTAATCGAAGACGTTATATTAAGGAAATTAATAGTAGTAATCATGCTTTAAGGGAATTTGCTAAACGCACCGCAATGAATGCGCCTATCCAAGGTAGTGCTGCTGATATTATTAAGATTGCGATGATTAATGTTTCAAAAGAAATGAAAAAGCATAATCTAAAAAGTAAAATTGTTGCGCAAGTACATGATGAATTAATAATTGATGCAACTAAAGATGAAATTTTTATAGTAAAGAAACTATTAAAAGATACAATGGAAAATGCAGTTAAATTGAAAGTAAAATTAACTGTTGATGTAGAATCAGGAAGTACCTGGGACTTAAAATAGGAAGGATTTAATTATGCCAGAATTACCAGAAGTAGAAACAGTCAGAAGAACATTAGAACATCAAATATTAAATGAAGTAATTAAAGATGTTAAAGTTTATTATGATAAAATAATAGAAAATGTGAGTGTAAATCTTTTTATTTGTAAAATGAAAAATGAAAGATTAATTAAAATAAATAGATATGGTAAATACCTAATCTTTATTTTTGAACATGTTTCATTAATTAGTCATTTAAGAATGGAAGGTAAATTCTTTATTAAAAATAAAGATTCTAAAAAAAATATACATGAACATATTATTTTTGAATTTGAAAGTGGTAATTCACTACGCTATCATGATACAAGAAAATTCGGTAAAATGGCTTTGATTGAATCAACTAACATGGATGATATTATGAATTATCCATCATTAAAAAAGTTAGGACTTGAAGCAAATAGTGATAATTTAACACCAGAATATTTATTTAATAAATTAACTAAAAGAACTGAACCAATAAAATCGGCATTACTTAATCAAGAAGTAATAGCAGGTTTAGGTAATATATATGTTGATGAAGTATGCTTTTTATCAAAAATTCATCCTTTAACTTCATGCAAATATATTACAATGGAGGATGCTAAAAATATTATCAAAAATTCAAAGGAAGTATTAACAAATGCTATTAATGCTGGTGGTACAACAATTAGAAGTTACACTAGTAGTTTAGGGGTTACTGGAAGATTTCAGTTATCGCTTCATGTTCATACTTTAGTAAATAAACCATGTGAAGTATGCCATACATTAATAAAAAAGATTGTTGTTGGTGGAAGAGGTACGTATTACTGTCCTTCTTGCCAAAAACAAGTAAAAAAACAGGTAATTGGAATTACTGGTGGCATTGCGATGGGAAAAAGTAGTATTACTTCATACTTAACAAATAAAAATTATTTTGTAATTGATAGTGATGAGATAGTAAAAAAACTTCTAAAAACAGATTTTGTTAAAACAAATATTAAGGCTTTATTTGGAAATGAATATGTAATGAATAATGAAGTTAACAAGAAAATGCTTGCAAGTAAAATATTTAATGATGATGTAGAAAGAAACAAATTAAATAATTTAATTCATCCTCTTGTTTTAAAAGAAATTAAATGTCAAATTAAAGCAAGTAGTGAACTACTCATATTTGTTGATGTACCGCTTTTATACGAAGCTTCGTTTGATAGTATTTGTGATCAAGTTATCGTTGTTTATACTGATTATAAAACAAATATAGAACGTTTAATGAATAGAGATAATATTGATGAGTCTTTCGCAAAATCAAAGATTGCATCACAAATAGATATTGAAATAAAAAAACAAAAAGCAAACTATCTAATTGATAATTCTTTAGATTTATGTTATACTTATAAACAATTAGATAATGTTATTACTAATATTATAAATAATATTTAAGGGGGTAATTTTAATGGGAACAAATAAAATAAAACAATTCTTTTCTAATAATTTTGAAACAAATTTAGAAGAGGGCGATTATGGAACTCACTTTTTCGCAAATGATTACAATACATCAAGAAACGCTGTAATTGATGCGGGGAAAAAACTTGGATATACTGTATCTAATGTTGATGATAAATTTAAAGAAGTATTACTTGTATCTAAAACAAAAGGTGAATTAATAGTTAGTTTAACTTCTATTTCCTATTACGAAACAGCAATCGATATTAAAGTTACTACTCATTATATTATTGCTGGTAACAGATGTAAGAAAAAAGTACTTGACTTCTTTGAAATCCTTGATCGCTTTTTAAATTTAAAGCGTAAAGGAGGAAGTATAAGTGAATACTAATACATTAGTTGAAAATTCTTATTTTATTGTATTAAGAGATCACCATTTAACTGATGAAGAACAACAAATTCTAACTCACCTTTATATGCCTCTAATTGGGATAAATAGTGTAAATATATATATTACCTTAGGAACTTTCTTAAAAAAAGGTGAACAAGAATCAAAACAAATTGGTCATCTTAAGTTATTTCAATTACTTCAAATTACAAATGAAGATAAATTTATTAAAGAAAAAGAAAAACTAGAAGCAGTTGGCCTTCTTACTACTTTATATGATGGTACTACCTATGTTTACAAATTAAATCATGTCTTAATGGCAAATGATTATTTTTCTAATCCCATTTTATCTTTCTTTTTAAAACAAAATGTTGGGGAAGAAGAATATGAACAATTAATGTATGAATTTCTAGTTCATCAATTTGACCAAACTAGATTTACTAATATCACTAAATCATTTGATGAAGTATATGATATTACCAATAATATTAATCCTACCTATAATAATGAATTATCTAGTTTAATTATTTCATCTAATAATCAACAAATCCAAGTAAAAAATGAACATTTTGATTATAAATTATTTTGTATTTTAGTTGAAGCTTTAGATATTATAAAAAAAGATATTTTAAATAGTAAAGAATTATATGATTTAGTTAATCGTTATAGTTTTATTTATCAGTTAACAACGGAAGAAGTTAAAGATGCGATTGTCGAAAGTAGTATGGTTAATAAAGAATTAGATGTTGATGCTTTTGTTAAAACTTGTAAAAAGCTATATGATAAAAAAGAAGTTAAGCCTAAAATAATTTCTCAAACTAAAACAACAAATAACGATAAATTACTAAATTTACTTGAACAAACAGCACCAACTGAAATTGTTAAGAATCTATTTGGGGTTGGTCTTGTTAGTAGTGAAATTGAAATGTTTGATACGTTAATGCAAAGAACAGGTATTAGTTTAGGAGTCTTAAATGTTCTTATTATTTATGTATTACAAGATAAAAATGGTGAAGTTCCTTCATATAATTATTTTGATAAAATCATTAAGACATGGCAAAGAATGAACATTACAACAACAGTTAATGCGATGGATTATATTAATGGTAGAAATACTTTACCTAAAAAACCAAGGAAAGCTGTTAAAGAAGTACCAGATTGGTATGATGAATATATTAAAGAAGTTGAAAATAAAGAAAAGAAACCTAAAAATAATACTGTTGAAAATCAGAAAATGCAAGAACTTGAAAACTTATTTAAATTTAATCGAGGTAATGAATAATGGATAATAATGAAAAAATAATACTTGATATTAAAAAAATGAAATCTGTAAAAGAATTCTTAAAAAATAATAATTTAGAAGAAAATATTATCGATAATAATCTAGTTACCTTTTATTCTTATAAATTAAAAAGAGAAAAATGCATTAATTGTAAAGGCTTAAATGAATGTCGACAAAGTATTACAGGTAATGTTCCAATTCTTGAATATAAAAGTAATGAAGTAATATTTGATTATTATCCATGTAATTATCAACAAGAACTTAATGTAAAGGCAAATAAACAAAAAAAGTTAAAGTTAATCGCAACATCATTTAGTCAATATGATTTTAATAATGTATATCATAGTGAAGAAAGAAATGAATTATTAATCAAAGTAAGTAATATATATAATTCTTATAAAGAAGGCGTAAGCACTAAAGGATTATATATATATGGTCCGTATGGTTGTGGCAAAAGTTATATGCTTGCTTGGCTTGCTAGTAAACTTGTTGAACTTGACGCGGAAGTGGTGTTTGCTTATTACCCTGATTTAGTCCGTCAAATAAAAAGTTCAATTAGTGATGGTACTATAGAATCATATCTTACGGTTTTAAAAAATGTTGAAGTATTAATGCTTGACGATATTGGTGGGGAATCAAACTCAGATTTTATCAGAGATGAAGTCTTAGGTGCTGTTCTACAAACAAGAATGACTAATAATGCTTTAACTTTTATGAGTTCTAATCTTTCTCCTAAATTATTACTTGATCATTTATCGAGTGGAAGTAAAGATGTTGATCGAATCAAAGGCTCGAGAGTATTTGAAAGAATAAATACTTTAATGGAGTTTATTGAATTAAAAGATAAAAGTTATCGTTAAATCATAAATTTTTTATTAAAATATTACTTAAATAGTTTGACAATTTTTATTGTCAAGAGTATAATAATTGTGTAAATGCATTGATTAGGATATGATATTTAGAAACTAATTAATTAGTGAGGTAGGATAGTGAAAACTACTAAATTAAGCCTAAATATTACTCCCTATGAGCAGTCTAGAGAAATCTATGAACGTTATTCTTGCGTTAAAAGAAATAAAGTGTGTGATAGTTGGTCTATCATGAACTAAGGTGGTACCGCGATTAAAGACTACCAAAAGCCTAGTATTTAACTCGTCCTTAGAAAAATAGAAAGTTTTTACTTTTTGTTTTTTCTAAGGCTTTTATTATTTTTGGAGGTATATATATTATGAATCAAATTAAATTAACTTTTCCTGATGGTTCTGTTCGTGAATACCATCAAGGAATTACACCAGCTGAAGTTGCTGAAGGAATATCATCAAGTTTAGTTAAAAAATGTGTAATTGCTAAATTAGATGATACACTTGTTGATATGAAATCACCACTTACATCATCTGGTAAAATTGAATTATTAACATCAAGTGCGGAAGGACTTGAACATGTTCTAAATCATTCATGTGCTCATTTACTTGCAAATGCTATTAAAGAACTATATCCAAATGCCATGTTTGGGGTAGGGCCTGCAATTGAAGAAGGTTTTTATTATGATATGGATTTAGGAAGTGTAAAATTAACAGAAGAAGACTTACCTAAAATCGAAAAGAAAATGCAAGCTTTAGTCGCAAGTGGTGCTGAAATTAAAAGAAAAGTTGTATCTAAAGCTGAAGCTCTTGAAATATTTAAACATGATATTTATAAACAAGAATTAATTAATGAATTAGATGATAGCGAAGAAATTAGTATTTATGAACAAGGTAATTTCTGTGACTTATGTCGTGGTCCTCATGTGTCTAGTACTAAATGGCTTAAAAACTTTAAATTATTAAGTGTTAGTGGAGCTTATTGGAGAGGTGATTCATCTAAAGCTCAACTTCAAAGAGTATATGGTACTTGCTTTATGAATGAAAATGCATTAAAAGAACATTTACTTGTCTTAGAAGAAAGAAAGAAAAGAGACCATCGTAAATTAGGACGTGAATTAGAGTTATTTATGATAAGTGAATATGGACCAGGCTTTCCTTTCTGGCTTCCTAATGGAATGATTTTACGTCGTAACCTCGAAAATTTCTGGTATAAAATACATACTGAAAATGATTATTTATTTGTTCAAACTCCAATTATGTTAAACCGTGAATTATGGGAAACATCTGGTCACTGGTATAATTATAAAGAAAATATGTATACATCAACAATTGATGAAAAAGAATTTGCTATTAAACCAATGAACTGCCCAGGTGGTATGCTTGTTTATAAAAATTCAATTCACTCATATCGTGATTTTCCACTTAGAATTGGAGAACTTGGTTTAGTACATCGTCATGAAGCAAGTGGTGCGCTAAATGGTTTATTTAGAGTTCGTAACTTTACTCAAGATGATGCCCATATCTTTATTACTGAAGATCAAATTGAAGAAGAAATTGGTCGTTTAATTGATTTATATGATTATGTTTATAGTGTATTTGGCTTAAAATATCATATTGAATTATCTACAAGACCACTAGATAAATATATTGGTAAACTTGAAACTTGGGATAAAGCAGAAAAAGCTCTTGCAAGTGCAATGGAAAAGAAAGGTATTAAGTATATCTTAAATCCAGGTGATGGAGCATTCTATGGTCCTAAACTAGACTTTAAACTAAAAGATTCAATGAATCGAATTTGGCAATGTGGTACTATTCAACTTGATATGAATTTACCTGAACGATTTGATTTAACTTATGTTGCTGAAAATGGTGAAAAACTTCGTCCAATAATGTTGCACCGTGCTTTATTTGGTTCAATTGAAAGATTTATTGGTATCTTAATTGAACATTATGCTGGAGCATTCCCTCTATGGCTTTCACCTAAACAAGTTGTAATTATTCCTGTAAATAATTCGGCTCATTTAGAATATGCATTAGAAGTGGAAAAAGTATTAAAAGCAAAAGGTATTCGTGTATCTGTTGATAGTAGAGATGAGAAACTAAATTATAAGATTCGTGAAAGTCAAACAAAGAAAGTTCCATATACTTTAGTTCTTGGTGATAATGAGTTATCATCTAAAACTATTACTTATCGTCATTTTGGAACAACTGAATCTGTTAATATGCCACTTCAAGAATTCGTTCTTAAATTAGTCGAAGAAATCGAAACTCTTGGAAAATAATTCACCAAATTAATTCCTTCATCATATATTAAGCATGAGGAGGGAATTTATGAATTATCAAGATTATAGTTTAAGAGTTGAATATGTAGAATATACTGTAAAAAAAGGTGATTCATTATATACGATTGCGAAAGACAATAATACAACAGTAAATGAACTTACCGATATTAATATGTTAACATCAACTGTTATTTATCCAGGTCAAGTATTATTAATACCAAAAGTAAATAATGAATTTACTGAATATTATTTTGAAGATTATGTTACCGAAAATAATGATACCATTGAAAAAATTGCGAAAAAGTATGATGTAGATCCAGCTACACTTGGTTTATATAATGATTTTGGAATATTAAATTTAACTAGTAATCAAGTAATCAAAATACCACGTCGTAATGTGTATTTTGTTGAGTCTGGTGATACTCTAGATTCAATTCTTGTAAAAACTAATCGTTCTGCTGAAGAACTATTAAGAAAAAATAGTTCCTCTTGGCTTAAAGAAGGAAATAAAATCGAATTATAAATAATCAAAAACACCAGTAATTGGTGTTTTTTTGATAACTACTTTTTATATAATAAACTACTAACTCATCTTTAATCATTTTAGTTAATTATCATTTTTACTTATTTTCTTTAAAAAAAAATAAAAAAGTGATATAATAAATAATAGGTGGTGATATAATGAAAAAAGTCACAGTTATAGGTGCAGGGTTTGCTGGAAGCGAAGCAGCTTATCAACTTGCCAAAAGAGGATATGAAGTTACATTATATGAAATGCGTCCTAATAAAATGACTCCAGCTCATAAGACTGGTGGATTTGCAGAAATGATATGTAGTAACTCATTAAGAGCTAGTAGTATTGAAAATGCAGTAGGATTATTGAAAGAAGAAATGAGAATGTTTGATTCCTTAATTATAAAAGCTGCGGATAATACAAAAGTTGAAGCTGGTGGAGCACTAGCTGTTGACCGGGAGAAATTTTCAAATTATATTACTAGTGTAATTAAAAGTATGAATAATATTAAAATTATCAATGAAGAAATTACAAAGATTCCAGAAGGCCCTGTAATTATAGCATCTGGGCCTTTAACAAGTGATGCACTTCACCAAGAAATAGCTAAATTACTTGGTTATGATTATATGTATTTCTTTGATGCTATCGCACCAATTGTTACTAGGGAATCAATAAATATGGATAAAGCCTTTATTGCTTCACGCTATAATAAAGGCGAAGCATCTTATATTAATTGTCCAATGAATAAAGAAGAATTTGATGCTTTTTATGATTTTTTAGTTAATGCAGATTGTGTTGTTCCTCATGAATTTGATTTGAAAGTATTTGAAGGATGCATGCCAGTTGAAGATATGGCTAAAAGAGGCAGACAAACACTATTGTTTGGTCCGATGAAACCTGTTGGACTTGACGATCCTAAGACTGGACGCTGGCCATATGCGGTTGTGCAATTAAGAGAAGATAATAAAGAAAAGACATTATATAATATTGTTGGTTTTCAGACTCATCTAAAATATGGTGAACAAAAGAAATTATTAAGTTTTATACCTGGACTTGAAAATGCAAATATTGTAAGATATGGTGTAATGCATCGTAATACATATATCAATTCACCAAAATTATTAAATAAAGGATATCAATTAATTAGTAATAATAATATCTTTTTTGCTGGACAAATGACAGGTGTTGAAGGTTATGTTGAATCAGCATCAAGTGGATTAATTGCTGGAATTAATATGGCAAGATATTTAGAAAATAAAGAATTACTACCACTTGATTCAACTACTGCTCTTGGGGCCCTTGCATGTTATATTAGTAGTCCTCATCAAGAGTTTAATCCGATGAATGTTAATTTTGGTATCTTTTCTCCACTAGATGATACAGTTAAGAAAAAAGATAGAAAAATGGCTTATGTAAACCGTGCTATTTCAAAAATCAAGGAGTATCTTGAAGATGAATAAAAGACCGATGATAAGAAAAAACGTTAGACCTACTGTTAAAGTAAAACGTCAAGAAACTAAAACAAAAGAAGATAATGTTGACTTATCAAGTGAAGCAATTGAAAAATATTATAATTACTTAAGCGTTGAAAAGAATTATTCAAATTATACTGTTATTAGTTATATTAAAGATATTAAAGAATTTTATGAATATTTAAAAAATGATAATTTTGGTAATTTACTTACAATTACTAAGACTAATGTTCCTAGATATTATTTATCTTATTTATCAACAACAGAAAATCTTAAAAAGAAAAGTATAGCTAGAAAATTATCAAGTCTAAGAACTTTTTACAGATATTTAGAACGTGAAGGTATTGTTGATGAAAATCCATTTGAAATGATTGAAACTCCTAAAGCAGATAAAACACTTCCTAAAGTACTTTATCCAAATGAAATAAATGCCATATTTGAATCAATTGATACATCTACTGCGATTGGTAAACGGGATATGCTTATTATGGAATTATTATATGGGTCTGGTCTTCGAGTTAGTGAATTATGTAGTTTATCGCCGTCGGATATTGATTATAGTAATGAAATGATTAAGGTTTTTGGTAAAGGACATAAAGAAAGATATGTTCCAATGAATCAACATATTGTCAAAGCATTAAAAGAATATTTAGAAATTGGAAGACCAGAATTAGTGCTAAAAAGGGAATTAAATGATCATAATTTTATTTTAGTCAATCATTGTGGAGCCCCCCTTACAACGCGAGGTGTGAGAGTTATTTTAGATAATATTATTGACAGAGCATCTGTTCATACTCATATTCATCCCCATATGTTAAGACATAGTTTTGCGACTCATTTACTTGATGGCGGAGCTGACTTAAGGAGTGTTCAAGAAATGCTAGGTCATGCAAATTTATCTACTACCCAAATATATACGCATGTTTCTAGAGAACAATTAAAAAAGACATATATGGAAAATCACCCTAGACAAACGGGAAATAATCACTAAACAAAATTAAGGAGAACTTATGATAAAAATAGAAAAAGTGTTACAAAATGATGCTAAAACAATGTTAAAATTACAAAAAGAAGCATTTGCAAAATATGCTAAAAAGTATGGAGATTTTGATAGTAATCCTTATCATATGAGTTTACATCGTATGGAATTTAATATTAATTATCGATTCGGCCAGTATTATAAAGTAATTGAAACAGAAAAAAATGAAATAATTGGTGGAATCTTTGGGTTTGAACTAGATACTAAGGATATTATGAAGATTGCTCAGTTCTACTTAAAAGATGAATATCAATCATTAGGATATGGAACAGAAGTATTAAAGTTCTTTATAGAAAATAATCCCCTTGTTAAAACTTGGTATGTTGATACTATTTTACAAGAAGAATATAATGTTGAGTTTTATAAACATTTAGGTTTTGAAATAATTGATTCAGAAGAAGAACATGAAGGGTTAACCTTCGTTACTTTAATGAAAAAGGTAAAATAACTTTAATATTTAAGTGGTTAGTGTAGATACTTTTATACACTGGCCTTTTTAATATTAAAATTATAAGTAATATCATTTGCTAAAAAATGAAAAATATGGTAAAATACTAAATGGCAAAAAATACACACAAAAGATGAGTGCGTCGTCTAGTGCATTAGTGGCGGTGTGCGTGGACTCTTTTGGCGGCCAAACAAAATAAAAAGAAAGAAGGAAATTTAAAATGCCAGTAGTTACAATGAAGCAATTACTAGAAGCAGGAGTTCATTTCGGTCATCATACTCGCCGTTGGAACCCTAAGATGAAAGAGTATATTTTTAATTCAAGAAATGGTGTATACATCATTGACTTACAAAAAACAGCAGATAAGATTGAAGAAGCTTATGCTGCAATGGTTGAAATTGTTCGTAACAATAATTCTAAAGTTTTATTTGTTGGAACACGTAAACAAATTCAAGATATCATTAAAGAAGAAGCGGTTCGTGCTGGCCAATACTATGTTGACAAACGTTGGTTAGGTGGAACTATGACTAACTTCAAGACTGTTCGTAAATCAATTGCCAAATTATACAGAATTGAAGAAATGGAAAAAGATGGTACTTTTGAAAAATTAACTAAAAAAGAAGTTGCAGGCTACAAAAAAGAACAAGCTAAACTTGAAGGTTTCTTTAGTGGAATTAAAGAAATGCAACAATTACCTGGTGCTTTATTTGTTGTAGACCCTAAAACTGAACATAATGCTGTTGCTGAAGCACGTAAATTACACATTCCTGTATTTGGATTAGTAGATACTAACTGTGATCCAGATGATGTTGATTATGTAATTCCAGCAAATGATGATGGTGTAAGAGCTGTTCGTTTAATCGTTGGTGTTATGGCTAACGCTGTACTTGAAGGTAATGGTGTTGCTGTTGAACCTTACGTTTTACCTGAAGAAGAAAAAACAGAAGAAACTAAAACTCAAGAAGTTAAAACTCCAAAACAAGACAAACCTCGTAAACCTCGTCCTGTAAAAAAGAACGTTGAAGAAGTAAAAGAAGTACCTGTAAAGGTAGAAGAAAAAGTTGAAGCTGCAGAAGTTGAAACAGCTAAAACTACAGAAGAATAATTTAATAGGAGGAATAATCAAATGATTACTGCATCTTTAGTTAAAGAATTAAGAGAAAAAACTGGTGCTGGTATGATGGATTGCAAAAAAGCTCTTACTGAATGTAATGGCGATATTAATGCAGCTGCAGACTGGCTACGTGAAAAAGGTATTGCAAAAGCCGCTAAAAAAGCATCAAGAATTGCTGCTGAAGGTTTATGTGATGTTGCTATTAATGGTAATAAAGCTTATTTATTTGAATTAAATTCAGAAACTGACTTTGTTGCTAAAAATGAAAAATTCTTAACATTATTACACCAAATTGGTGCTGCATGTGTTGCTAGTGATGCTGCATGTGAAAAATGTGCATTAGCTGCTACATATGAAGGAACAACAGTTGAAGATTTAATTGTTTCAGCAACTGCTATAATTGGTGAAAAAATTAGTCTACGTCGTGTTGTTAGAATTGAAAAAGCTGATGATGAAGTATTTGGTGTATATAAACACAATGGTGGTAAAATCGTTGTTGTATCTGTAATTAAAGGTACTGATGAACTTACAGCAAAAGATGTTTGTATGCATGTTGCAATGTACAATCCTCGTTATCTTGATGAATCTGCAATTAGTGCTGAAGATTTAGCACATGAAGCAGAAGTAATTAAAGCTGAAATTGCAAATGATCCTGCTAATAAAACTAAACCAGAAGCTATTATTGAAAAAATGACTGTAGGTCGTTTAGCTAAATTTAAAAAAGAAATTTGCTTAGTTGACCAAGCATTCGTTAAAGATCCAAGCGTTTCTGTTGCTGCATACTTAAAGAGCAAAAACAGTAGTGCTGTAGCTTATGTTCGTTATGAAGTAGGCGAAGGTATGGAAAAACGTAATGATGATTTCGCTGCAGAAGTTGCTGCACAAGCTGCTGCTGCCGCTCAAAAAGCAAATAACTAATTAAAAAAGGAGAATCATAATGCAAAGAGTCATTCTTAAACTAAGTGGTGAAGCCTTATCTGGTGGAAATGGAACAGGAATAAATGCGATAAAAGTTAAAGAAATTGCTGAAGAAATTAAAAACTTAGTTGATTTAGGAATTGATTTAGGAATCGTTGTTGGTGCTGGTAATATTTGGCGTGGTCGTGATGCTGAAGAAAATGGAATGGAAAGAGCAAGTGCTGATTATATGGGTATGCTTGGAACAATCCTTAATTCATTAGCGTTACAAAATGCCCTTGAAGCAATCGGTGTTGAAACAAGAGTGATGTCTTCGCTTTCTGCTCCTAGTGTTGCAGAACCATATATTAGACGTAAGGCGTTAAGCCATTTAGATAAGCATATGGTTGTAATATTTGGTGGTGGAACTGGAAGCCCATTCTTCTCAACTGATACAGCTGCTGCATTAAGAGCTGCTGAGGTTGGTGCTGATATGATATTAATGGCTAAAAACGGTGTTGATGGTGTTTATGATTCAGATCCTAGAACAAATAAAGATGCTAAAAGATTTGCTACTTTGACTTATGAAGATTTAATAAATCAACATTTACAAGTAATGGATCTTACTGCCGCAACACTTTGTAGTGAAAATAATATTAAAATTATTGTTTTTGATATGAGTGTTAAAGGTAACATTACGAAAGTAGTTAAGGAACCAACTATTGGAACATTAATTACTAAATAATAATAGGAGGAAAAGAAAATGACAAACGAAATAATTCAACAATGTGGACAAAAAATGGAAAAGTCAATCGAATCTCTTAAAAAAGATTTTGCAGGAATTAGAACTGGTAAAGCTAATCCAAATGTATTAAATGGCATTACTGTTGAGTATTATGGTTCACAAATGCCTATTAACCAAATTGCTAATGTTTCAGCTCCCGATCCTCAATCAATAGTAATTAAGCCTTATGACAAATCAGTTTTAAGAGGAATTGAAAAAGCTATTCAAACAGCTAATTTAGGATTTAATCCATTAAATGATGGTGATTTAATTAGAATTCCAATTGCACCATTAACAGAACAAACAAGAAAAGAACTTGCTAAAGATTCAAAAAAATATGCAGAAAATGCAAAAGTTGCTATTCGTAACATTCGTCGTGAACAAATGGAAGCCCTAAAAAAACTTGAAAAAGAAGGTGTTTCTGAAGATGAAGTTAAACGTGCTAGTGAAAAAGTACAAAAAGTAACTGATGAATATATTGCCAAAGTTGATGCTTTAGCTAAGACTAAAGAAAACGACATTATGTCTATATAAAAAGTAAGACCATTGTGGATGTAATATCTTCAGTGGTCTTTTTTAAATAATATAAATTATAAGTGGTGATTTAATGAAAAAATGGTATTCTTATTTTTTACTATTAATTGGTATATTAGGTATTCTAATATTTATGGATTATATGATTTCGTTTACAGAACATGATTATTTTTATATTCAAAATCCTGGTATTGAAAAATATGTTGGAGTTAATGTTGTCAGTAGATGGGCTAATTTAAGTTTTTTTACATATCATACTTTAATTATATTTTCTTTTTTTTGTATCTTACAATTTATTGGTAATATTTTTAAAATAAAAAAAATAAATAATTTTTTATATAGAAAAGATGTTTTAACTTTTATTACAACAAATTATGTTATTACATCTCTTTGTTATACCATATTTGAACTTACATCGGGAAATCCTATTTTTGGTTTATATGCGAATACCTTAAATGCATGGTATTCATTTATTACAAATATGATTGTACATTACTTTTTTTTCTTTATAGCATTAATAAATTATTTATATATAAAAGCAAATAATACTTTTAGTAAGAAGAGTTATTTATATATAACAATATATTTATTAGTATATTTTATTACAGTAAAATTAACAGGAATGTATTGCTATAAAATAATTTGGTATCCATATCCTATTTTTGATAGTGAGTCATTATCTAGTATGATGGGATTAATTAATATTGATAATTTCTTTTTACTTGTCTTTATGATAATTGTTAATATAACAATTTATTTATTATATTTCTTAGTATTTAATTTATTAAAGTGTTTAATAAAACATAATTAATATTAATTAGTATAGTTGTATTATTGGTCAAAATTCTTGATTTAAAATATATAATAAATATTATAGCATTAAAAGAAATTTAGATATATTAGTTTCTGAAAACATTATTGTAAAAGATAACAAAAAGTATTATATAAATTAATTAATAAATTAATTTATTTTTATTAATTGAGACATCTTTTTTTAGATGTCTTTTTCATTTAATTGGCATTATTTTATAAAATGTAGTATAATAATATATTAGAGGGAAAAATAATGAACATAAATGAATTAAAAAATGAAATTCTATTAAAACCTCTTCCTAAACATATTGGCATTATTTTAGATGGAAATGGAAGATGGGCTACAAAAAGAATGTTACCACGAAATTTAGGTCATAAAAAAGGGGTACAAACATTAAAAGAAATAGTTATGGAAGTTAAAAACTTAGGAATAGCTAATTTAACCGTTTTCGCATTTAGTACTGAAAACTGGAAAAGACCTAAAGATGAAGTTGATTATTTAATGAATCAATTAAAAACTTATTATCATGAAGGGTTAAAAAAAGTATTGGAAAATAAAATAAAAATTAAATTTATTGGTAGTAAAAATAAATTATCTTCGGATATTATAATGATGATGGAAGATATTGAACAACAAACAAAAGAATTTACTGATTTTACTTTATCAATAGCATTTAATTATGGTTCAAGAGAAGAATTAGTAGAAGCTTGTAAAAAAATAAGTTATCAAGTTGTTAATAAAAAACTTAATATAAATGATATTAATGAAGATGTTATTAGTAATAATTTATATACAGCAGATTTGTATGATCTTGATTTAATTATTAGAACTAGTGGAGAAATGAGGCTTAGTAATTTCTTATTATATCAAGCAGCATACGCGGAATTATATTTTCCAAAAACATTATGGCCAGATTTTCATAAAAAAGATTTATATTTAGCAATTAAAGAATATCAAAGTAGGAACAGACGTTATGGAGGGATTAAATAATGAAAAAAAGAGTAATAACTGGAATTGTTTTAGCAATAGTAATTATACCAATTTTATGGCTTGGTTCTTGGTGGATGATAGGGCTTACGACTGCCCTTGCTTATGTGGGAACACTTGAACTTGTTAAAATGCATTGTAATAAAAAAGGTTTATCAAAGAAATATCAATATATTATACCTGTTATGTCTATGTGGATTGTATTACTAGGTGGACTTATAATTAAACTCCCTGATGTTTTTGATTTAACAGATATGATTTTTAGTTTAATTGTTATATTCTTTGGACTATTAATAATTTCTTTATTTAATAATGAACTAAAAACAACAGATTTAATTTTATTTTTTGGATTTATATTATATTGTGGAGTTGGTCTTCTACTAGCAACGTCAATTCGTCAAATTAATTATTTAAACGGAACAACAAATAATTATATTGGATTAGTACTAATTGCTTATTTATTCATTACTACCACTTTTACTGATATGGGGGCTTATCAAATTGGTATAATGTTTGGTAAACATAAATTATGTCCAACTATAAGTCCTAAAAAAACAATTGAAGGTTCAATTGGTGGAAGTGTATCGGGAATGATTTTTGGAAGTGCTTCTTTAATTATTGGTGAAAAAATATTAAATTTTAGTTTACTTAATATTGAAAACAGTGTTATAAAAATTCTATGTATTGCCTTAATTAGTTTAGTATTAACCATCATCGCGCAATTTGGAGATTTAGTTGCCTCTAAATTAAAACGTGAATATGATATTAAAGACTATGGATTTATCTTTCCTGGTCATGGTGGAGTAATGGATAGATTTGATAGTTTAATTATGACTGGTTCATTCTTTTTTGTAATTTTATCTATGTTAGGTATTATATTATGAGAAATATCTGTTTATTAGGTGGAACAGGTAGCATTGGTACTCAAGTATTAGATATTGTAAGAGAAAATAAAGACTTTAAACTTGTTGCCTTTAGTTTTGGTAAAAATATAGATTTAGCAATTAAAATAATTGATGAATTTCATCCTCATCTTGTTTGTTGTATTAGTCTTGAAAATAAAAACTATTTAGAAAAAAAATATCCTAATATAACTTTTACTTATGGTGATTCAGGATTAAGTGAAGTATCGTGCTTTGATTGTGAAAATCCTATTGTTGTTAATGCTTTAGTAGGAACAGTAGGGTTAAAGCCAACTTATGATGCAATATTAAAAAAACGTGATATATATCTTGCTAATAAAGAAACCCTTGTAATTGGGGGAGATATTATCATGAAAACTGCCAAAGATAATAATTGTCAAATTATTCCTTTAGATAGTGAACATTCAGCAATATATCAATTACTTGATAAAAATGATGAATTAGAAATACAAAACTTAATTCTTACAGCCAGTGGTGGCGCTTTAAGAGACTTAAAAAAAGATGAATTAACAAATGTTACGGTAAATGATGTATTAAATCATCCTACATGGAATATGGGACCAAAAATAACAGTTGATTGTGCGACAATGATGAACAAAGGTTTTGAAATAATTGAAGCATATTATTTATTTAATGTTGATATTGATAAAATTAAAGTAATGATTCATCGAACTAGTACAATTCATTCTATGGTAGAGTTTAATGATAATTCTATTTGTGCTCAACTAGCAAGTGCTGATATGCATCTTCCTATTCATTACGCCTTAATGAATAAAAAACACAGTAAAAGCGATATAATAAAACCTTTATCAATTGATGAAGGAATTAATCTTGTATTAGAACCACTTGATAATGAGCGCTATCCCCTTGTTAATATTGCGAAAGAGGCAATCAAAAAAGGGGGAATCTATCCTTGTGTTATGAACGCAGCTAATGAAAAGGCCGTGGAACTATTTTTAAATGGTAAAATTAGATTTACGGATATTGAAAAAATAATAATTAATGAATTAAATTCAAACGAATATGAAAAATATAATAAAGAGTTATCAATTGATTTAATTTTAGAGGTAGATCAATTAGTAAAAGGAAAGGTAGGTAAAATATGATATATATAATTGGATTTATAGCATTTATATTAGTACTTAGTATAATTGTTATTATTCATGAAATGGGACATTTCCTATTAGCTAGAAGAGCTAAAATTTTATGTTATGAATTTTCAGTAGGTATGGGTCCATTAATTTGGAAAAAGAAAAAAGGGGAAACAGTATATGCAATTAGATGCATTCCAATTGGTGGATTTGTATCAATGGCTGGTGAAGAAATTGAACAAGATTTCTTGGAAAATATAAAAAAAGTAAAACTTGAATTTGATGAAAATAATCGTATTAAAACTATTATCTGTGATATTAATGATGAAAAGTATAAAGATTTAGAAGTATATGATTTATGTAAATATGATTTAAGTGGAACTCTGGAAGCACTTGATGATGAATTATATTTATGTGGTAAAAATGAAAATGTTGAAGAAACTAAATATATTGTAAATCGTGATGCAATTCTTTATTTTGATAAAAAACAAGAAATGCAAATTGCGCCATTAAATCGTAATTTTGTATCTAAAACAGTTGGCCAAAGATTTTTAACAGTATTTGCGGGGCCATTCATGAACTTTGTTCTTGCCCTTGTTATATATTTTGTACTCGGTATTATTCAAGGTTATCCTAATACTTCTAGTACTAGACTTACTGAAGTATATGAAGGCTCACCAGTATATGGCATTCTTTCTGAAGGTGATGAAATTCTAAAAATAAATGATTATGAAGTCAAAGAATGGAATGATATTCCAAGTACTCTTAGTAAATATGCATCTGGATCTGATACTAGTTTTGATGGTAAGATTATTCTTACGTATAAAGATAAAGATGGAAATATTAAAGTAACTGATTACATTTATCCGATAATTGCTATATATTCGATTGAATTAAATTTAGATACGAAGTTAAGCATAGAAGAAGGTAAAGTTATTGTAGGTACATATTCATCTAATAATACAGCAACAAAATCTTTCAAAGCAGGTCTTGGAAAAGGTGATATAATTACTAATATTGCTTTTAAAGATGGAAGTAATTCAAAAGTTATTAATACCTATAATGATATATTAAGTTACTTTAATCAAGAAAGTTTAGATGAAGCGCAAGACCTTGTAATTTCATTTACTCGTGGTGAACAACAAAAACAAGTAACAATTGAATCTTATAGTAGACAATTATTAGAAAGTCAATCAATAACTCCAACTAAAATTCAACTTGGTATTTCGCCAAATTATGAATTTGATATTGTTAAATTATTGTATATGCCTTGGGTTGAAACAGGATCTTCTTGTATTAGTATTTTTAAAACATTAGGTTTATTGTTTACTGATTCATCAGTAAATATTGATGACTTTAGTGGTCCTGTAGGAATTTTTAGTTTAGTAAAATCATCAATTGAAGGTAAAAATGTAGGTCAAGCAATATTAACATTGTTATCACTTATGGCATTTTTAAGTGTAAATATTGGCTTTGTTAACTTACTTCCTCTTCCTGCTCTTGATGGTGGAAGACTTGCCTTTATAGTATTTGAAGGTATTACTCGTAAAAAGCCTAGTCCAAAAGTAGAAAATATTATACATACAATTGGCTTCCTATTATTAATGGCATTATTTGTATTTATTTCATTTAGTGATATATTAAGGTGCATAGGTTGTAAATAAGAAAATAAGACATTCGGTTGAATGTCTTTTTTGCTCTATTTTATATAAAAGAGTATAAAGGTATACCTTTACATACTATCTATTTATAAATATATTTTACTCTTTAATATAATTTTTTGCAAATAAAAAGATATTATTATACTGATTAGACTATTATAAAGATAATATATTAGTTAAAAATTTTATATAAATCTTGTTGTACAAAGGTATACCTTTATAATACTTATATAAATTGAAAGGTGGAATATTTTATTATGAAGAAAAATAAAGTCTTTTTGTTTCTACTCGCCATATGTATTGGTTTATTAATTATAGGAAAAAATATTAATAATGAAGACTCATTTGGTAATATTATATTAGAAGAAATAGTAGAACGAAGTGGGGAGTATGATAATCATAAATTAGTATTAAATAATACTACAAAAGAAGAAGCGAAAAGTATATCTAAAAGGCTTAATGCAAAGCTTAGAATTACTAAAAATGGTACATTTGCGACTTTAACGCTTCCAGATGATGTTACTGTTTATGATATATGTATTGATGAAAATAATAAAGATATAATTGAAAAGTTTTCGCTTGATTATCAAGCTACAGTTTCAGATGTAAAAGAATACTTTCCATCGAAATCTATAGCAACGCCAAATGATACTAATTATTATATGCAAACATATTTAGATTATTTAAATTTAGATAACACTTGGTATATGACAAAAGGTAATGGTGTAACTGTGGCTATTATTGATACAGGAATTGATACTGATCATATTGAGTTTAATGGACGAATAAGTGAATATTCATATAACGCAACAGAAGATAAAATAGTAAAAGACTATTTATTAGAAGATGGCTCATATGATTGGTCTTTAATTGAAGATGAACAAGGACATGGAACTAGTGTCGCTGGTGTTGTTGGTGCATCAATGAATAATAATACTGGTATATGTGGTATTGCACCTAACGCAGAACTATTAGTAATTAAAGCAGAGTGTGATGAATATGGTGCTTTTAATAGTACATCTGATTTGGTGTTTGGACTATATTATGCAATTGAAAGAGACGTTGATGTTGTAAATATGAGTTTTGGGTCAAGTGATAGTAAATCATTTTTATCTCCAGTTAGACTTGCGAAAGATAGTGATGTTATATGCGTTGCGGCAGCAGGAAATGACGGATCACCAAATATTAGTTATCCAGCAGCTCTTGAAGATGTAATTGCCGTAGGAGCACTTGATGCAGATTCATGGACTCTTGCAGAATACTCCAACTATGGAGAGGGCCTAGACTGTGTTGCACCTGGTACAGTTTATACTACAAAAAACGATGGATCATATGGAATAGTTGATGGAACTTCATTTTCATCACCAATAGTATCCTCAATTATTGCTTTATATTTATCACTAAATAGATATCAAGAATTATCAACTATAAAAGAATTATTATATGCATCAAGTAAAGACTTAGGAGATTTGGGACCTGATTTTTATTATGGATATGGTGCTATAGATTCAAGTGCATTTTTACTTGAAGAAAAAGGAACAGTTACATTTAATTATTTAACAAATGAAATAGATAATACATATCAAACATTTTTAAGACAACATACTTTGCAAAATCTACCAGAAGCAACAAGACTATATGCAATCTTTGATGGATGGTATTATGATATACATTGTACTGAACCTTTAAAAGAATATGAAGATGAGTTTAGTAAAGATTTAACACTATATGCAAAATGGATTAATGAAGATGATGGGGTACCATTTACTTATCGAGTATTAGAGGATAAAACAATAGAAATAACTGGTTATAAGGGTAGGAGAAAATATATAACAATACCTGATATTATTGATGATATGGAAGTATCAAGTATTGGAATAGGTGCTTTTAAAAATGAATCATCACTTAGAATTGTAACATTGCCTTCAACTTTAAAAGTGATTAAAGGATATGCTTTTCAAAATTGTGTTAATTTAACTAGTATTGAAATTCCAAGTGGTGTTACAAGTATAGGTGAGAGTGCTTATGATGGCTGTATAAGACTTGTAAAAGTAACATTTAGTGAATCTTCAAAACTAACTTCAATTGGTAATTTTGCTTTTCAAAACAATGTAAGACTAGTAAACATTAATTTACCTCAAAACCTAAAAGAATTTAATGGATCTTGTTTACTTGAAACAATTAAATTAAAAGAAATTACAATAGATAATAAAAATAAATATTTTCGATCAATAGATGGAGTATTATATGATTGTACTATAAATACATTAGTAGCTTATCCATCTAATAAAGGAACAAGTTATACTATAAATGATAAAACAAGCATAATAGGAACATATGCTTTTGGGTATAGTAAAATTAAAACAATTGATTTAAGTAATGTTTCTAAAATTAATACTTGCTCATTTATTTTTTCTAGTTTAGAAAGTGTTGATTTATCTAATGTATCAAGTACTGGATATTTGGCATTTGCAAATTCAGTAAAATTAAAAGAAGTTATAATTGGAAATAATTTAACAGAAATTAGTTATAGTTGTTTTTCATCATGTTCTAGTTTAAATAATATAGTGATTCCTAAAAATATAATGTATATTGGAGATTCATCATTTTCTAATTGTGGTTTAGGAACTATTACATTTGAAAAAGAAAGTAAATTAAATAGTATTGGAGACTCTGCGTTTGAAAACTGCAATTTAAAAAGAATAGAAATCCCAAAAGATGTTACTAGTATTGGAGAATCTGCGTTTAGTTGTTGCCCTTTATCACAAGTTACATATGAAGAAAATTCTAATTTAAAATTTATTGGTAAATCTTCTTTTGAATATACAACATTATCAAAAATTAGTTTACCTAAAGATTTAATAAAGATTGATGATTATGCTTTTAAAAACACATCACTTAAGGAAGTATATATTCCTTCATCAACGATTAGTTTAGGTAATGGTGTATTCGCAAGTTGTTCTTTATTAACTTCGATTGAAGTGGATAATAAAAATGAATACTATACATCGATAGATGGAGTAGTATATAGTAAAGATTTAAAAACACTTTTTATGTATCCTTCAGGAAAAGAAGATAATACTTATTATTTAAATAATAATACTACTGTAGTTTCAAATTCTGCCTTTTATGGAGTTAGTAAATTAAAAACTATTTATTTTAATGATAATTTAATAAAATTAGATAAAAATGCTTTTTATGATGCTACTAGTATTATTAATATTAATTTAAACGATGCTTTAGAAGAAATTGGTGATGAAGCATTTAACTCAGCTAGTTCACTTCAAAGTATATCAATTCCAGATAATGTTACTAAAATAGGAAGATATTGTTTTGCAGAAACCTATTCTTTAACTAGTATTTCTTTTAATAAAACATCTAAATTACCAAGAATATCAGCTTATACTTTTGCAAACTCTAATATATCTTCATTTTCTATTCCTTCCAATGTATCAACCATAGGTCAAGGTGCATTTGCTGGATGTAATAATTTAACGAGTATTACATTTTATGAAAATAGCAAATTAGAATCTATTTCCGCATAAATGTTTGACGGTTGTAACAAATTAAGAAGTATTAAGTTTGAAAATGGAAGCAGTTTATCATCTATTCAAGCACATGGATTAGAAGGATTGAATAATTTAACTTCAATTGATTTTGGAGATGCTATAATAACAAATATTGATAATTTTGCATTTAGATTTTGTTATAGTCTAACATCACTTAAATTAACTGAGGGATTAACTTATATAGGTAGATTTGCTTTTTATGGATGTGAAAGTTTAACATCTTTACAAATGCCATCTACTTTAGAGTATATAGGTAGATATGCATTTTATGAATGTAATAATCTAGAACTATATTTTGTAAGTGAAACATTACCTTTATATACACAAGACTATTGGGATCATTCAATTAAAGGATATTATTTAGGTGTAAAAGAAGTTAAGCAAAATGAGGAGTTTAAATATGCTATTTTACAAAATGATAATATTGCAATTATTGAATATTTGGGATTAAATAGTATAATTGATTTAACAAATGTAAGTCTTGGTGGAAATATTATAACAATTGGAAGTAATTCATTTAAATATAAACAAATTGATAAAATAATATTACCTGATACTATTCAAACAATTGGAAGTAATGCATTCTATTGTTCAAATTTAGCAAATATTAATTTTGTTGATAGTATTACCTATATTGGGTCAAATGCATTCTTTAATACAAAATTAGAAAATGTAATATTTAGTAATAATAGTAATCTAAAGAAAATAGACAATAATGCTTTCGCATATTGTGATGAACTAGTAAATGTAACATTGCCAAGTACATTAACATCACTAGGTGATTATGCATTTTATAAGAGTGGCATAATAAATTTAAAATTAAATAAAGAAATGCCTTTAGAAGCAATATCTAAATATGCATTTGAATTTTCACATATTAAAAAAGTTACATTACCTAATAATGTAACTGAAATAAAAGATAATGCCTTCGCAAACATTAGGGAACTTGAAACTATAGAATTTAATAATCAAGAATTATATTTAATGTCAAATGCTTTTTATAATACGGGAATTAAAGATTTAACTATACCAGAAAATATAGTATATATTGGAGAATATAGTTTAATATCATTATTTAATTTAACAGAATATAAAGTAAGTGAAAATAATCCATACTATAAAGCAATAGATGGAGTACTTTACAGCAAGAATGGAAAAAGAATTATAGCATATCCAGCAGGTAAAAATAGTATATATAAAATGCCAAGCATAGTTGAAACAATTGGATTTGGTGCATTTGAAAATAGTAAAGTTTCGTATATTGATTTTACAGAAAACAAATTATTATCAACAATTGGATATCGAGCATTCTTTAGATGTAATAATTTAGAAACAATACTAATACCATCAAATGTAGTTTCAATAGATTACTATGCATTTGCATATTGTGATAATTTAAAAGAAGTTATATTTGAAGAAAATTCAAAATTATATGGAGTATATGAAGGTGCCTTTTATAGTTGTAAAAACTTAAACAAAATTGTACTACCAGATGAAGTATTAGAAATAGGAGATTATTGTTTTTATGGATGTTTAAGTTTAACAACAATACCTGTAAGTAATACATCAAAATTATTATTTATTTCTTCAAGAGCATTAAGTAATACTGGAATAAAAGAGTTAAAGTTACAAGAAACAATAATTGAGATTGGTGATTACGCATTTAGTGGTTCAAAAGTACAAAAAGTAGATTTAACTAATTCTAAAAAAGATGAATTATATTTGGGAATTGGTATATTTGAAGATTGTGTAGAATTAAAAGAAATAACATTAGCATTTATTGGAAGATATTATGAAGATGAAGAAATAACATGGTTTGGATATATATTTGGTGCAGGAAGTTTCGAAGCAAATAATACATATGTTCCAGAATCATTAAAAGAAGTAACAATAGAAGAAGGAATTACTTTTATTGGTACTGGAGGATTCTATGGATTAAAAAATATAGATCGAGTAAATATACCTGATTCTGTCAATAAGATTTATAAATATTCATTCAGGAAGGCAACATTTAAATATAAATTAGAAAATGAAGTTATCTTTGTTTATAAAAATGACTACAATGAAGAAATAATAGAAACTAAATTAAGTAGTGATAGTACTCAATTCGAAAGTAATAATGATTATATTGGAAAAGGTATAGAAAAAATAAATATTAATAAATATGTAGAAAATATTGGCTCAGGAACATTTTATAATTGTAGTAGTTTAACAAGTATAGTCATACCAGAAAGTGTAACAAGCATAGGTGATAATGCATTCTATAATTGTAGTAGTTTATCAAGTATAGTCATTCCAGAAGGAGTAACAAGTATTGGCTTTTATGCATTCTATAATTGTAGTAGTTTAACAAGTATAGTAATACCAAAAGGAGTAACAAGTATTGGCTTTTATGCATTCTATGGATGTAGCAGTTTAACAAGTATAGTCATTCCAGATGGAGTAACAAGTATAGGTTATAGTGCATTTAGTGGTTGTACTAGTTTAACAAGTATAGTCATTCCAGATGGAGTAACAAGTATAGGTGAGAGTACATTTAGTCATTGTAGTAGTTTATCAAGTATAGTCATTCCAGAAGGAGTAACAAGTATTGGCTTTTATGCATTCTATGGATGTAGCAGTTTGACAAGTATAACAATCCCAGAAGGAGTAACAAGTATTGGATATCATACATTCTCTGAATGTACTAGTTTAACAAGCGTATATTGTAATGGAACAATAGAAAATTGGTGTAATATTAAATTTGAAAGTTACGAATCTAATCCAATGTCTTATGCAACACATTTCTATATGAAAAATAGTAATAATGAATATGAAGAAGTTACTAAATTAGTAATACCAAATACAATTACATCTATCTCAGATTATGGATTTAGAAATTTTACAGCAGTAAAAGAAGTAATCATCCCAGAAAGTGTAACAACTATAGGTGAATGTGCATTCATAGACTGTAGTAGTTTAAAGATTGTAGAAATTTCAAAAGGTTTAGAAAAAATAGGAAATTATGCTTTTTCTGGCTGTAATAATTTATTAACAATAATTAATAATAGTGATTTAGAAATAACTTTTTCAAGATTTGGTAATGGAGAAATTTCAGCTAATGCACTTAAAATTATTAATAAAGATAATAGTATAATTTATAATGTTACATCTATATTAAGCAATATTAAAACATATTTTGAAACAGAGGATAATTTTTTATTTATAGTAAATTCATATGATTCTTATCAATTAGTTGCATATTTAGGATTAGATGAGACAGTAACTCTTCCTACTGATATAAATGGAAATAGTTATGTAATTTATAAGATGAAAGGTGTAAAAAATGTTATTATTCCGAATACATTCACAGCTATTCATTATAATGCATTCTGGGGTTGTACTAGTTTAACAAGCATAGTAATTCCAGAAGGAGTAAGAACAATAGGTGAATCTGCATTCTCCTATTGTAGTATTTTAAAAAATGTAATTTTTGAAAAAAATAGTTTATTAACAACTATTTCAAGAGAAGCATTTAAGTCAACTAATATTACGAGTATTGAATTACCAGAAAAATTGACTAACATTGAAACTGATGCATTTGCTGGATGTACAAAATTAAGTAATATTGTTAATAATTCGAAATTAGAATTGACAATAGGTTCTAAAGATAATGGATGTGTTGCATATTATGCGAATAAAATAATTGATTCAGATGGAAATATTATTTATGCTGATAAAACATTAGTAATAAACGAAAATAAAAATTCCATTGGTTATAATGATTTAGGTAATCATGCTTTTACAAATATCATAATACCTAAAAATATTACATATATTGGATATAATGCATTTAATGATTGTAATCTTTTAGATAATGTTTATTATAATGGAACAATAGAAGATTGGTGTAATATTAAATTTGCAAGTTATGATTCTAATCCAATGAGTTATGCAACACATTTCTATTTAAGAGACAATAATGGAGACTACCACGAAGTAACAGAAATTGTTTTGCCGGATTCGATAACTGAATTATCAAGTTATAAATTTATAAATTTTACTGCATTAAAAAAATTTACCTTCTCTGATAGTGTTATAAGTATAGGATATGAAATATTTGATGGCTGTTTGAATTTAGAAAATATATATTATAATGGAATACTAGAAGATTGGTTGAAAGTATCATTTGATGGTATATTATTTGATTTATATATTAAAAATAATGATGGAGAATATATTGATATTAAAAAAAACTTCAGAGATAATCATATCAGATCAATTAACTGAAATATCAGATAACAGATTTTATAATTTTTCTTCATTAAAGAAAATTACAATATCAAAAAATATATCTCGTATTGGTAATTTTGCTTTTAGGGGATGTTATGAGTTAGATACTGTATATTATAATGGTACGATTGAAGATTGGTGTAATATTATATTTGAAACTGATGAATCTAATCCTATGTGGTATGCAAAACATTTCTATATAAAAGATAATAATGGAAATACAACGAAGTAACAGAAATTGTTTTGCCGGATTCGATAACTGAATTATCACATTATAGATTTAATAATTTTTCTTCATTAAAGAAAATTACAATGCCACAAGGTTTATCTAGTATTGGTAATTATTGTTTTGGTGGATGTTTTAATTTAGATTCTGTATATTATAATGGAACAATAGAAGATTGGTTTAATATTGAATTTAAATCTGGAATTTCTAATCCAATGTGGTATGCAGAACATTTCTATATAAAAGATAATAATGGAAAATACAACGAAGTAACAGAAATTGTTTTGCCGGATTCGATAACTGAAATATCAGATGATAGATTTTATAATTTTTCTTCATTAAAGAAAATTACAATGCCACAAGGTTTATCTAGTATTGGTAATTATTGTTTTGGTGGATGTTTTAATTTAGATTCTGTATATTATGATGGAACATTAGAAGATTGGTTTAATATTGAATTTAAATCTGGAACTTCTAATCCAATGTCTTATGCAACACATTTCTATATGAAAAATAGTAATAATGAATATGAAGAAGTTACTAAATTAGTAATACCAAATACAATTACATCTATTTCAGATTATAGATTTAGAAAGTTTACATCGGTAAAAGAAGTAATCATCCCAGAAGGAGTAACAAATATAGGCTCATCTGCATTCTCTGGCTGTAGTAGCTTAACAAGCATAGTCATCCCAGAAAGTTTAACAAGTATAGGTGATTTTGCATTCTATGGTTGTAGTAATTTATTAACAATTATTAATAATTGTGATTTAAATATAACTATTGGAAGTTCTGATTATGGTTATATTGCTCAAAATGCTTTAAAAATAGTAAATAAAGACAAGACTATTTCTTATCCAAAAGATGAAATTTATACATATATAGAAGATGAAAATTATACATATATTGAAGATGAAAATAATTTCTTATTTAGATATGATTCCAATAATAATTATCAATTAGTTGCATATCTTGGAAATCTTGATACAGTAACCCTTCCTACTGATATAAATGGAAATAGTTATGAAATTTATGAGATGAAAGGTGTAAAAAATGTTATTATTCCGAATACATTCACAGCTATTAATGATCAAGCATTCAGATATTGTAGTAGTTTAACAAGCATAGTAATCCCAGAAAGTGTAACAAGTATAGGCTCATCTGCATTCTATTGTTGTAGTAATTTAATAAGTGTAGAAATCCATCATGGAATAGAAAGTATAGGAGCAGATGCCTTTAGAGATTGTGAAAAGTTATTTGATATATCCCTTCCTAATACTATATTTGATATAGGACCAGATGCGTTTCTAAATACAGCGCTTTATAATGACAATAATAATTGGATTAATAATTGTTTATATATAGATAATTGTTTGATTAAGGTTAATTATGGGTTTGAATATTTACATATTCCAGACAATGTAATATGTATTGCTGTTGGAGCTATGACTGAAAGTTATTATACTTTGAAAAGAATTAATTTAAATAGCATTTATAGTAGGTATGAAATTCTTTTAGGGTTTACTAATATAGAAACTTTAATTATAGATGAAATGCCAAATTATTATGGTAATAATATATTACAACATTATGGTTTATATAATACAATAACTTTACAGAACATTATTTTAGGACCTAATGCTAGATTGAATTCTACAAATTATGGATTATTTTCCGGGATTTCGGGACTTAATATTTATGTATCTAATTTAAAAGTAAATGTTCCATGGGATGAAAACTACCCTAATTGGAATAAAAACAATAATGTATATTATGGAGATGAATGGGTTCAAACTGAATTTTATGATAATAATGGTATGATTGTTTCAAGTGATATATATTTAACTTCACAAGTAATAAGAGTTCCAATTATAAATATTTCAAGTGATAATTTATATGATTATGAAGTTATTGGGTCGGATATAGATGGTGATGGAATCGCTGATGCTGTACCCGCAACTTCATCTACAAATATTATAGCTATGCCAATAATTAAAAAGACAGAAAGACTTTATACAGTTAGGTTTATAGATGGAGATAATGTACTATATTCATATAGTCTTCCATATGATACTATAATTTTAAAACCAGATGATCCAGTTAAAAAGGGATATACATTTAATGGATGGAATAATTTTGTTAGTGGTATGAAAGTAATATCAGATATAGATATAGTCGCAAATTTTGTTCACAATGATAATGGACATAATTATACTATTGAAAAAGTTATAAATCCAACTTGTATTGATGATGGTTATTTTAAACATATTTGTTCAATATGTGATGAATACTTTATAACAGATATAGTAAAAGCTTTAGGACATAGTTATATTGAAACTTTAATTGATTCAACATGTGTAAGTGAAGGATGTACAAAACATGAATGTACAACATGTGGATATATATATTATGATAATTTTAGACAAAAACTAGATCATAATTATAATGAATGGATAATCGATTTAGATGAAACATGTATAACAGATGGTTTAAAACATCGTATATGTAAAGATTGTAAATTTAATGAAAATGAAATAATATATGCCCATGATCATACATTAACTAGTAGAGTAATAAAAGAAGCAACATGTAGTGATGAAGGAATAATAAAATACATATGTAATGAATGTAATTTAGAAATAGAAAACACAATTTCAAAATTACCACATAATTATGAAAAAAAATATGTATCAAAATCATTCATAGAGTGGTTAATAGAAATGATATTAAATATTTTATTTGGATATGATGGAGATAAAGCGTATTATTATGAATGTAAAAATTGCCATAAAATAAAAACAAGAGATGAAGAATCAGAAGATACAATATCCTCACAAGCGTCAATACAAAATACTAAGTGTAGACATATACTAGGCGAATGGTATGTTGGAAAAGATCCTACATGTGTAGATTCTGGAATTAAATTTAGAGACTGTATAAAATGTTATAAACATATTGAGTTTAATGCAATATCTTCATTAGGTGGGCATGATATAGTAAATCATGAAAAGTTAGATGCAACATGTACGAAGGTAGGTTATGAAGCATATGATACATGTAATAGATGTTCATATACAACATATA
>CAZDPJ010000004.1:33669-84329 GCA_964507405.1 uncultured Staphylococcaceae bacterium
ATGTAATAGATGTTCATATACAACATATAAAGAAATACAAGCATTAGGTCATGATATAGTAAATCATGAAAAGTTAGATGCAACATGTACCAAGGTAGGTTATGAAGCATATGATACATGTAATAGATGTTCATATACAACATATAAAGAAATACAAGCATTAGGTCATGATTTAACTTTCCATTCTTTATTGAAAGCAACATGTACTGACTCTGGTCATAATGCTTATGAAACCTGTTCTCGTTGTAACTATACTACATATGAAGAAATTCCTGCAAGAGGACATTCTGAGTCTGATTGGATCATATCTGAAAATCCTACATGCACAGAAGATGGATCAAAATATATTAAATGTAGAAGATGTGAAGAAATTTTACAATCAAGTTTAATAGATAAATTAGGTCATGAAGAATCAGATTGGATTATAGATCTTAGTCCTACATGTTTAATAGATGGGGGAAAATATAAAAAATGTGAAAGATGTGAAAAAATTTTAGAAGCAATCAATATTGAAAAATTAGGACATAATTTAGTTTATTCTAATAAAAAAGAACCTACATGTACTATTAATGGATATGAGGCATATGAAAAGTGTACAAGATGTAGTTATACTACATATAAGATAATTCCTGCATTAGGACATAAAGAATCAGATTGGATTATAGATCTTAGTCCTACATGTTTAATAGATGGGGGAAAATATAAAAAATGTGAAAGATGTGAAAAAATTTTAGAAGCAATCAATATTGAAAAATTAGGACATAATTTAGTTTATTCTAATAAAAAAGAACCTACATGTACTATTAATGGATATGAGGCATATGAAAAGTGTACAAGATGTAGTTATACTACATATAAGATAATTCCTGCATTAGGACATAAAGAATCATATTGGATTATAGATACGAGTCCTACATGTTTAAATACAGGTGTAAAACATAAAGAATGTCTAGTATGTAATAAAACTATTAAAAGAGTTGTTGTACAAGCATTAGGACATGATATAGAAAATTATGAAAAGTTAGATGCAACATGTATAAAAGATGGACATAATGCTTATGAAAAATGTAGTAGATGTGATTATACAACTTATGAAAATATTTTAGCTTTAGGACATAAAGAATCAGATTGGATTATAGATAAAAATCCTACATGTACAATGGATGGATTAAAACATATTGAATGTACAAGATGTAAAGAAACTTTATCTACTAATTATATTAATAAGTTAGGACATAAAGAATCAGATTGGATTATAGATAAAGAACCTACTAATAAAGAAGAAGGCTCTAAGCATATTGAATGTGATATATGTGGTGAATTGTTGCATGAGGAAAAAATCGATAAATTACCAAGTAAAAATAATAAATGTAATTCTTTAAGCTCAGTAAATAATTTACTTAATTTTGTTTCTTTAGGATTATTTATATTCTTTATGAGAAAAAAGAGATATTAAAATAAAAAGCATATCAAAAAGATTTAATAATCTTATGATATGCTTTTTATTATTTTAATAATTTAATTAAATGGTAATTTATCATAAAAACAAATAATTTTACTTTTTTGTTAAATTGGTATATAATATATAAAGGAGTGATAAAAATGAAGAAATTTATTTTTTTAGTTACATTATTTTTTACATTATGTATTTTTTCTAGTTGTAAAGATAATGGATTAACTGGTTCATTTAATAAAGTTGATTCTCATATATGTGGTGTATATATTGAATTAATAGATGATCCAACATTCAGAGTTGGTGGTAATAATCCTTCTATATATTATTCACATAGTAAAAGTGTTTTAATGTATAATAATGGTTCAGTTAATGTTCAATATGTTAACAACAGTAAAAATATTGTAGAAGAAAATGGAGCTTTAAATATATTACTTAATACAAATATAATATTCCCATCACAAGCAGAAGATAATATTAATATTTATATTATTAAAGAAAATAAAGATGGAAGTGTTTATGTTGATAAGTCTTTAACGGATGTACTTAATTTAAAGAAAGCAAATACATATGTTATAGATTATAAATATAGCATTGATAAACAAAATTACAAATTCCAATTTACAATTGGTTATTCAAGAAAGGGAGCATAATTATGAAAGGTTTTAAAAATAGTTGGATTTTAACAGAAAAAGGAAAAATTAAAGGCAATTTAGTTATTGAAAATGGATTAATTAAAAGTATTGGTGATGAATCTAGTAGTGATTTAGTTGAATTAGATGAAAATTTAATTGTTATTCCTGGATTTATTGATGAACATATCCATGGTGCTGCTGGTAGTGATGCGATGGATGGTACAATTGAAGATTTAAATAAAATTGCATGTGCACTAGCAAGTGAAGGTACAACTGGATTTTTAGCAACAACGATGACACAAAGCCCAGAAAATATTAAAAAGGCATTAAATGCTGTAAAAGAATATCGTATGAAAAATATTAGTGAGGGTGCTGAAATTTTAGGTGTTCACTTAGAAGGACCATTTATCGCTAAAGAACATGTGGGAGCACAACCTATAGAATATGTTCAAGAACCAAGTGTTCTTAATTTCAAACAATATGAAGAAGCAAGTGGAAATACGATTAAAATTGTAACTCTTGCACCTGAGGTTGTAGGAGCTAGTGATTTAATTAAATATTTAAAATCAAAAAATATTGTTGCATCCATTGGTCATACTGGTGCGAAATATGCTGATGTTGAACGTGCTGTATTAGCAGGCGCAACTAATGCAACTCATACATATAATGCGATGAAAGCAATTCACCATCGTGAAGTAGGAACCGTTGGTTCAACTTTCCTTTTTGATGAATTAAATGCTGAAATTATTTGTGATGGTATTCATGTTTCTAGTCCAGCTATTCGTTTACTTTATAAAAATAAACCACATAATAAATTTACTTTAATTACTGATGCGATGCGTGCTAAACATATGCCTGATGGTGATTATGAATTAGGTGGTCAACCAGTTATTGTTAAAAATGGTGAGGCTCGTCTTCATGATGGTACTCTTGCAGGTAGTGTACTTAAAATGAATCTTGCGGTTAAAAATGTTATGAAATTCTTAAATTTACCACTTGAAGAAGTTGTAAAATATGCAACTATTAATCCAGCATGTAATTTAGGCGTTGATGATGTTATGGGTAGTATTAAAGAAGGTAAACTTGCGAACTTAGTTGTTGTAGACAATGATTTAAATGTTTATATGACAATTAGAAATGGTATAGTAGTATACAAAAGGGAAGCTTAATTTATGAAAAATAAAAAGAATTTATCTGTTTGTTATTATTTAGTCATTTGGGCAGTAGTAGTTGGAACATTTAATGTTTTATTATTTCTTTTAAACCATAATCATACTAGTTCATTTTGGGTAACTTATGGATTTGTAATGGGTTCATTGGTTGTTAATTTACTTGGTTTTATGTTTACACCTCGTAATAAAGAAAGATTAAATAGTATTACAACATTTTGTTTTATTTATGCTGTTTTATGTTTAATTGCTGGTATCGTTTTCTTTTTAATTAAATCAGATGTTGTTATTGTTACAATATGTGTATTTGTTGTTTTAACCGCTATTTTTGTCATTTTAACGGTTCTTGGATCTATGAATCAACAACAAATTAAAACCGTAATTAATGATAATAAAATGTTAATAACTGATATGTCAAGTCTTGTTACATATTTACAAGATATTCAAAAAATAAGTGATAATGTTGCTATAAGAAATAGCATAAATGATTTAGTTAACTTTGTAATGGGTTCCACTCCTAATAAAGAGAATTTAGTTGAAGTAGAGGACCTTGAAAAACAAATATTTGAGTATTCAACATTTATTAAGAAGAATGTTCAATTAGATGAAGTTAATAATGTATTTTATAATGTTGATAAAGTAAAAAAATTATTAAAAGAACGTGAAGCAAAATTAAGATAAAAAATAAATGAGCTAGGACGTATGTATGTTGTAGCTCATTTTCGATAATCAGGAGGGATTATGTTAAAAATAGTTAATTATACAAAGACTTATAATAATGGAAAAACAGCTGTAAAAAACTTAAATTTAGAAGTTAATGCTGGTGATTTATTTGCTTTTATTGGCCATAATGGAGCAGGTAAGTCAACAACTATTAAATCAGTAGTTGGTATTTTACCATTTACTAGTGGTGAAATTTATGTAGATGGTATGTCAATAAAAGATGATCCCATTGCATGTAAAAAAGTTATTGGTTATATTCCTGATAATCCTGATTTATATGAATCATTAACAGGAATAAAATATTTAAATTTTGTTGCTGATTTATATAAAGTATCAAAAGAAAAAAGAAAAGAAATAATTTTAAAATATGCTAAAAAATTTGAAATTATTGATGACTTAAATTGTTATATTAGTTCTTATTCTCATGGAATGAAACAAAAACTTGCTTTAATTAGTGCTTTTGTTCATGAGCCTAAGTTATTAATTTTAGATGAACCTTTTGTTGGATTAGATCCTAAAGCAACATATACAGTAAAACAAGTAATGAAAGAATTTTGTGAAAATGGTGGTGCTATCTTCTTTTCAACTCATATTTTAGAAGTAGCTCAAAAATTGTGCAATAAAATTGCTATTATTAAAAATGGTGAACTTGTAGTTTATGGAGATATGGAAGAGGTAACAAAGAATAATTCCTTAGAAGATGTCTTTATGGAGTTAACTAATCATGAGTAATACACTACTATTAATTAAAAATTATTTTAATTCATTTTTAGGTAATCTTTCTAAAAGAAAAGGAAATGCTGCTAAATATGGAACTGGATTAGTAATGTTATTATTAATGGGATTAGTATCTTTATATTTATTTATTTCTTTAGCAATTAGTTCAGTTGAAGAATCAATTAAAGCTGGGTATCCTGAAAGTTCATTATATGTTACTTCATCTATGGCCTTAGTTTTTATTCTTTTGATGACAATTACTAAAAGTTCTAGTCCTACAAAACATAAAGATGATGAAATACTTTTATCATTTCCTATATCTAAAAAATCAATTGTTATTGCGAAAGTATTTTATGATTATATTTTTGATTTATTAATCGTAGGAATGACTTTGCTTCCTTCGCTTATTGTATATTACGTCAAGGTTCCATCAACTAGTATAATGTTAATATTAAGAGGAATAGTTCTTATCATTTTACTTCCGATGTTTTCTAATGCATTAGGATATTTAATTGGTCTTTTATTTAATTTTTTAACTAGAAAGTTCAGACATTTTAGTATCATTCAATCATTGATTACAATTATTGCAATGTTAATCTTTTTAATTATATATTATGGTATAACAGTAATATCAACAACCGATTCACTTAAAGGAACGGAGATTATCTATAGTATTAAACCACTAAGATGGATGGTCGAATTTATTAGTGTATGTGATATATCATCTTTAATGATAATAGCTTTAATTTCAGTTATACCTTTTATAATAAGTATAATCCTTAAAAGTATGCTTTTAGGAAAGACAATTAATAGTGCTAAAATAACTAATCATATAATTAAGTTTAAACAATCAACTCCATTAATGTCTTTATATAAAAATGAAGTTTCCAGATATTTTAATTTACCAGTTTATGTTGTAAATACAATGTTTGGTGGTATCTTATTAATTATTATATCTTTAACAATTACTATTCTTGGAACATATGGAATTAATATAATGGATATGCTAATGACAGTTGGTGTTACAAATATTGATAAATACTATATAGCAATTATTATAATATTATTTGAATTTTCGATTGCAACCCTTTCGACAACGGCTGCGTCAATATCACTTGAAGGAAAAAATATTTGGATTTTAAAAGCTAATCCAATAGCGGTAAAAGATATATTTCTTTCAAAGATATTATTAAATATGACTGTTGGAATAGTACCAATTATTCTTTCAACATTTATTATATCTTTTAATATTGGTTTTAGTTATTTTCCAATATTATTATTAATATTTATTATATCTCAATTTATTGTATCTGTTATGGGATTGATTTGTAACTTGAATTATCCAAAACTTGAATGGGAAAGTGAGTCTACCCCAATCAAACAAAGTATGTCGGTAGGGCTTGCATTTGTGTATAGTTTCTTAGTTTCACTTATTCCTATATTTTGTTATGTAGGCTTAATGCATTACTTGGGTGATTATGCACTATTAATATCTCTTCTGATATATATTCTTATTGCATTTATTTTATTTTATATTTTAAATAAAAATGCATCGAAGAAATTTAATCAAATTAATTAGAAAAATAATAGTTCTAAAAACTTTATTTTGGTTTTGTGTAATATAAAAATGCATATTTGATAGTAAAAACTATTGATATGCTTTTTTTAAAAAAGTTACATTAATTATATTATTAAAATTTGTTAATAACTTTTTTTATATAAGTTATATGTTAAGACTACTTTTCAAAATTAAAGTAAAATATGTTGTTAATCCAAGATGTTAGATGAATGTTGATATTATACTTATTGTTGATTCTAAAAATATGTATAATTTTTGAAATAAATTTATATAGCGTATGCATTTTTTTGAAGTTATGCTATAATAAAAATGTATTAAGGAGGTTTATTATGAAAAGAAAGTAATCAATGAATTACTTAATTGGAATAAGAATAAACGTACTAAGCTTTTAATGATATATTGAGCAGGACAGCTAGGAAAAACGTATTTAGTTAGAGAATTCGCTTTATCCTGTTGGTTATGTTAAAACATTAAATACGAAATTAAATTATCAATGAATAATGTTAACTGTTCTCATCCAAAGATCAAATGTTATCCATTATATATGATTATTGTTATAAAAGATAATAATTAGATCATTTATAATATGATTTAATAAATTTAAATGAAAGTTGGAGTATTATGAAAAAATTAATATTAGCAGAAAAACCATCAGTTGCACGTGAAATAGCAAGAGTTTTAGGTTGCAATCAAAATATTCAGGGTGGAATAATGGGTCAGAATTATATTGTAACCTGGGCATTAGGTCATTTGGTGACTTTAAAAACTCCTGAAGAAATGAATAAAGAATGGGAAACTTGGAAATTAGAGACGCTACCAATGATTCCAAGTAAGTTTGAAACTAAGGTAATAAAGGATACATCAAAACAATTTCAAAATGTAAAAGCTTTATTAAAAAATAATGAAGTAAGTGAATTAATTATTGCGACCGATGCAGGAAGAGAAGGTGAACTAGTCGCAAGGTGGATAATAAATAAAGTTGTGTTTAACAAACCTATTAAAAGACTTTGGATTTCTTCAATGACAGATAAAGCAATAAAGAATGGTTTTAGTAATTTACAAAGTAGTAAAAATTATGATAATTTGTATTATAGTGCTGAGTCAAGGGCGATTGCGGACTGGCTTGTTGGATTAAATGTAACTAGAGCATTAACTTGTAAGTATAATGCGCAGTTATCTGCAGGTCGTGTTCAAACACCAACTCTTGCCATGATTACATCAAGAGAAGAAGAAATAAATAAATTTGTTCCTAAAGAGTATTATCAAATATTATTAAAAATAAAAGGTGTTGAATTTATTTATCAAGAAAAAGGAATTGATAAACGTATTTTTAATAAAGAAGAGGCATTAAAACTAATTGAAGATATTAAGTCAAAAGAAATAATAGTTAGTAATATATCTAAAACAGAAAAACGTGAACTTCCTCCTTTATTATATGATTTAACCTCTCTTCAACAGGATGCAAATCGCTTATATAGTTTATCACCTAAACAAACGCTAGATATAATTCAAAAATTATATGAAGTTGATAAGTATTTAACATATCCTAGAACAGATTCCAAATATTTAACAAGTGATATGTATGAGACGATAAAAGAATGCCTATTAACTATTACTAATATGGAATATAATAAATATGTTAAAGAAATATTATCTAAACCTCTTATTAAATCAAAAAGAATCTTTGATGATTCTAAGGTAACAGATCACCATGCTATTATTTTAACAGAACAAAAAACTAATTTATTTAATTTATCTTTAAATGAAAAACGTATTTATGATTTAGTTATGAAACGCTTTATTAGTGCATTTTTAACTGATTATATTTATGAAAAAGTTACTATTGAATTAAAAGTTGGTGATTTAATTTTTAAAGCAAATGGTAAAAAAGAAATTGATAAAGGATTTAAAAGAGTATACTTAAAAGAAGAACTTGAGAGTGATGATTTATTAGTTTTACCGGAATTTAGGTTAAATGAAAAATTTAGAGGAGTTGATGGAATATTAAAAAAAGGACTAACCAAAGCTCCAGATCGATATACAGAAGCATCTCTTCTTGCCGCAATGGAACATCCATCAAAATTTGTTGAACCGGCTAATTTACAAAAAGTATTACAGCTTGTATCGGGTATAGGCACCCCCGCAACAAGAGCTGATATCATTGAAAGAATATTTAATGCTGGATATGTTGAATTAAGAGGTAGGAGTATTTATCCAACAGAAAAAGGAAAACAATTAATTAATTTAGTACCTAATTCTTTAAAATCTCCTTCATTAACAGCTGAATGGGAATTAAAACTTTCTCAAATAGAAAAAGGTTTATATAATAAACAAACCTTCATTAAAGAAATTGAGGCTAATACTAGTGAATTAATTGATGAAGTATTAAATACTAAACATACATATAAACATGAAAATATGGTAAAAACTAAATGCCCAAATTGTGGTAATCCTTTATTAGAAATAAATAATAAATATGGCACTTCTTTAGTTTGTTCTAATCGTGAATGTAATTATAAAAAACAAATATCAAAAAATACTTTCTTTCTATGTCCTATATGTAAAAGAAAATTACAAGAAATTGAGAGTAAAGAAAAGAAAGTTCTTATTTGTAAATGTGGATATAAAGAAAATAAGGATTCGTATTTATTAAAACTTAATAATAACAAAGGTGAAATGAATAAAAAGAGCTTAGATAATTATTTAAGAAATCAAAATAAGGAAATACCTACGAATAATCCATTTTTAGATATCTTTAATACATTAAAAAAATAAATGCAAGACTTAAAATTTTTGTTGAAATTTGTGATATAATAATTAATGTGAAATTTAAATTATCTCTTCCCTACTACTAATTTGTGATATGGACAAAGAAATTAAATCTCGCAAATTTAGTAAGGAGGCTTATTATGGATAAAACAATCGTATGTAAAGATTGTGGAGCTGAATTTGTATTTACTGAACGTGAACAAGAATTCTATGCTAGTAAAAACTTTAGTGAACCAGTTAGATGTAAAGCTTGTCGTGATGCTCGTAAAGCTCAAAAAGCTCTTGAAAAACAACCTGAAAAAAAGCTGAGTAATTAATAATTTGAGTATTTAGCTTTGTTAATTAAAAACATATTTTTGAAGCTTTATTCAAAGATATGTTTTTTTATTTATTGCATTTATTTTGTCATAGTCTTTGAAATTAAAGAGATGCTTATTAAAAATCCAAGATAATCCATTATTATTATTGATGAACAAAATAATTAATTATAATTTACATATGTTATAATTGAAAATGGAATTGTATTATTTTCTTCGTATTATTAATGTGAAAGGAGATTAAATATGAAGAAAATTATTAAAAAAATTTTAATATGTTGTGGTTTTATTTTATGCTTTAGTATAACTTTAAAAGTAAATGCTAGTAGTTATACAGGATATGATGAATTTGAAGATTATTCAGTCCCTAAAGGAAGTGAAGCAAGATTATTAGTTAATATTCCCCAAAAAGAGAAACAGAAGGCCATAGAGGGGGTAAAATGGCGTTTTATGGGGTGGAGCGTAAATAACATAACAACCCAAGAACTTATTATCTATCAAGCAAAAACTATTTTCGCAAGATCTAATAAAACAAGAGAATTAATATCTTTTAAATATAATGTATCTGATAAAAGTGTAGTTACCAAAGCAACTTCTTTTACAGGTTCTATTACAACAAAGGCATCTGGTAAAATTAAGAATTTAACTTTAGGAGTAGATGCGCAAACAAAATATTCAACAGAAAAAGAAATAGAAAACACTCATCAAGAAACAACTAGTTTTGTTGTAAATATTTATCCAAATAAAAAAGTATCTTTATTAGTAAAGGGGATTGCTGAAGTGACAAATGGTGGCAGTAAATATTATTTCTTTGGAATTCCATTTAAGAAAGGAAATTATGAATACATTGATGTATTGACAGAATATTATGAACTTTTGGAAGAAAATGCTTAAAAACTATAGTGTTTGTCTTGTAATAATTGTTTCCTTAATTATTACTGTTTTTATATCATGTAATAAAAAAGAAGATAAAGTGATTATTATTACTACTGATGATCAATATTTAGCACTTGCTAAAGAAGATACTGCTACCGTTACAATTCCTTTATATATAGAACAAAACAAAAGTTTCTATTTTAATAAGGAAATAATAGAAAGTGCTTATTTAAAAAATATAAATAGTGACCAAATTTACGAAGTTGAAGTTAAAAATATAACTAAAACTTTAAATATAATTAAATATGAAAATAAAGATTTGTATGAATATGATTTAGAATTAATGTTTAATAATTGTACAAAAGAAGAAATAAGAATATTAGATTGTTATTTAGAATTAAGTTTTAATAGTGGAGAAATTTTTAAAATAGATATTGGCTCTATCTTATTTAAACAAGTAAGTGAAAATTCTTATTTAAATGTTTCTAATTTTAAAGCCATTGTAAATAATGTTATGCCTTATGGAGAAAATACTTTACCAACCGTTGTTGGTATCTTGGTTAAATTAAAAAATAACACTAATAAAAATATTACACTAACTAGTCTATTTGCTTTAAATAGTTTAGTAAAGGTAGATACGGATAAGGTTAAGGTTTTATCTAATACTTCATATGAAAGTAATACAGATATTAATACAATAATTGATTCACCATATGAATTACTAAAAGATAAAACTGATGGTAATGTAAATTTTCTGGTTTCACCAAATGAAGAAATTTCTTTGATTATACCATTTAATTATTTAAAACTAGAAATTGTAAATGAATCAGGCTTAATATTTACATATAAAATTGATGAAAATTATTATGAAGGAATGATTGAAACGATACCTTTATTTAATAGTACATTGGTAATGCCTAATTATAATATATATGCCTTTACTCCAAGTTCAAATTAAAAATTTAACTAAAAAATATGGTAAAAAAATTATAATAAATAATTTAAATTTAACGATTGATAATACTAGATATAATATTATTAAAGGACATAATGGATGTGGTAAATCAACATTAATTAAATGTATTATGAATTTAGTAAAATATGAGGGAAAAATAATTAATAATAATTCAATATGTTATGTTCCTGAAAAAATATATTTACCACCTTTAATAAAAGTAAGTGATTTTTTAAATATCTTAAGTAAAGATAAAAATAAATTAATTAATGAATATTTAATTAAATTTGATATTTTAAAATATAAAGATAAATATTTAAATAAATTATCACTTGGAACAAAACAAAAAATAATGATTATTTCTTCTTTGATGAATGATAGTGATATGTATATCTTTGATGAACCCTTAAATGGATTAGATGATTTTTCGGTAGATGTTTTCTTAGAAGAATTAAAACTGTTAAAAAAACATGGTAAAATAATCGTAATTATATTACATGATTCATCTAGACTTTCTTTAAGATCAAAGCGTATTATTAGACTTGATGGTGAGAATTATGAATAGAATGATAAACATCCATTTAAAGTATTTTAATAATAAAGTTAATATAGTAATCCAAAGTATCTTAATAATAGTTATTTTTACATCATTTATGATTGCTTCTAATATTTTTAAAAAATATAGTTATTGTTATATTAATCAAGTTGAAATTACATTAAATTATCAAATAATGGTTATTAATTTAACTAAAGTAATATTCCCCCTACTTAGTTCATATTTATTTGGTAGTTCTTTTTTAAAAGTAAATGATGATTATCGATTGATAATTATAAAGTCAAGAAAAGAAAGAATTAAATACTTTCTTTCTAAAGTATTTTCTTTATGTTTAATTATTGGTGGATTATTAATAATATGTAATAGTTTGTATCTATTATTAGGATACTTAGGTATTCCTAATTTTACTAAATATGGAATAATCAATTTAGTATTTGTTAAAATATATTTGATTAGTATTATTTATGGTTTATTAAGCTTAATAATAGTTTTGTTTACAGATAATAGTTTAGGCTATATATTAATTATGATTTGTTATATCATTATTCAAATTTTAGGTGATTTTGTTACATTTAATATTTTCGTTTTACCATTTTTAAAAGATAAAGATTTATCAATTAATATTGCAGCTTTAATAAGTGAATTAATAATGTTATTATGGTTAAATTTAATGCGGTACTATTATATGGATATGTAAAATTCTTGCAAATTGATTTACAAATAAATAAAATTTTGGTATAATATAAAGGAATTAAATATGTAGTGAAAAGAAGAAGTCCCACTTCTCACCCGATTAGCATGAGCTTTTGGGTAAAAGAGTCAGTACAATGAGGTTTATCTTTATTGAGTATTACAAGTGGGCAAATAATGCCTACTTTTTTTATATTTCTGATTTTCACATATATTAATTTGTGGAGGTGAAAATATTAGTAAAATAACTGATCAAAAAAATGAAAATCTAATTAATGAAGAAATTCAAGCTGAAGTTGTTTTAGTTATTTCCGAAAAAGGTGAACAACTTGGTAAATTAGAATTACAAGATGCGCTTAAGGTTGCGTATGATAGAGGTTATGACCTTGTTTGTGTTGCGCCTAATGCGCCTGTGCCTGTTTGTCGCTTAATGGATTATAGCAAATACCGTTATGAACAAATTAAAAAGGCCAAAGAAGCTAAGAAGAATCAACGTATTATTCAAGTTAAAGAAGTTAGACTTAGTCCAACAATTGACACTCATGATTTTGAAACAAAACAAAGAGCCGCAAAAAAATTCTTAACAGATGGTGATAAAGTTAAGGTGAGTTGTCGTTTCCGTGGTAGAATGATTGATAAGGCTAATACAACAAAAGAATTATTTGTTAAATTTGCTTTAGCATTTGAAGAAATCGCCCAAGTCGATCAACAACCATATCTAGATGGCCGTAATATGTTTATGATGCTTAGTCCAAAAATACAAAAAAAGAAAAATTAATTAAAAGGAGAAAAGAATTATGCCAAAAATGAGAACACATTGTTCAACAAAAAAACGCTTTAAAATTACTGGAAGTGGCCAAATTAAACGTGGTCAAGCAGGAATTAGACATTTAGCTCCTGCAACAACATCAAAACAATCAAGACATTTAAGAAAGTCTGCTCTTGTTTCTACATCCGACCAACGTCGTATTAGACAACAATTAGCAAACTTAAAATAGGAGGTAACAGAACATGGCACGTACTAAAGGTGGCGTAGTATCAAGAAGAAGACGTAATCGCGTATTAAAACAAGCTAAAGGTTTCTTTGGTTCAAAACATTGTTTATATAAAGTTGCGAATCAACAAGTAATGAAATCTTTAATGTATGCATATCGTGACCGTAAAAATAATAAACGTAATTTCCGTAAATTATGGATCATAAGAATTAATGCAGCATCAAGAGCTAATGGATTAAGCTATAATCAATTAATGCATGGTTTAAAACTTGCTAACATTGATATCAATAGAAAGATGTTAGCTGATTTAGCAGTTAATGATACACAAATGTTTGTAAATCTTTGTGATACTGTAAAAAAAGTTTTAGCAAAATAATTAAAGGGATGTTAAATGACCTTATTAATAGGTTATTTAGCAACCCTTTTTTTATATTTAATTTTATAGTATAATTATTTTATTTTTTATCTTTATAATATTTTAAAAGATTAAATAATTAAAAAAATTAATTCTCCTTTCATAAATCTACAAAATATGACACTAATATTTTGATACAATATATGTGAAAGGAGGTAATAATATGGTAGTAGAATAATCCAAAACTAAGTAATAAATAAATTAATCTAAAAAAGGAGGGTATTTATGGACTATGGATTAAATGATTATAATTATTTAGTTACAGAAACATTAGGTATAACAGGAACAAGTTATGTTGTGCCTAATAAAACAATTGGTGGTAATCTTACCCATCAAAATTTATATGTTTCAATCCCACTATATTATTAGAATATAATTCTTCTAATCTATTGACTAAAAAAGAAATTAATAATTATGGTACTATTAATTATACTTATGATTCTAATAATAATTTAATATGTCAAGATTTTGTTACTAGTATTGGAAATACAAAAGAAACATATGATTATGACCAATATAATAGATTAATAGAATACACTAATCAATTAGTTGAAAGATATCAATATAGTTATGATTATGATAATCGAATTGATGATGTTAGATTACCTGATAATACTCATATTTATTATACCTATGATACCATTGGTAATGTTACAAATGTTGAACATTATATTGATAATAATAATTATAATGTTATTAATGAATATCAAAATAATTTATTAGTAAAATCTACTAGTTATTATAATAATGAACCTAAATATGGCTTAACCTTTACTTATAATGGTTATGATGAAATTACTAATAGAAAAGTAAATTATAATAATACCCAAGTCATTAGTGAAAATATTTCTAGAACTTATAGTAGTGATAATGGATATTATACGAAAGTAATTGAAACAATACAAAACTTTGATAATGTATATAATTTTGAAAATGATTATTATAAGAAAATTAAAACAACAAATATAAATGAAACTACCTTTACTTATGACAGTAGTAAAAGACTTTTAAAAGATTCAACAAATATTAAAGAATATCATTATAATAGTGAAGATTTATTAGATAAAGTTACTTATTATCCTAGAAATAACAATCAAGAATTTAGTGTATCTTATGATTATGAAAAAGAAAAAGTTATAGAAAAAAGAATAGATAATAATACAATAGTTATTAATCATAATAATATTAATGATTGTATTAGTGACTATACAAAAGAAAATATAAGAAAAAATGGAACTAGTTCAACAATTGATTCATCAGTTGCTTATACTTGTAGTAATATAATATATTCCTATAGTGAAGAATTTATGAATAATAATGAAATATATCCATTACATAATTCTTTATGTTCATTAAAAAATACTTTACCATATTCATCAAAACAATTTATAGATAATGAATATTATTCAAAATGGTTTACATATGATAATTTATTACATCGTAATGTCTTTAATGCTTGTGGCAATGAAGTAAGTTATAAAATAATGTCTAATGATTTAACAAATATATTATTAAGATTTAGAATCATAAATAATTTAAATCGTAATCGATACATATTAAATTTCAAGAGTACAGCAGGACCTAAGATATATATTGATGAATCAAATAAATTAAAAGTATTCTTTTATAATCAGACATATGATACCGGAATAACAATAAATAAAGATGAATGGTATTACTTAATATTTACAATTAATAGAGAAGGGTTCATTGACCAAAACGATACACAAAGATATAATTATACATTTACATTATCATGTAATGGTAACCAAGAATTATATGAACCATTTGTTATTACGAAAAATAGAGCTACAATAAGTCTATTCTCTTTAGGATTCGCTGATGTATATATTGGTTCAAATTATAATAATGAATCTGAATATTTAGCAGGGAATATCGAAGAATTAATTATATCAAACTCAGCTTTAACTACTACAGATTTAGTTAAATATAAGAATATGACTAGTATTAATAACTATTCTACATCTTATGATATTAATGGTAGATTGACATATAAATATATTAATAATGATAAAACACAAAATTTAAAAACAGTATATTCTTATCCATTAAATAATTCTACTAATCAAATTGATTATAAAGTATCAAGTGAAAACATAAATCTAAAAAATAATCAAATAAATATAACTTATACATATGATAATACAAATAAAGTAAAATCAATAAATAAATCAAATAATTTAATAAGTTATACATACTCAAAAGAAGGATATTTAATAAAAGAAACAAGACCAAATTCAAGTATAATATATGACTATGATAATGGGGGAAACATAATAAAGAAAAGTAAATATGAAGGAGATTCAATAAAAGAACAATATGATTATGTTTATGTAAATGGAAAACTATCAAGTTGTATAATTAAAAACAATAATATGCAAGATGAAAAAACATGGTTAATTGATTCACAATCAACCGGATATAGCTTAAAATATTGTTATATAACTAATAACTTAGAAACAGGATTTACATATGAATGGAATGGAAGAAATCTAATAAAAGCAATAAGAAAAGAACAAGGAATAATAAAAGAAACAATTAATTTTGAATATAATGTAAATGGAAGAAGAACAAAGAAAATAGTAACAGATAATGAAAATAATGTAAAAACAATAAATTATTATTATAGAAATGATATACTAATAAGAGAAGAAACAACAGAATATATATTAGATTATATATATGATAATGATAAAATAATATCAGTTATAAAAACAACAAATAATGAAAAGAATATATATTATTATATAACTAATCAAATAGGAGAAATAATAGGATTAGTATCAAGTGATGGAGAAATCCAAGCAACATATGAATATGATGCATATGGAAAGATAGAATCAATAATAGGAAATAATATAGGACAAATAAATAGCATAAGATATAAAGAATATATATATGATGATGAGACTTCGTTATTTTGGTTATCCTCAAGGTATTATTCTCCATAACTTTGCAGGTTCATCAGCCCAGATTCTGTAGATTATCTCGACCCAAGTTCTATTAATGGATTGAATCTATATGCGTATGCAAATAATAACCCAATTATGTATTATGATCCTTCTGGTCATAGTGCTATTCTAATAGGTTTGATTATAGGAGCTTTAATAGGATTTGGAACTGCTGCCTATATTGATTACCAAGATGATGGTCAAATATTTAACGGAAGTGTTGCGTGGTATGATTATTTAGGGGCAACGGTATTAGGAGGCGCAATCGGTGCCGGATTAGGAGCTTTTGCTGGAATGAGTTTTTCTGCAAGTATTCCATCTTTTGGATGGATAAATTCTGGTGGCGCTTTGATGTTTGGTATTACTGGAACAACAGCAATAACTATTACTGGCGCACAAGTGTTAGGTGTAGCAGGAACTTTGGCTGCAGGTGGATTATTAATGTTTGCTAAAGGCAATGGCCCTAGAATGGGACATAACCAATATGAAAACAAACAAATAGATTCATTATGTAAAAAATATAAATTATCAAAAGATCAAAGAAGAATTTTGCATGATTATATTTCTGGTCAAAATTATTCTTATAAAGAAATTGAAAGAATAATTATTGAATTGTTCTTTAGTTAGTAAGGAGAATAAGATGAAAGATTTTAAAGAAAATTTAGATTTTAAAGCTTTATTAAAAAACATGAAAATTAATAAAATTAATTTTGTTCGAGGATTAGGTATAGTTGAAGATAGATTTGAGTTATTCTTTATAGGAGATAATGAGGAAATAATTATCGAAATCGAAACTAATTTTAGGATAAGAAACAAAGAAGAAGTTTTGTTAAGTTTCAATGATTTGTATTTAGATAATAATCGAAAAGAAATGAGTGTAAAAAAATATAGAAGTCAAGCAAATATAGAAAAATCATATTTACACAAGCAATTAGAATGTATTAATTCAATATTAGAAAATGCAAAGCCGAAAAGTGTTATTCTTAAATCATATGGGGATTTATATATTACTTTTTATAGAAAAGGAATTGTATTAGAAATACTAAATGATACACATTTAGAAGATGCTTGTTTATATAGAATTATTTGCAAGAGTGATAAGATTAATTATGCTTATGAATGTTGTGTTCAAAACAATGAACTAGTATTTAAAAATCTGAATTTTTAATAGTCTTCTTTTAAATTAAAATATTTAATGAGTAAGAATTAGATAATAAATAATTATTAAATGGACTTTTGACAAAACTTATTCATTTTATGGCGGAGAATTTGGTAGTTGGGAAGATTATGCAATAGCATTTGCTTTTGGTGGATTGACTGGTTCGCTAGGTAGCGTAACTGGCAAATTTGCAGGATTAGCAAAAGCAGGAAAATTTGCGGCTGATGTTGCTCTCAGACCAGCAGCTAACCAATTAGTTAAGATGGGAACTAGAGGCAATACATTTAATGGTGATAAATATTTATATGATGTTATCACACGAACAGTAACATATGGTGGTTCAAATAGTATTATGAAGAGTAAAATGTTTGGACTAAATTTAAAAGTAGATTTAGGAAAATGTTTCTATAGATCTACATTCAGATCATTATATTCATATATTTAGGAGAGGATAAAGATGGTTAAAAATTTTTGGACATTATTTTACTTAACTTTAATTGGAATGATTATATTTGTCTCATTATTTATTTTGGGGTTTGTATTTGCAAAAAAATTATTTTTAGATAAGAAATATGGTATCATTCTATTAGTTGTTTGCTCATGTGTTTCATTTACTTTAAGTACATTGTGTGCTAGTAAATTTACATTATGTTGTAAAGATTATAATTATGTAGTTAACAATACATACATAGAAGAAAAAGCAAAAGTTGTTGAATTTACAGTTTCTCGTTTTGATTATGATGGAAGCGGTAGACAAGAAAATAGTAAGCCAAAATTTTATTTAATTGAAAAAGATGAGTATATAGTTTTAAATGTAAAAGATGTCGAATTGGGAGAAACCTATATTATTAGATTTTATCCTAATACTAAAATATGCGATGTAATTAAAAAAAATTAGTTAAAAATGAAATAGCAAATTACTTTCACAAGCAAAACTAGACGAGTTTACCTTCGGGTAGATTCGTCTTTTCTTTTAATCTATATTGATAGATTATTTTTGAGTTTCCCCAAAAAAATTTTAGGGTATAAAAACAATAAAATCCACGAGTTAAAATTCGTGGATTTTTTATCATTTATAAGGAAAGTTCATTTTCATGGTATATAACCCAAAAATACCCCCTCCAAGGGGGTATCGACATTTGACCATGCTTAAAACCAGAACCACCTTCAAAAATTTTTTCGAGTAAGTTCTGTTATTAATTGTGTGAATTAATTTTTATAATTATTACTTTTTTATATATTCTGATGGTATCATTATACCTTTATTACAATATAAACATTCAATTTCAAGATATTTGTTTTCATCATATAAATCTTGATATTCAAGCATATCTAGATAAATATCATATGGCATATTATGCTTTTTTCCACATCTTTTACAAGTCATACTTATAAATTCAGGTGTATCTATTTCATCATCTATTATAGCTATTCCATTTTCTATATGATATGGAATATTATGTGTTTTAAAATATTCAATTACATATTCAGTTTCATCATCAATAATATTGTGGGCTGTATCTTGTGAATTGTTCTAAAGTTTTGTGACTTGAATGGTTCTGGTTCTCCATAGAATATTTCATGCCATTCGTCCTCCTTTCCTTTTATAGGGATACAACTATATGTCTTTTTTATTATATTCAAAGTTCTCAATGTGAATATATTCATACTTGATGGGATTATATTGAAAATGATTAATTAGATTATATCTCCATGTGTTTCTATTTTTAAGTTCTTTAATTTTTTCTAGCTGATGCATCTTTTTATAATGATTTTCATATTTATGATTCTTAGCAGCGTAAATACCATAGTATCTAATTGTTTTAAAATTCTTATCGGGAATGTGTCTAATAAGTTTAGCGATAAACTCATAAACATGTTCAGTAACTGTAATTCGTTTATTAGTTTTATGGTCATCATACCAATAAGTAATAGTATTATTTTTATAGTCAATATTAGTTATTCTTGATTCTGCCATAGCTGGTTTACCAGAATAACGCATAACGTATTCAACACCTTTTTGAATATTAGAAAATTGTTTAGAATGAGCATAAACGTAAAAGCCGTTATTATGTTCTTTGTATAAATTACATTTTATAGAGTAAAATGAAGACCCTAATTTTTTGTATAATTTATCTAATAATATTTTTTGAAAAGTTTTACGTAATGATTTATAGTCAAAGTAATCATTTTTCTTAAATTTTAAATGCTTATTGCTTAGTCCACCTTCAGTGATAAGAACATGAATATGAGGATTCCATTTTAGATCTCTGCCATATGTGTGAAGAACACAAATAAAGCCGGGAACTAAACATGAATCCTTTATTACTCTAGTAATCTTTTTATTGCGTTTATTATTTGGCTTTTGTTTTTCTTTGTTTTGATAACTTTTTGGATTAAACATCCAGGTAAAGGTTTCGTTAACTGAGTCAAATAATAAATTTAAAAAAGTTCTATCCTCTAAAAAATAGTTACGCAATATTTTAGGAATAGTAAAAACAATATGTTGATGTTTAACATACATAAGTTTTTCTTTAGCGTTAGTAACATGAGTCATAACATATCTGTTACCACAAGATGTACAAAATCTACTTTTACAAGTGTGAGGGACGATGATATAGTTATCACAATGTTGGCATTCATATATAGTATAGCCAAGCTCAACTGTACGACATAGTCTAATCTTTTTAATTTCCTCATGAACAATAGGTCTTATTTTAAGATTAGGAAAAGTTTTAAGAAAAAACTCCCAATAACTATCACATATTTCAAGAATATTAAATTTAGTTTTATTTCTTAATTTATAATAAGAATTTTTAATATGAGATAAAGATAAAGAAGATAAATTGTTCATAATGGCACCTCAATAAATAATATATCTAAAAAAGTGAATGGTAAAAGAAAAAGCCTGACAACGTCAGGCGAATGAATCAATTAAAAAATTTTTATTTTTTCTTTCTTAATAATATTACTGCTAATAAAAGTGAAGAAGAAAGAGTTATAAAGTATTTAACACCTGTTTTTGAATTACAACCACAGGAGCTACCTGTTTCTTCTTTTATAGTAAGGGTAATACTTGTACTAACAGATTGTGCTTTAGTTGAAGTTACAGTAATAGTTACGGTACCATTTTCTAAAACTCTTACTACGCCATCTTCAACTATGGCAATTTTTTCATCAGAAGAAGTCCATGTTACTGCTTTAGAACTTTCAGTTGGTGTAATATTTACACCTAATGTAATGACATCCCCTTTGGATACTTTACTTGGAACACCAGTAATTTCGATACTAGTTGGGTCAACTGATGAACTTACAGTAACAAGTACTGAACGTGATAAATTAGAATTGACTTTAGATGTTGCTGTAATTCTAACAGAACCATCACTAACACCTGTAACTAAACCATTTTGGTCTACAGTCGCAATATTAGGATTTTCGCTTGTCCAAGTTACAGATTGATCAGCACCTTCAGGTAATACTTTTACTGATAACTGAGTTGTAGAATTTACATCAATGTATCTTTTGCCGGTAATATTAATAGTACTAGGTACTAAATCTTTATTTAATAATAATGAAATTTCTTTAGTTAATGTTGTATTATCAGCTTTAACAAATGTTAATGTAAAGTTATAATTATTTGTTTCAAAAATATTATTTAATTTATGTTGCGCAAAATGTTCTGAACATGAAGGGATTGTTTGACTCCATGTAGCATCACCACTACATCTTACTTCTTTAACTAGACCCCATAAAGATGGTTCCCAACTAATTAAAGCAGAATTTGTCGTTGCATCATATTCACAACTTACTGAATCTAGGATTTCTTCATCAGTATATTCTTCAACTGCACCATTACGTTTAGCATTTAAGATGAAACTTTCTACTACGGTGCCATTAGTATCATATAAAGAAACAGTTAGTTTATTTCCTTGAAATTTTAAGACTTGACCACGATAGTTACCTCTAATAACTTTATCTAATCCATCTTTTGTTTGGGCAGCATAGTCTTTCGCACCAGCAGCAGGACCGACAAGATAAGTTACACCAAGTTCTGAATTTTTTTCTCCTTGATAAGATAAATCTTTACGAATATAGATATGTTCATGACCACTAATACATAGGTCAACTTGACATTCTTCAAATACTTCATGGAAGTTATTCCATAAATATTTTGCATCAGATGCATAAGCACCAGCAGAAATCGCACCAGCATGAGAACCAACAATAATCCATCTTGTTGGATTATTTTGAACTACTTCTCTAAACCATTGTTTTTGAGCTTCAAGGTCAATTCCTGTTTTAGTTCCATTTAATATATCAAGCATAATATATAGAGTTTCACCATAAATGAAATAGTAAGAAGAATTTACTCTATCTTCTGGTCCATTTTGAGGATTAAAATAGAATTGATTATAAATTGAAGCATCTATATATTGTGGATCTTTATCATGATAATATTCATGATTTCCTGGAATTGTAGCTTGTTGATATCTTTGTAAACTTGGTAGGCCTTCAAAGAAGGCATCCCATTGAGATTTATATCCACCTCTATCAACGATATCACCAGTCATAAGAACCATATTAAGATTTTTTTCTTTTGATTCAATTGCTTTAACTAAGGCATCTACTTTTTGGAAGTAATTTGTATTAGCACTTTGAGTATCTGTTAAGAATAAAACTGAATTTGTTCCAGTAGAACCTGTTTTAAATGAATAAACAGATGATTTTTCACTACCACATATTATTTGATAATAATAGGTAGTATTTGCAGATAAACCTGTTAATTGAGCACGACATACATATCTTTCTTCAAATCCTGTCGATGTATCATCAGCATCTGGTTCAACACCCCATATATTAGATGTAGGCATCACTTTTGTTGAAGAAGTTAGAGAACTTGATGTTCCAAAAATAACATATGAACCATCTAAATTACAATGATAACTAATACCAGCTGTTTCATATGTTTCACCAACACTTGTAGTTACATAATAAATATTTGAACTACTAGCATCTACATTTGGTAAAATAAAACTTAATGTAAATGAAATTATAAGGAAAGATAATGCAACAAATATTGATTTCTTTCCTAGTTTAGAAAAAACTTTAAACATATTATTCCTCCTCGTTTTTTATAAATTATATCATAAAATAAATTATAAAAAAAATAAAATGACTTATAATCAGCTTAAGTAAAATTAAAATAATAAATATATTAAAATTAATATTATTTTAAATGTAGATTAAATTTAAAAAAAATTATATAATATTTCTATAAAAGTGGGAACCTTTTTAAGCTTTTTACAACTATATAAGTGAAGAGGTAATAATATGAATGAATTTGAGTTAAAAGAAAAAGTTGTTGATTATGCTAGTAAAGTATTTTTCTATTTTGTAAAAAAAGTAAATAGTAAAATGGACGCAGAAGATTTATCACAAACAGTTTTATTAGAAATAATTCAAAATATTGATAAAGGTGCACGTATTGATAATATAGATTATTATATATGGGGCGTTTGTAAAAATCAATATAATATGTACCTAAGAAAAACGCTTAAAGAACGAAATAATTTAGAATATAAAGCTGATATTGACTATATAGATGAATCTACATCAGTCCTTGATACAATGATTGAAGATGAAAAGATAAGAAGAATAAATCAAGCTATTAAATTACTAAGGAAAGATTACGCAGAGATACTTTATGCTTATTATGTAGAAGATAAAACTCTAAAGTTCATATCAGAAGAATTAAATATACCTCTTGGAACAGTAAAGAAAAGACTGCATATTATTAGAGAAAAGTTAAAGGAGTATTTAAATATGGAAAGATTAAATGGCAAGAAAGCATATGTACCAAAAAATTTCTCAGCTTCTCTTGGAATGATGAAAATGGGTACGTATAATCCGCATAATTATGTTAATACATTAATTAATAAAAATTTATTATTTCATTCTTATGATAATCCATGTACTATTGAAGATTATTCATTAGAACTAGGTATTGCACGTCCTTATGTAGAAGATATTGTGGAACAACTAGTTAAAGTAACTTTACTAAAAAAGATAGATAATAAAAAATATATTACTAATTTCCCATATATTACAAAAGATTTATTAAATTCTAATGCTAAAATATTATTAGATAATTATCATATTTATACGAATGAATTAATTAACTTTGCAAAAAAACATATAGATGAATATAGAAAGTTAATAACTTACGCTGATTTAACAAATGAAGAGGCAATGTGGAGTTTTTGTTTATTTTTGAATTATGAAATATTAAATGATACCAAACCTTCATGTAAATACCATGATCGACCAGGTGGTGGTAAGTGGGATTATTATATGACTGATTTAAGAGATGCTAATGAATACTTAGTTGATATGGGAATTAATACGTATCAAGATAATATTGGTAGATTACATGCATTCACATTTTATAATGCATCAAATAGCGGTAGACTTGCTTTTAATAAATCAGCAAATGGGTCTGAAAAATATGAATTATTAAATGATTTATTAAAACAACATAATGAAGAAATAGTGATAGATAATAAAGAAGAAATTAATGAATACATTAATAAAGGATTTTTAAAGGTAGTAGAAAATAAAATTAAATTTAATTTCCCATTCTTTAAAAACAATGATTTTGAAAAATTGATTACTTTGACAAAATCAAATGAACTAAAGATAGTGAAAGAAAAACTACAAATTATTATTAAAAAATTAGAACTTAATATGAAAGACTATTTACCAAAATATTTAGAAGAATATACTTATTCATTATTAAGTAATCAATTATGGGATATTCAAGGTCTTGTTATTAAAGCATTTGATGAGGCTAGTTTACTTGATAATAAAGAAAAACTAGAGTATTTTCCATATAATTTAATTTTAGTTACATCAGATAGTAATTAAGTAATAGATATTAATAAAGACAGTTAAAAAAAGTTAACTGTCTTTTAATTATATAATGAAAAATAATATATTTAAACGTATCATATTTTATATATAAAATATTGCTAAAAGAAATAATTAATAAGCTAGTAAAATACAGATTATATTATTATTAAAAGGTAAATTTAAAAATTAATTTCGAAATCTCATTAAACAAATGTTTTTACTTTTCTAAGGATATATGATATAATATATTAAATATTATTAACACGAAAGGGGAATGTTAATGTTTAGAATGTTAGTAGATTCAATGGTAAATCCTAAAGGAATTGCCAATTATGTAGATGATAAAAAGAAAAGAAGATTTGTGGAATTTATTTTTGTATTAGCTTTTTTACTTTTGATTCCTACAATTATTTCACTAAATAAGGCAGTAGTCTTTAGTAATTCAGAAACAAATAGTATAATTTCTTCATTAAAAGAAAATAGTACTATTGATTATAAAATAGAAGATGGTAAATTAATTTATACAGGTGATTGTGAAGAACAAGTTCAATCGATAAAATTTGAGAATACTGCTTTTTTATTAACAGATTTACCAGTATATGCTGTATTTAGTTTATCCGGAAATGACTATAAAGTTAATGATGAAGCTGGATATGTGATTCTATTTAAAGAAACTAGTGTTGATGTTATTTATACACCTTATATAGATACAGGAAATGATGAAATGCCAAACGTATTTAAAGCTTTATCGAATGAAGTTGAAAGAAAAGTAAAAAGTATTTCTTACGATAATTTAAGTGTTAATTTTAATTATTTAGAGTCATCAAAAAATTCATATTTTAATCAAATATATAGCGTTGGTGCGCTTATTTATAATAACTTAAAACTTAGGGTAGTTTTGGAAAATTCATTAATTAATTTTATTAGTGCACTTATATATTTTTCTGCTAATATGTTTTTTACAGTTTTAATTATAAGACTATGCTTTAGGAACTCAGGTGTTTCTTTTGGCAAAACATTAAAAATTGTAATTTTAACTTCAATGCCATATGCTATGGGAAGTTTGATTGGATATTTATATGATTTAGTATTCTTAACATATATAGGAGAGCTAATATCACTAATATATACATATCGAGTATTTATGTATTATGTAGTACTTAAAAAAATGAATGAAAGAGGAGAAAATTAGTATGAGTTATAATCATCAACAAATAGACCAAAAATGGCAAAAATATTGGGATGAACATCAAACCTTTAAAACAGATGTATGGGATTTTTCTAAGCCTAAATATTATGCTTTAGATATGTTTCCATATCCTTCTGGTGTAGGTCTTCATGTAGGGCACCCTGAAGGATATACCGCAACCGATATTATGTCAAGAATGAAGAGAATGCAAGGCTATAATGTTCTTCATCCAATGGGATTCGATTCATTTGGACTTCCTGCTGAGCAATATGCAATTAGTACAGGTAATCACCCTGATGGATTTACAAAGAAAAATATTGAAACTTTTAAAGGACAATTATTTAAACTTGGTTTTTCTTATGATTGGAATAAAGAAATTTCTACATGTGACCCATCATTTTATAAATGGACACAATGGATTTTTAAACAATTATTTTTAGATGGATATGCTAAAAAAGTGGACATGCCTGTTAATTGGTGTGAAGAACTTGGTACTGTACTTGCTAATGATGAAGTAATTGATGGTAAGAGTGAACGTGGTGGATATCCTGTTATTAGAAAAAATATGAAGCAATGGGTAATTGACATTCCTAAATTTGCTGAAAAGTTACTTAATAATTTAGATGAACTTGATTGGCCAGAATCAACTAAAGAAATTCAAAGAAACTGGATTGGTAAGTCAGTTGGTGCTCAAGTTAAGTTTAAGGTAAATAATTCTGATGAATCATTTGTTGTATTTACAACTAGATGTGATACTTTGTTTGGTGCAACTTATTGTGTACTTGCTCCTGAACATCCTTTAGTAAAGAAAATTATGACAAGTGATAAAGAAAAAGAAGTACTTGAGTATATTGAAGCTTGTTCTAAAAAATCTGATTTAGAAAGAACGGAATTAAATAAGGATAAAACAGGGGTATTTACAGGAAGTTATGCAGTTAATCCAATAAATGGTAAATTACTTCCTATTTGGATATCTGATTATGTTTTATTAACATATGGTACAGGCGCAATTATGGCTGTACCTGCTCATGATGAGCGTGATTATGCTTTTGCAAAAAAATTTAATTTAGATATTATACCGGTGTTAGAAGGTGGCGATATTTCTAAAGAAGCTTTTACAGAAGATGGAGTTCACATTAATTCTGGATTCTTAAATGGTCTTGGAAAAAATGAAGCAATATCTAAAATGATTTCTTATTTAGAAGAACACAATCTTGGAACTAAAAAGGTTAATTATCGTTTACGTGAATGGATATTTGCTCGTCAAAGATATTGGGGAGAACCAATTCCAACTATTACATATGAAGATGGCACGGTTGAAGCGTTAAATGATGATGAGTTACCTTTAATTCTTCCAGAACTTGATGATTATAAACCAACTAAGAGTGGCGAGTCTCCACTTGCTAATGCTACAGATTGGATTAATGTTACAAGAAATGGTAAAAAAGCTGTTCGTGAACTTTCAACAATGCCTGGAAGTGCTGGTTCAAGTTGGTATTATTTAAGATATATTGATCCTAAAAACGATCAAGAATTTGCCAATAAAGAATTGATTAAACACTGGATGCCAGTTGATTTATATATTGGTGGGCCTGAACATGCGGTTGGTCACTTATTATATTCTAGAATGTGGAATAATTATTTATATGATAAAGGTTATGTATCATGTAAAGAACCATTTAAGAAATTAGTTCATCAAGGAATGATTCTTGGTAAAAATGGCATTAAGATGGGTAAGAGATATCCTGAATTTGTCATTGACCCTAATGATATTGTTAGAGATTATGGTGCTGATGCGATGAGACTTTATGAAATGTTTATGGGTCCACTTGATGCTGATAAACCATGGGATGATAATGGTATTGAAGGAGCACGTAAATTCTTAGAAAGAATTTATCGTTTATATATGGAAGATACTAAAATTAGTGAAAAAGAAAATAAAAATCTTGAAACTATTTATCATCAAACAATTAAAAAGGTTACTAGTGACTATGAAGAATTAAAGTTTAATACAGCGATAGCTCAAATGATGATCTTTGTAAATGCTGTATATAAAGAACAAGTATTCCCTAAAGAATACGCAGAAGGCTTTATCAAAGTATTAAGCCCAATTGCTCCACACATATCAGAAGAAATTTGGGAACATTTAGGTCATACTAATACAATTCAGTATGAATCATGGCCTACATTTGATGAACATAAAACTAAGGAAGCTTTAGTTACGATTGTTGTTCAAATTAATGGAAAATTAAGAGATAAACTTGAAGTAGAAGCTGGCTTATCTCAAGATGAAATTAAAAAACTAGCTCTTGAGAGTCAAAAAGTTAAAGAATATATTGGAACAAATGAAGTTAAGAAAATAATAGTTGTTCCTAATAAACTTGTTAGTATTGTAATATAATGTATGAAATTAGGGGATATGTTTAAAATAAAAAGGAAGGGTAAAAATTCATACTTTAACTATGCTATAATTGGAAATGTTAGGTATTATATATTCGAAATAAAAAATAGTGATTTACTTTATGAAAAATTAATAGCCAAATTATTTATGCTAGAAATACCATTATATTGGTTTCGTAGTTATTATGAATTTGAACTTTTCTTTTCATATTTTGAAGAAACTGTAAATGATATATTTATTCTTATTTATTAAAAAATAAATAAAAATTTATAATTTATATTTACAAACTTTAAATAATATGATAAAATATTAGTGAAGAGATAATTCTTCAAAAATAAAGAAAAGGAGTTGTAAAATTATGAAGGTAAACATTAGAGGAAATGGTCAGGTTAAACTTTCAACAAGTGCACGTGAAGACATTGAACAAAAAGTATTATCACTAGATAAATTATTTAGTAATAGTGAACCTATTGTCGCAAATGTCTTATGTAAAGGTTTTGAAAAACATTGTGTTGTCGAAATTACTATACCTACCAAAAACATCATTTTAAGAGCCGAAAGTCAAGGTGAAACGCTTTATATGGCAGTTGATAATGCTATAGATAAAATAGAGCGACAACTCTTACGACATAAAAAGAAGGTTAATTCCATTATTCGTAAACGTGAAGGAATTGCTAATTACTTTAGTGATTTAGTTGAAACAAAAGATGAAGATACAGAATCTATTAAAATAAAAAATAAATCAATTGAATTAACGGTAATGACAGTAGAAGAAGCAATTATTCAAATGGAATTATTAGATCATGATTTTTATACATTTATTAATGAAGAAAATCATAAACAAACAATTGTATATCTACGCCAAGATGGTGGATATGGATTGATTGAACCTAAATAATGTAAATGAGCATACTTTTAAAGTATGCTTTTTAAATTTTTAAGTAAAGTTTTTTTACATGGTATATAACTAAAAAATAACCTCGTTATAAGGAAGAACATTTGTTATTGTATAAAACCAGAACAACTTTTAAAAGTTTTTCGAGAAAGTTCTGTTATTAATAATATAAATATATATTTTTAGTATTAAATTATTATTATATGTTAAAATATAATAGTTAGATGATAAGTTATATAAGAAAAAATAGTAAATAATAATTATTAAGTATATATTTTGCTATATTTCTACTCTTTTTTCTTTTCATTTCATTTCTTTTTTGATATAATAATTGCGTATTAATAAAAGGAGACTATAATTATGAATTCACCAGATGAAATATTACAACTGATACACAGTCTTATTTGGTTACTTGCTGGAGTAGGTATCTTTATTGTTGGTATGAACTATATGAGTGATGCACTAGAAAAAAGTGCAGGAAGTGGAATGAAGAGACTACTTGGAAAAATAAGCAATAATCGTATTTCAGGCGTTGGTATTGGAGCAGGTGTTACGGCGATTATCCAAAGTTCATCAGCGACCTCAGTTATGGTAATTGGTCTTGTTAATGCTGGAGTAATGACACTAATGCAAGCAACACCAATTATTATGGGTGCGAATATCGGTACTACTATTACTGGTTTACTTGTTGCTTTAAAAAATGATTATTTTAATATGGTAATGTATTTACTTGCCTTTGTTGGCGTAATGATGGGCTTTGTTAAAAAAGAAAGAATAAAAGTAATAGGAACGTTATGTTGTGGATTAGGTTTAATCTTTGTTGGACTTAATGTTATGAGTAGTGACCAAGCTTTTGGAAATGAATTAATATCAACGATGTTCACTAATATTTTTAAAAAAGTTGATTTTCCATTATTATTAATATTAATTGGAGTTATCTTTACTGCTCTTATTCAAAGTTCTTCAGCATCGACTGGTGTAGTAATTACGATGGTTGGTACTGGTATTTTAGATTTAGATTTAGCTTTATTTATTATTTTAGGTGCGAACATCGGTACTTGTGTGACTGCTTTACTTGCATCATTTGGGGCTAATGCTAATTCTAAACGTGTTGCGTTAATTCACTTTACTTTTAATATTATTGGAACAATAATCTTTACAGTTCTAATTTGGATATTTAATGATCAAATAGTAAATACATTAGAATCAATTTTTCCTGGAAATGATCAAATGTCTTTACAAATGAGGGTTTCATTATTCCATGTCGTATTTAATGTTTCAACAACTTGTATATTACTTCCATTTGTTAAACATTTAGTTAAATTCTCACAAATTGTTATTAAAGATAAGAGTGATACTGATATTGTATTAACACTAAAATATGTTGATAATCGTTTAATAACAACTCCTACGATTGCTTTAATGCAAGTAAAAAAAGAAATGGATTATATGTTTAATTTAGTTGAAGAAAATATAAATAATTCCTTTATTGCGATGGAAAATGGAAATGCTGATTATAGTGAAAAAATAAGTAAAAATGAAGAAATTATTGACTTTACGAATAGCGCATTAACAAAGTTTTTAATTGATTTATCAGTGAATGTTGAAAAGAGTGGTGAAAAATTAATAGGTTCCTATTTCCACGTTCTAAATGACTTAGAAAGGATAGGTGACCATGCTGAAAACTTTCATGAAATTGGTATTGAAATGAAAAGTAAAAACTTATCTTTTTCAGATAATGCCATACAAGAAATTGAAAAGATGAAAGGCATTATTTTACAAATGTTTACTATTTCAAAAGATGCTTTTGAAAATCTAAATAAAGAAGAATTACCTCATTTAACAAGGTTAGAAGAACAAACAGATATTATGAAAGATGAATTAATTGCTAGTCACTTTAACCGACTTGCTGAAGGTAACTGTCATGTTGATGTTAGTCCTTATTATTCATCTACCATTTCTGGTCTTGAGCGTGTAGCTGATCACTTAGTAAATGTTGGATATAGTATATTAAATCCAACAGGATCACAAAGAGAACAAAACTAGTCACCATTTGGTGGCTTTTTTTAATATAGAAATTATTATATATTTTAGATAGATATGAATAAAGACTTTTTTCTTTATTTTTTAGCTAAATTTTGATATAATACATTAGAAATATGAATTAAAAGAAGGTAACAAAATGAAAAAACCTAAGGTAATTGTAATGGATTTAGGTGGAACGATTATTGATACAATTAATTCTTCTTTTGAAGAAGGAATTAGATATTTATATGATCATTATTCTTTAAAGAAAATGCCTTATAAAGATGTATTAAATGAGTTTTATTTAATAATTAATGAATGTTTAAAAAAAAGAAATAATGATAATTTTGAATTAAATTTTCGAAATTGTTTGAATTATTTTGATAAAACCGTTGGGTTTATAAGTGAAGTAAATTTTGATAAGCTTGAAGTTGAGTTTGTTGATATTACAATGAAACGAAAAAAAGTAGAAGGTATAGACCAATTTTTAGAATATGTAAAACATAATAATATTCCCCTTTATATTTTAAGTAATAGTTGTTTTAGTAGTAATGAGTTAAAGCATGAATTAGTTGAATTTAACCTTGATAAATATTTTAATGAGGTCTTTTCTACAGCTGATTATTTAATGAGAAAACCAAGCGACATCACTTTTAATTTAATAATAAATTATTTAAAAAAAGAAAAATTAGTTGAAAGTTCTCAAGATATTTGGTATATAGGTAATGATTATCATTTTGATATGGTAGGTTGTACTAATTCATTTATTCATGGGGTTTGGCTAAATAGAAAGCATGAAAATAATTTATTAAATCTTGATATTAAAGTTGTTGATAATTATCAAAAATTAATTGAAATTTTGGAGGAATGCAATGGCAGAATATGAAAAATTTAAGTCTGAACTAGGAAAAATTTCATTATTAAAAAAGAAGCCTAAATTACTACTTCATAGTTGTTGTGGCCCATGTAGTACTCATGTTATTAATTTGCTTCATAATTATTTTGATATAACTATTTATTATTATAATCCTAATATTTATCCAAATAGTGAATTTGATAGGCGACTCAACACCCAAATTGAACTTTTAAGTAAGTTAGATTATCAGGTTAACTTAATTGTTGAAAAAGCACCATATGAAGTATTTTTAGAAAATATAAAAGAATATAGTCATTTACCAGAAAAAAGTATGAGATGTTATAATTGTTATTTATTTCGAATGAAAAAATTACAAGAACAAGCAATAAAGAATAACTTTGATTATTTTACAACTACCTTATCAGTTAGCCCTCATAAAAATAGTAAATGGATAAATGAAATAGGTAATTTATTAGATACTAATAAATGTAAATATTTATATTCTGATTTTAAAAAAGAAAATGGATATTTAGAATCAACAATGCTTGCGAGAGAGTATGACTTATATCGTCAAGATTATTGTGGATGTGAATATTCACTTGAAGAATCAATAAAAAGAAAAAGTCGTAAAGAATAATATTTTGGATAAAAAAATCTAAATTTATAATTTATAATAAGATATTAATAATACCATTTACAAATACCTTGAAAAAAAATAGAAAAAATGGTATGATATATAATAGATGAAAGGGGAGATTCCTAATGTTTAAAAAATTATTTGATCCATCATATAAAGAATTTAAAAGATGTGAGAAATTAGCAGATCAAGTTGTTGCGTTAGAAGATGAATATAAAAAGTTATCTGATGAACAGCTACAACATAAAACGATAGAATTTAAAGAAAGAATAAAAAATGGTGAATCACTTGATTCATTACTTGTAGAGGCTTTCGCAACAGTACGTGAAGCATCAACAAGAGTACTAGGATTAACACCATTTAAAGTTCAAATTATTGGTGCTGCAGCTATGCATTTTGGTAATATTGCGGAAATGAAGACTGGTGAAGGTAAAACTTTAACAAGTGTTATGCCCGCATACTTAAATGCTTTAACTGGTGAAGGGGTCCATATTGTTACGGTTAACGAATATTTAGCAGGACGTGATGCTGAAGAAATGGGAGCTGTACATAAATTCTTAGGCTTAACAGTTGGTCTTAATTTACGAGATATGACACCTGAAGAAAAACAAGAACAATATAATTGTGATATTACATACTCAACTAATAATGAACTTGGTTTTGACTATCTTCGTGACCATATGGTAATTTATAAAGAACAAATGGTTCAACGTCCTAAAATGAATTTCGCAATCGTCGATGAAGTTGACTCCATTTTAGTCGATGAAGCTCGTACGCCATTAATTATTTCTGGTGGTGAGAAAAAAGGGCCTAACCTTTATCTTCAAGCAAATACATTTGTTAAAGGATTGCATGAAAAAACTGAAGATCATCCTGACGGTGATTATGAGGTAGATGTTAAAGACCAACATGTAACAATTACTGAACAAGGTATTGAAAAAGCAGAAAAGTTTTTTGGTGTTGATAATATTTATGATATTAAATATGTTAATTTAGTTCATCATATTAATAATGCTTTAAGGGCCAATTATATAATGTTTAAGGATAAAGATTATGTTGTTCAAGATGGTACAGTAATTATTGTAGACCCATTTACTGGTCGACTTATGCATGGTAGACAATATAGTGAAGGGTTACATCAAGCCTTAGAAGCAAAAGAAAATGTTGAAATAAAGAAAGAAACAAGAACGCTTGCGACAATTACATTCCAAAATTATTTTAGAATGTACAAAAAATTAGCTGGTATGACTGGTACTGCCAAAACGGAAGAAGAAGAGTTTAGAAATATTTATAATATGTTAGTTATTGAAATTCCAACTAATATGCCAGTTATTAGAAAAGATGAACCTGACTTAATTTTTAGATCAGAGGAAGCAAAATATAAAGCAATTGCTAAAGAAATAAAAGAACGCCATGAAAAAGGGCAACCAATTCTAGTTGGTACAATTTCAATTGAAACAAGTGAATTGTTATCAAGTATATTAAAGCGTTATGGTGTACCTCATAATGTATTAAATGCAAAACAACATGAAAGAGAAGCTGAAATTGTTGCGAAAGCTGGCCAAAAAGGAGCCGTTACTATTGCAACTAATATGGCTGGTCGTGGTACCGACATTAAACTTGGTGAAGGCGTAGTTGAACTTGGTGGCCTTGCGGTTATCGGAACTGAACGTCATGAAGCTCGTCGTATCGATAATCAGTTGAGAGGTAGAAGTGGTCGTCAAGGTGATCCTGGATATAGTAGATTCTACTTGTCTACAAAAGATGAATTAATGGTAAGATTTGGTGGCGAACGTTTTGAAAAAATTCTTGGAATGATTGCAAGCCCTGATGATGAAGGAAATGAAACGCCACTTGAATCTAAAATGTTTAGTCGTTTTGTTGAAAGTGCTCAACGTAAAATTGAAGGATATAACTATGATCGTAGAAAAAGTGTTGTTGAATATGATGAAGTATTAAGAAAACAACGTGAAATAATTTATGGTCAAAGAAAAGATATTTTATTCCTTGATGATGTTGAACCATTAATAAAAAAGATGATGAAATCGGTAGTAGAAGCAACGGTACCTTCATTTATAGATACTGAAAATAAACGTTCTAAAGGTGTTGATCCAGAACGCTTTATGAAAGAATTTATCAATAAATATTTTAATTTTGGTACATTTGAAGAATTTGAATTTGAAGATAAAACAATAGATGAAATTAAGGAAATTGTTTATGATAAATTAGTTTATAATCTAGAATTAAAGAAAGAACAAGTATCTCCTGAAATGTATCAAGAATTTATGCGTGTAATTTTACTTCGTACAGTTGATAAATACTGGATGGATCATATTGATAAAATGAGTAGTTTACGTCAAAGCGTTGGTTTACAAGCTTATGCTCAAGTTAATCCATTAAGAGAATATCAAATGATTGGATTTGATATGTTTAACGAACTTATAGCTAATATTGAAAGTGAAGTAACAGTATATGCTAGTAGAGCTCAACTTCGTGATAATCTAAAACGTGAGGAAGTTGCTAAACCTACAGGAACTCATGCTGGAAATGATGAACCTCAAAAACGTAAACCTGTAGTTAATAAAAATAAAAAAGTAGGACGTAATGATCCATGCCCTTGTGGTAGTGGTAAAAAGTATAAACATTGTTGTGGTATGAATGAAAAATAAATGAGGTAATTATGGAAAAATTTGAAATTACTAAGGCTTATGAAGATTTTAAAAATAGGATAGAGGCTTTAAATAAAGTTTTAGATATTCCTAAAATGATAAATGAAGTAAAAGAAAATGAAGTAAAAATGAGTGAAGCGTCTTTTTGGGATGATGCAACCTCAGCCGCAACTTTTTTACAACATAATAATTCTATAAAAGAGACAATATCAACTTATCAAGATTTATTAGAGGAAAATGAAAAAATTGAAATGATTTTAGAACTTGATGATGTTACTCTTTATTTGGAAGCAGAAACAATAATTAATAGTCTTAGTAAAAAATTAGAAAAATTTGAAATTGCTCAATTATTAAATGAACCATATGACCATTTAAATGCAATTGTGGAATTACATCCAGGAGCAGGTGGAACGGAGTCTCAAGACTGGACATTAATGCTTTATAGAATGTATAAAAGATACGCTGAAAGAAATAATTTTGAATTTGAGTTAATTGATTATGAAGAAGCAATTGATGCAGGACTTAAAAGTACTACTTTTATGATAAAAGGTAAAAATGCATATGGAATATTAAAAGGAGAAAAAGGTGTACATCGGTTAGTTCGAATTTCTCCTTTTGATAGTAATGCTAGACGTCATACTAGTTTTTCTGGTTGTATGGTTACCCCTGAAATTGATAGTAATATTCAAGTTGACATAAATTTGGATGATATTAAAATCGATACTTATCGAGCAAGTGGAGCTGGTGGACAGCATATTAATAAAACGGATTCAGCAGTTCGAATTACCCATATACCAACTGGTATTGTTGTAAGTTGTCAAAATGAAAGAAGTCAAATTCAAAATAAAGAAAGAGCGTTACAAGTATTAAAATCAAAGATATATCAACGTGAAATGGCAGAACAAGAAAGCCTAATCAAAAATATTAGTGGTGAATTATTAGAAAATGGATTTGGAAGTCAGATTAGAAGTTATATTCTCCATCCATATTCACTAGTAAAAGACCACCGTACTCAAGTTGAATCAACTAATCCAACTAATGTTTTAGAAGGTGATTTAGAGATGTTTATTGATGCATATTTAAAATGGAATAAAAAATAGAAGAGGTATGTATGAAAAAGAAAATATTTACCAAAAAGAATATTAAAGAATTTATTTGTATTAATTTAGGAGTAATATTAATGGCTGCTGCTTATTCATTATTACTTGACCCTAATAATGTTATAATTGGTGGTGTTGGTGGAATATCAACGTTATTGAAAGATATGACAGGGATGTCATCTTCATTATTTATGTTAGTGCTAAATGGTATTTTATTAATATTTGCTTTAATATTTGTTGATAAATCTTTCTTTTTAAAAACTGTTTATGCATCACTGATATCGCCGGTTTACACTTTTCTATTTGAACTTTTATATAAAAATGTTTTAATTGATACAATTCCTAATATTACAGAATTTCAAAGTAATTCCCTTTTAATTGGGGGCTCTAATATTGCATCCGCAGGTGCATATTTAGTTATTGTTATTTTTGGTGCCGCAATATCTGGGTTTGGTTTAGGTCTTGCTATTAGGTCAGGTGCGTCAACTGGTGGAGTGGATATTATTCAAAAAATCCTTTATAAATATTGTAAAATTCCTTTTTCAATAAGTTTAATAATTATTGATGGAGTTATTGTCTTTTTATCAGGTATTTATTTTAATGATATTTTTGTAATTTTCTATGGTACAATTTTCATTTTTATTTCTGGTTATGTAATGGATTTAATCATTTTTAGTGGTTTTAATGCAAGATGTGTTAATATTGTTACAACCTCACCTAATGAAATTAAAGAACAAATATTTAAAGTATTAGATAGAGGGATTACTATTATTGATGCGAAAGGCGGATATACGGGTTTTGATAAAACACTAATTGTATGTGTAATGCATAATAATGAGTTTTATAAAATGAAAGAAATAATTAAAAGTATTGATCCTAAAGCTTTTATCTATGTAACAAAAGCAAGTGAAGTTCATGGTGAAGGTTTTTCTCCCGAACAAATTAATGAAGGTTCTAGTAAATGAGTGAAATCAGAATTTTAAGAGTTGAACAAAAAGGAAAGAAATATCTTGTATATACTAGTGATAAAGATGAACCAATTACTTTTACTGAGGATGGTATTGTTAATAATCGAATAATTAAAAATGCTATTTTTGATGACTTGACTTGGAAAAAAATAGTTAAAAGTAAAGATGAATTAGTTATATTTGATAAAGTCTTACATTATATTGATTATAAACAACGAACAACTAGGGAAGTAGTTTCATATTTAAGAAATAAAAAAATTGATGATGTAACAATTGATAGCATTATTCAAAGATTAAACAATATTCATTATTTAGATGATGATAGATATGCAAGAGAATACATTAGTGAAGCAGTCAAAAATAAAGTAGGTCCCATTCTTGTTAAATATAAATTAGAACAACTTGGCATTAAAGATGAGACAATAAATAAATATTTAGTTGAATATTCATCTAATACTGAATATGAGAATGCATATAATGTAACAATAAAATATCAGAAACAAATATTAAAGCATCCTCAAAAAAAACAAAAAGAATTAATTTATCAAAAATTAATTCGTGATGGTTATCATAATGATATTATTAATAAAGTACTTTCAAGTATTGAATATGGTAGTGATTCAGTTGATAATTTAAAAAAAGAATATGATAAATTATTAAGTAAAAACAAAGAACCTAATAAAATAATAACATCATTAATAGCTAAAGGCTATAGATATGAAGATATCAAAAAAGTAGTTAAAAAATAACATAATATAAATCGTTACATCATATAGTTTATTGGTGATAACATGAGTATAAAGAAAAAACCTGTAAAAGAAGGATTAAGAAATATTGGTTCTAATTTAATTAAAGAACAGGAAATAGAAAAAAATTTATATTATGAAATATCTAAAGAACTATATCAAGAAAAAAATAAAAATAAATAATAATTCAGGGCAGGGTGTAATTCCCGACCGGTGGTTATAGTCCACGAGCAATGCATGATTTGGTGAAATTCCAAAACCGATAGTATAGTCTAGATGAAAGAATAAATTAAATGCCCGTAGTGGGCATTTTTTTAAAGAAAGAAGGAATTAAATTGTTAAAGCGTAAGCAATTAATAAATCGTATTACAAAAGTAGGTATTTTTGGGGCTTTGTCAGTTATTTTATATGATTTTGTTAAATTTCCATTACCTTTTTTTCCATCATTTTTAGAAATTAATTTTTCAATGTTACCAATTATATTAATAGCTTTAGTTTATGGACCGGTTGATGCAATAGTACTGGTTATTATTAGGTTTTTATTAAAGTTACCTTTTTCTCATACCGCTTATGTTGGTGAACTTGGTGATTTAATTATTGGTTTATTAGTTGTTATTCCTAGTGGTTTGATTTATCGTTTTAATAAAACTAAAAAAGGTGGAGTAATATCTTTAATTGTTGCCGTTTTTATATGGACTATTTTTGGAGGTTTATCTAATTTAGTTACAATACCAATATATTTAAAAATGTTTTTTAAAAATGATATTAATACATTACTTGCTGCATTACCAATGATAAATAACATTAATGAATCTAATTATATGTTTAAGTATTTATTTTATGCCGCAATACCATTTAATGCCTTAATTGCTTTTGTTGTTTGTTCTATTACTTATCTTGTTTACAAGAAGATATCAGTTATATTTAAACATGATTTTGTTAAAAAAGAAAAAAAGCTTAAAGTAATGGTTATGGTTGATTCTTTTAAAGGTACTCTTTCATCCAAAGAAGCAGGTAATATCATTAAAGATGAATTAAATAAAAGAAATTTAGATGTTGATATGATTCCGATTGCTGACGGAGGGGAAGGTTTTTTAGATGTAATCAAGGAAATTAAAAAGCTTGATTATCTTAAGTTTGATGTGAATGATGCTATTGGACGAATTCACTCTTCACGTTACTTATTTGATGATAAATCATCTTCGCTTTACGTTGAACTTGCTGAAGCATGTGGAATTCAATATTTAAAACAAGATGAACTAGCGCCATATGAAGCATCAAGTTATGGACTTGGCGAAATGATTTTAAAAGGCATTAATAAACATCATCCCAAGAACATTATTGTTGGTATTGGTGGTAGTGCAAGTAGTGATGCTGGTAGTGGAATGCTTGAAGCACTAGGTGTTAAGTTTTATGATAAGAGTGGTTGTATTATTACAAATTTAAATAATGCTAAATTAAAAGAAGTAGATGATATTGATATTACTTGTATAAGTGATTTATTTAAAAATATTAATGTTGAAGTTTTAACTGATGTTTTAAATCCATTACTTGGAAAAAACGGTGCTGTTTACGTATTTGCACCTCAAAAAGGCGCTAAAATTAGCGATTTAGAAGTGATGGAAGCAAATATTAAGGCCTTTGTTGAAATAGTAAAAAAGAAGAATTTAAATAATCAAATATTATCAAATAAATCAGAAGGGGCTGCTGGTGGTGTTGGTTTTAGTTTTAATCAAATTATTAAAGCCGAAATGGTATCAGGAACTGATACAATCTTAAAATTAATTAATTTTAAAGATATTTGTAATAAATATGATGTTATTATTACAGGAGAAGGTAGACTTGATGAACAAACTTTAGATGGGAAAATTATTAAAGGTATTATGGAATATAATCCTAAAAGATTGATTATTGTTGTCGGAGGAAGTAGTATAAAATTAGATAATATTGAAGTCTATGCAATTGTTCCTGATATATGTTCTCTCAATGAGGCGATAGCTAAACCTAAAGAATCTCTTCAAAAATTAATAAGAACAATTAAATTAAAGTAAATGTTTATAAAAGGTCAGTTATGGCCTTTTTTTTAAAAAAACGAAAGCAATAAATACTTTCGTTTTAGTTTTCAAAAAATGATTTAAGAAATTTTAGAACCCCTTGATTTTGGCTAGTATCGGTTGTATATTTAGCAATTTTAGTTAATGATGGATGACTATTTTTCATCGCAACAGATATTCCAGCTTCACTTAAAAGTCCAATATCATTATGACCATCACCAATTGCAATTGTTTGTTCTTTTGGTATATTATAATATTTCATTGCATCTAAAAAACCGGTTTTTTTATCTACTAATGGATTATATATTTCAACAATATGATATCCATCTACTGACCAGTGTCTGGATAAAAGTTTTCCTGAATATTCATTTTCGATATAATCTTCAAATATTTTTACTTTATCTAATTCAATAAAAAATAATGCACCATTAGGATTGCCAGGTAAAATATCCTTTAATTCACCAACATGAAGGATTCCCCCATCAACATGTAAAAAAGGATGAATATCATCATTATATTCCATAACATAAATATCATCAATAATTTCACAAAAGACATTTATTAGACATGGTCTAATATGTTCAATTATATTAAGAAGATCATTTCGATCAATTCGAAGATCAGTTGTTGGAAAATTTATATCAGTGGGATTGGTGATTCTCGCCCCATTATAATTAATAATAGGTGTATGAAGACCTAACTTTTGATAGACAAAGTAACTTGAACGAAATGGACGTCCGGTCGCAAGCATTATAATATGACCATCATCTTGAAGATATCGTAAATAATTAAAAGTTTCTTCATCACAAGTACTAAAATCACTCATCAAAGTTCCATCTAAGTCTATAACAATTAAGTATGGTTTCATAAAAAATTACCTCTCATAGTTTATTTATTGTAATTATAACCTAAAATATAAATTAATGCAAGTTAAAAAAGTTTATTATTTTATTAATTGCACTTTTTATTGATTTGTAGTAAAATAATAAATAAACATAAAAATTAAAGGAAATGATGATAATGTTACTATCAATTCAACAAATAGATGATTTTTTTACAGAATTATTTAAAAAGCTAGGTGAATCATTTACAATGCAAACTTTTACAGTTCTTTTAGTAGGTGTTTTACTAGGTTTTTGTTTATCAACTACCATCTATGGAATAATGATGATAGTATCATTAAAAAAAGATGAAAAAATAAGAAAAGATAAAAAACTAAATATAAATCCAGATGAAGAAAAAATAAAATTTCAAATCGAAGAAATTAAAGATAAATTCTTAACAAATACAGAGGGATTGAAAACGAAAGAAAGATTTCAAATTCTAGGTTCAACAATTATTGAAACTATTAATGTTGTTGCTGGTGAATATTATCCTGAATCTAAATATCCTTTATATGAACTATCAATTGAAGAATTAATTTTATTCTTAAGATATTTATCATTTCGTATTGAAGAAGTTTTTAATAAACCATTCTTAAGACCATTTAAGAAAATGACTATTTCTCAGATATTTAGATTTATGGAAGTCCGTAAACAAATTAGTGATAACAAAGCCTTGAAAGCCGCAACTAAAGTTAATAGCAGTAAAATAAAAAAAGTTGTACTTGGTGTTTTGAACTACGCAAATCCCGTATATTGGATAAAAAAATTAGTGCTTGGTTCAACAATAAATATTGCTTTAAGAAAAATATGTTTAGTTATTATTGATATTGTCTCTGATGAAACAAATAAAACTTATAGTAAGGCTATTTTTGATAAGTCCGAAGATTTATACTTTAATCAAATTAATGAACAATTAGAAGAATTAGAGGAGGATATGAAAAATGAGTAAAGAACAAGATAAAAAACGTGAATTTTATGTGTTTAGAGTAACTCGAGAAGATAATGAATCACCGGTTAAAGAAGAAAAAAAGGAAGAAAAATACATAATTTCACCTCATTATGGTAAACAAGTAGATAAAACAGAAAATGAAAGAATGGGATATCACCGAGATCCTTCGACATATGATTTTATTAGACCAAATAAAGGCTTAAATAAAGAATATTATGATCGCTATCGTGAAGAATTAAATGAAAAAGAGAATAATGCTAATTTAGAAGAAGTTGTGGAAGATGCACATAATGATGAAGCTCTAACACCACTTCAAGATGCCATAATTCCAGATGAAAGAGGATATTATGTTGAAGAAGAAAAAGAAGCATCAATAGAAGATTTACCGCTTGATTTCTTTAATGAATCAGAAATAGAAAAGGAAGAAAGTACAACTCCATATAAAGATTATCAGTCTCCTAAGACAGAAGAAAGAGTTGTAACAATGCCGAAACCTCGAGTTTCATCTAATCCTTCTTTAGAAAAGTTAGAAGAAAAAAGAACGCCAAGTGTTGAAATTAAGGCTCCTAAGGTAAGCAAATATATTCCTCCCAAACTAGAATTCTTAACAACTTCAAATGGAACTAGTCAAGATGATAAAAAAGAAGCAGAACATCAAAAAGAAGTCATTAATAATACTTTAAAAGACTTTAATATTAAAGCTGAAGTAGTAGATTATATCTTTGGTCCAACAGTTACACAGTTTATGATAAAAGTAGCACCTGGGGTTAATGTCAATATAATCAATACTTGTGAAGATAATTTAGCTATGTATTTGGAAGTTGAAAGAATTAGAATTCAAACCCCAATTCCAGGAAAACCTTATGCGGGGATTGAAGTTCCAAAAAGTGAAAAGTATCGTAATATAGTTCAACTTGGTGATATTATTAAAAGTAAAGAATTTAAGGAAACAAAATGTAAAATTCCTGTTGTTGTAGGTAAAGATAACTATGGATTACCAATGATATGTGATATTGGTGAAATGCCCCACTGTCTTATTGCGGGGACAACTAAATCGGGTAAAAGCGTATGTTTAAATACTTTCATTTTAAGTCTTCTTTATCACTTTACACCTCGTGATATGCGTTTAGTTTTAATGGATCCAAAACGAATTGAACTTACTCCATACGAAGATATTCCTCATCTTGCTATGCCAGTTATTAGCGATAAAGAAGATTTCCCTTCTGCGATAACTTGGGTTTACGAAGAAATGGAAAGAAGATATCGTATCTTTGAAATGTATAATGAAAAAGATTTTAAAGAATTTAATAAACGTTTAGTTGAAGATAAAAAACAAAAACTCCCATATATTATCGTTATTATTGATGAATTTGGTGATTGGTTCACTGGTATTGCTGCTGATGTTGAAGATATGATTCAAAAAATTGCGGCGAAAGCAAGAGCAGCTGGTATTCATGTTATTCTAGCAACTCAACGTCCATCTAAAGATGTTATTAAGGGATCAATTAAAGCAAACTTCGATACACGTATCGCCTTTAAAGTTTCTTCATTTGAAGATTCTCGAGTTATACTTGGTAAAGGTGGTGCAGAAACTCTTGAAGGCTATGGTGATATGCTTATTAAATATGCAGGAAAAATAGAAAAGCGTCTTCAAGGAGCATATGTTGATAATAGTGACTTAAAGAAAGTAATTAATTTCTTAAAAGAAAATAATAAATGTGATTATATTGTAACAAAAGAAGAAATTCATCAATCAACAACTTCAAGACAAATGGCTCAAAATATTGGTCCTATTAAGTCATCGGGACTTGATGATGAAAGATTTGAGGAAGTTGCATACTATGTTGTACGTAATAAAAATGCTTCAAATAATGCATTGTTACGTGAATTTGGTATGGGATTTAATCGTGTTAATGATATTTTAATGGCTCTTGAAAAACTAGGTGTCTTAGGCCCTACTGTTAAAGGTAAACAACGTGAAGTATTAGTTGATGAATATGAACTTGAAAGTATCTTAAATAATTTATAAGGTGCTAATTTATGAAAAAAAATATATTAGAAAAGTTTTTTGATGATAATAATCAATTAATGGAACGCTTTACAATAAGTACTAAAATTATGAAACGTCTAATTGGTTTTATAATTTGTAGTATTTGTTATCCTTTATTAACAATATCTAAAAACTATAATACAATATATACTGATGAAGTGGGTAATACAAATACAACAGAATATATAAATATTATAATGCTTGTTTGTTATATTATTTCAGCTATTGGATTAATATATTTAATACTTGAACTAGTCATTCCAACAAAAGTAAAAAAAATAACAGATAAATTAAGTTTTAATGTTAAAAAGAAAATCTTTACGGTTTTAGACTGGTTATTAATTCTTCCGATTTGTTGTAATATTGCGGTGGGAATATATAGTCATTTATTTATTATTACACCAATTTCAGGTACATCAATGAATCCGACAATTGAAAATAAAGAGAATGTATTAATATCTTATTTAGATAAGGTTGATCGATTTGATGTTGTCGTCGCAAAAATAACAAAAGAAGATAATTTAGGTTCTATTACAAATGATAGTTATTATATTAAAAGAGTTATTGGATTACCAGGTGATAAAGTTACTTGGAATTGGTCAACTCATACATTAATAATTAATGGAGAAAAGATTGATGAAAGTTATTTCCCAACTAATTATTATGAAGATATGCTTAATTCTATCAAACAAAAGTACTCATACTATGGCGATGAATATTTAGAGCGTGAACTTAATAGAATTAATTTAAATGAAAGTTTTGATGGAACATTTAAATATAAAAAATATAATGAAATAACTAATGAATATGAAATAGTTGAAACGACAATTATTCCAGAAGGTTATTATTTCATTATGGGTGATAATAGAAATTATAATGGTAGTTATGATAGTAGAAGAATAGGCCTTGTCCCTAAAAAAAATATTATAGGTGTTGCTAAATACAAAGTTGCTGTTATGATACCATATGAAAAAATAAAATAAAAGGTGAAAAGAATATGGAAATAAATAAAACTAGCATTAACTGGTATCCAGGACATATGGCGAAAGCTTTAAGAGAAATAAATGAAAAGATTAAATTAGTTGATGTTGTAATAGTATTACTTGATGCTAGAATTCCTCATTCTTCATTTAATCCTGAACTTAAAAAATTATTACAAAATAAAAGAACTTTATATGTCTTAACTAAAAAAGATAAAGCAGATGATGTTGAAACTAAAAAATGGCTTGATTTTTATAAAGAACAAAATATTAAAGCTATAGAGATTAATAGTAAAAATCAAAAAGATGTTAAACAAGTATTTAAAGAACTTGAAAACTTAATGGCTTCAAAAAGAGCTAGTGATGCGAAAAAAGGATTAAGACCTAGACCAATTAAAACGATGATGACAGGAATTCCTAATGTCGGTAAATCAACGCTAATAAATGCAATGGTTGGGAAAAAAGTTGCTACAGTAGGGGATAAGCCTGGTGTTACTAAAAGTCAACAATGGATAAGAATAAATCAAAATATTGAGTTATTAGATACCCCTGGTGTTCTTTGGCCTAAATTTGAAGAAGAACAAATTGGATATCATCTTGCTATAACAGGTGCGATAAAAGATGCTATTTTACCTGTTCATGATATAGTTATTTACTTTATTGATTATTTAACTAAGTATTATCCTTCAGCTTTATCTTTAAGGTATCAATTAGATAATAATTTAAGTGTGGTTGAAATAATAAATCAAATTGGAAAATTGGAAAATATTAAGTACAATGATTCTTCAGTTAATCCTGATGAAACTTCAAGATTTATTTTACAACAATATCGAAATGAGGCTTTTGGAAAAATTTCTTTAGACCGGGTGGAAATATGAAAAAAGAAGTAATTGATAATTATGTATTTGAAAAAAAACTTCATGAAGAAGGATATAAATATATTGCGGGGATCGATGAAGTAGGTAGAGGACCTCTTGCTGGTCCTGTATGTGCAACAGCAATTATTATGCCTAGTGATTGTTATATTGAAGGAGTAACTGATTCTAAAAAAATTTCAATGAAAAAGCGAAAAGAGTTAAATGATATAATTTTAGAAAAGAAAATTGCTGTTTCAACGATATTTATTGATGAAAAAGTAATCGATGAGGTTAATATTTATGAAGCAACAAAACTCGCAATGCATCAAGCAATTAAGGAATTAGAAATAAAACCGGAGTATGTTCTAATTGATGCTATGCCACTTGACCTTGATATTCCTCATGAATCAATAATTAAAGGGGATGAACTTAGTTTTACTATTGCTTGTGCAAGTATTGTTGCGAAAGTATCCAGAGATGAATTTATGGATGAACTTGATAAATTATATCCAGAATATGGATTTAAACAAAATAAAGGATATCCAACTAAAGCTCATCGTGATGCCCTTATGAAATATGGTGTAACTCCTGTTCATAGAAAAACTTATGGACCTGTGGCTAAAGAGCTACTTAATAAATAATATTAGAAAGGATAAGTAAATTATGGCTGATTTTAATATATATGGACCTGATGGGTCTTTAGTAGGTACTGCTTCATCTAGATATTATGATGATTCAGTTGGTGGAGGCGGAATTCTTATAATAATTCCATACATTTTATCACTTATTGGTGGAATTATAATGTTAGTAAATGTTGGAACTGAAGCTCCGATTTGTATTGTTCCAGCAGTACTTGGTTTTATTGTGTTATTATTACTACCAATTTTTATTTTAGTGAAAATAATAGGTGGAGAAAAAGTTTCAATTAAATATTTTTTAATAAAAGCAGTAAACTTTTCTAATTACTTATTTGTAATTCTTCTTTTATGTTGGTGGACATTGTTTTTCTCACAAGCTACATCTGAAGGATTATTATATACTTATTCTTTTGGTTTAATGTATTGTATTGCGATATCAATGATTTTTGTATGTCGAAAATTAGGTTGGAAAGTAGGCGTCTTTATTTGCCTTATTCCTGCTTTTGTTATCTATTTAGTTGGTGCTATAGTAATTGGTGATATGCCTTTATGGTTATTTATGATAATTCCTACATATGTTATTTTATCTTCATTAATTATTACATCGATTGCAACATTTAGAAAAAGTATATTATCTAAATTATTACTTGGTTTTATTGTTTTAGCCTTTATATTTGAAGCATTTGTTGGAGTTACTTATTCTACCAATAATGAAGAAAAATTAGAACAAGCAAAATTATTTATTGAACAAGGCCAATATCAAGAAGCAAGATTATTACTTGAACATAATAGTTTAGATGAAGCTAAATCATTATATTCTGAAATTAGATATAAAGATTTAAAAAAAGGTGATATTATTTATAATGGGTATTTTTCAAATACTGATAAAAAAAGTATTGATGATAATGGTGCTTCATTTATATGTTTAGATGTTATTGATGGTGTAGCTTACCTAATATCCAACGATTTATTATTTTTTACTGATGAACCAAGTTATTATTATGATTTTGATACAATAACATCACGCGTATTAACTGATTTTGATGTAAAAAATATGGATAAATTAAAAGATAATCAACACTATTTCTCAGTCCCAACTTTAGAAGACTTTAATAAATATAAAGAAGATAAAGAAGTAAAACAATTATTTTTAGATCATAAATTACCAAAACAAGTAAAAAAAGATTTGAAAAAAATTCTAGAAGATGATTCTAGTTATGCATGGGGGGGAAGGGGAAATAAAGCTGACAATGATTCATGGTTTGTTTATGATGATGTTGCTAATAAATTCTATCATACAACTGATGAATTAGAATTATCAAGTGAATCTATCTATAATCATTATTATTATGGTATTAGAATTTGTTATAAAGTTAAAGTAATGTAATTTCATAAGGTATATAAAATAGATAAGATGATAGCAGTTATTGTAAAACTTATCTATTTTTTTGGATTTATATTTACAAATTTCTACTTTTTATATTTTAATTAAGATATTTTAAAAAAATTATTTGTTTTAAATTAGTTTATTTGATAGTGAATTAGGATACATAAAATAAATTTTCTTATTCTTTTCTTGACAAGAAATTTACTAAATGATATAATTTCACTTGAATTAAAATGAGGTGGAAGGATCATGAAGTTATTAATTGTTGAATCACCAGCAAAATGTAAAACAATTGCCAATTATTTAGGGGATGAATATAAAGTTGATTCAAGTATTGGCCATATTAGAGATTTAAAAATTAAAGGTAAAGGTGGATTTGGTGTTGATATCGAAAACAACTTTAAACCTGAGTATTCTATATTACAAGAAAAAATGGAAGTAGTTAAAAATCTAAAAAAAGATGCAAGTATGGCTGAACATGTATATCTTGCGACTGACCCGGACCGTGAAGGAGAAGCAATTAGTTGGCATTTAAGTGAAGTATTAAACGAACCTAGTGAAAAAGTATCAAGGGTTGTGTTTAATGAAATAACTAAATCAGCTGTAACTAAGGCTATCAAGAATGACCGTGGAATAAATATGGATTTGGTTCATTCTCAGGAGTCACGTCGTATTTTAGATCGCATTATTGGTTTTAGGTTATCTGGACTATTACAACAAAAGATTGGCTCTAAATCAGCTGGTCGTGTACAGTCAGTTGCGTTAAAATTAATAGTTGATCGTGAAAAAGAAATAGAAGCTTTTGATAAACAAGAATATTGGGATTTATTTGCTAATTTAAAGAAAAAAGTAGATAATAATGAATATATATTAAAGGCTAAATTTATAGGAACAAAATCAGAAAAAATTGATTTAAAAAATGAAGATGAAGTAAATAATGTAATGGATGCTATCAAAGAGGGCGAATATATTGTTGATGAAATAAACAAAAAGTCACGTGCTCGTGCCTCTAAACCTCCATTTATTACTTCAACTCTACAACAAGATGCCGGTGTTAAATATAATTATAATGCGAAAAGAGTAATGAGTATCGCTCAAAAACTATATGAAGGGGTTGAACTTGCAAATGAACGTGTGGGTTTAATTACTTATATGAGAACTGACTCAATTCGTTTGTCTGATGAATTTATTAAAAGTGCAAAAACTTATATTACTGATAAATATGGCGATAAGTACTTTAAAGGAATGAAAAAGACAGGACAAAAAACTAAAAATGTTCAAGATGCCCATGAAGCAATCAGACCAACAAATATTAGTAGAACCCCTGAAAGTGTAAAAAAATATTTAGCAGCTGATGAATTTAAAATATACTCTTTAATATATAATCGTGCTGTAGCTTCTTTGATGAGTGATGCGACGATTGAATCAACAACTATTGATATTTTAAATAATAATTATTTATTTAATTTAAATGGTGAAAAAGTATTATTCAATGGATTTTTAGCTGTATATGAAGAATCTAGTTTAGATGAAGAAGAAAAGATTGAGGGATTACCTGAATTTATTCAAAATGAAAAATTAGAACTTGTAGAATTAAATAAAGAACAAAAATTTACGGCTCCTCCTTATCGTTATACAGAAGCAAGATTAATTAGAAAAATGGATGAACTTGGAATTGGACGTCCATCTACTTATGCACTTACGATGGAAACTTTAAGAGCTAGAGGTTATGTAACAATGGAGAAAAGAACGTTTGTTCCTACTCCTCAAGGACGTCTTACAACCGAACAATTAGAACAATTTTTCTCAGAAATAATTAATGTTAAATATACTGCGGAAATGGAAAACAACTTAGACGAAATTGCTGCTGGAAAAGCTGTATGGTATGAAGAATTAAAGAAATTCTATGATATGTTCGCACCATTAATCGAAAATGCTCGTGATAATATGGTAAAGATTTATCCAAAAATGACTGATGAGTTTTGCCCTGTATGTGGTTTACCTTTACTTATTAGACGCGGTCCATATGGTGAGTTTACCGCATGTTCTGGCTATCCTCATTGTAAGTTCATTAAGAAAAAAGAAAAAGCCGAACCAGTGTCAACCGGTGTTATTTGTCCCGTCTGTGGTGAAGGTGAAATTGTTGAACGTATCAGCGCTAGAGGACGCTCTAAAGGAACCAAATTCTATGCTTGTAGTTGTTATCCTAAATGTAAGACTACTTATTCGGGAATTCCTTTAAAAGAACGTTGTCAAGAGTGCGGTGCACCATTAATTGATGATAATGGAACCATAAGATGTGGCAATGAACACTGTAAAACTAATGAGGCTTTACACAAGGTAAAATCGAAAAAAGCACAAGAAAAAGAAAAAAAATAAAAATATGTCGAAAAAAGAGGAGAAAATACTTGATTTTTCTCTTCTTTTATGTTATAACCCGACTTTTGCAGTTGTTGTGCTATAAAATTTAATATTATGCTATTTCT